>JADBZH010000012.1 GCA_020402585.1 Phenylobacterium sp. | reverse complement strand
GGCGCTTCTCATTCCTCCCCCCAGGGGGAGGTGGACCGGCGCCTGCGCCGGGCCGGAGGGGGTCAACTGAGCCGCCGCAGACCCCCTCACCGACCTTCGGTCGGGGCTCCCCTTTGGAGCACTCAATTCCTCCCCCCAGGGGGAGGTGGACCGCGCAGCGGGCCGGAGGGGGTCTGCTGAGCCGCCCTGGACCCGCCGGAGGGCGGGAGGGCGTCCCGCGACGCGGCCGCGGTGGCCTCGGACGAGAATTCAGTCGGGATCATGGCGCCGCCTCCCGGCCCAGCGGGGGTCTTGGGCGGAATTTGAACAACCGGTTTGGCGATCTGTAAGGCCGAAGGTCCGCTGCGCAGGAGATCGGCCCCGGCGCCGGTGAAAATCAGTCGTCCCGCTGACGCGGCGGCAGGACTTGTCCCTGCGGGCGGGAGGGGTAAGCTTGGGCCAAATGCGCGCCGTATTCCCGGCGCTGACGGAGACAGGACCATGGCGGATTTCGGCGGCGACGTTGAACTCGAGGCCTTCCGCAAGGAGGCCCGCAGCTGGCTTGAAGCGAATTTTCCCGAGTCCCTGAAGGGCCAGGCCGGTGCGGCCCTCGCCTCCATGGAGGGCTCCGGGCCCCAAGGCGACATGAAGCTCTGGAAGGAGCGGATGGCCGACAAGCGCTGGGGCGCCCCGACCTGGCCGGCGGAGTACGGCGGCGGCGGGCTCACCCCGCAACAGGGCCGCGTCCTGTCGCAGGAGATGGCCCGGGTCGGCGCCTTCAATCCGATGGTCTTCGGCATGGGGATCACCATGATCGGGCCGACCATCCTGGACTACGGCACCGAAGAGCAGAAGAAGACCCACATCCCGCCGATCGTGCGCGGCGAAGTTCAATGGTGCGTGGGCTATTCCGAACCCAACGCCGGCTCGGACCTGGCCTCCCTGCAGACCCGCTGCGAGGACAAGGGCGACCACTGGCTGATCAACGGCCAGAAGATCTGGACCTCCGGCGCCCAGTACTCCGCCTGGTGCGGGGCCCTGGTCCGCACGGACCCGACGGTGAAGAAGCATGACGGCATCAGCTTCCTGCTGATCAACATGCGCCAGCCGGCCATCGAGACCCGCCCGATCAAGCTGATCGCCGGCGCCTCGCCCTTCTGCGAGACCTTCTTCACCGACGCGGTGGCGCCCAAGGACGCCCTGCTCGGCAAGCTCAACGAGGGCTGGTCGGTGGGCAAGCGCCTGCTGCAGCATGAGCGCGCCAGCCAGACCGGCGTCTCCATGGGCGGCCGCGCCACCCCGCTGGAGGACATCGCTCGCAAGTATGTCGGCGAGGACGGCAAGGGCCGGATCGCCGACGGCGACCTGCGCACCCGGATGATCCGCCACATCATGGACGCCCGGGTCCACAGCCTGACCCTGGCCCGCGCCGCGGCCGAGGCCAAGGGCGCTTCGGGCGCCACCAACGCCGCCTCCGTGCTCAAGAACTCGGCCACCAACGTGGCCCAGATCCGGCAGGAGATGGTGCTGGAGATCATGGGCCACCAGGGCCTGGGCTGGGACGGCGAGGCCTTCACCGGCGCCGAGATCGAGGCCGTGCGCAGCTGGCTTTCCGGTCGGGCCATGTCGATCTACGGCGGCTCGGTGGAGGTGCAGAACAACATCATCTCCAAGCGCATCCTCGGCCTGCCGGACACCACCCAGTCGGCCTGAAGCCGCGTCGGCTTTCGCTTGCAGTCGGCGGCCGGGCCGTTCATCCAGAGGGGCATGGACACCGCCCAGGCCCCGATCCGTGATCCCCGCTACGCCCCCGCCCGTCTCGAGGTGGAGGACCGGCCGGACGGAACGCGGATCCTGTTCAACCCGACGCCGCTGGACGGGCCCTTCCCGACGGTGGCCGGGCCCCTCCTGCACTGGGCTGAGAGGGCGCCCACCCGGACCTGGCTGGCCGAGCGGTCGGGCGAGGGTTGGCGCGAGGTCAGCTATGCGGAGGCCGCCGGGCGCGTCGCCGCCCTCGCGGGCGGCCTGCGCGGGCGGGGAATCGGCGGGCCCCGGCCCCTGCTGATCCTGGCCCGCAACGGGATCGACCACGCCCTCATCAAGTACGCGGCCATGAGCCAGGGCATGCCGGTCGCTCCGGTCTCGCCCCAGTACGGCCTGCCGGGCGCCAACCTCTCCCGCCTCGCCCAGGCGGTGGAGACCCTGAACCCCTCGGCCATCTACACCGAGGACGCGGCCCTGTTCGGCGAGGCCCTGGCGGCGCCCTTCCTGGCGGGCCTGCCGGTGATCGCGGGTCGCAACGCCCGGCCCGGGGATGTGTCCCTGGCCGACCTGGAGCGGGCCTCCCCGGCGGCCCCCTCGGCCCGGCCCGAGGACCACGCCAAGTATCTCCTGACCTCGGGCTCGACGGGTCGTCCCAAGGCGGTGATCAACCTGCAGGAACGGATGGCCGCCAACGCCGCCCAGGTGGCCGCCTGCTTCGCCGACCCAGACCCGCCGGTGGTGGTCAACGCCGCGCCCTGGAGCCACAGCCTGGGCGCCAACGCCATCCTGCACATGGTGCTGCACCGGGGCGGGACCCTCTACATCGACGCCGGCCAGCCGGTGGAGGGCCGCTTCGGCGACACGGTGCGGAACCTGCGCGAGGTGGCGCCGACCTATCACAACATGGTCCCGGCGGGCTGGATGATGTTCGCCGGCGAGCTGGAGGCCGATGCCGACCTCGCCCGCAACTTCTTCTCCCGGGTCCGGCTGCTCCAGTACGGCGGGGCCAATTTGGGGCAGGAGATCTGCGACCGCATCCAGGCCGTGGCGGTGCGCACAGTGGGCGAGCGGATCAGCTTCTCCTCGGGCTACGGCGCCACCGAGACCGGGCCGACGGCCGCCAATGTCCACTGGCCCAACACCCGCATGGGGATGATGGGCCTGCCCCTGCCGGGCACGACGGTGAAGCTGGCGCCCCTGGCCGGCAAGCTGGAGTTCCGGGTCAAGGGGCCGCAGGTCACCACGGGCTATCTGGGCCGGCCCGAGCTGTCGGCGGCCAGCTTCGACGAGGAGGGCTTCTATCGCCTGGGCGATGCGGCCCGGCTGGTGGACCCGGACGATATCCGCAAGGGCCTGGCCTTCGACGGGCGCCTGTCGGAGAACTTCAAGCTGGTCAGCGGCACCTTCGTGAATGTCGGCGAGCTGCGGATCGCCGTGATCGGCGCCGTCGGCGACGCCGTGACCGACGCCATCGTCTGCGGTGAGGGCGAGGCGGGGGTGGGCCTGCTGTTCTATCCCCGGCCTGGCCACGGCCCCGAGGCGGTGGCCGAGGCGGTGCGGGCGGGCGTTTCGGCGCACAACGCCCGGGGCGGCGGCGGCGCAGGCCGGGTGGCCCGGGCCCTGGTCCTGCCCGACGGCCCGGACGCCAACGCCGGGGAGATCACGGACAAGGGCTACATCGCCCAGCCGGTGGCGCGGGCCTTGCGGGCCGCCGTCATCGGGCGGATGTTCGCAGGCGCGCCGGACCCCGGCGTGATGGTTTTCGAAACGGCCTGACGCAGAAGGCCACGACGGGCGGGGAGGCCCAGACCACATGAACGGCGCCGACGCCCTGATGCGCACCCTGGTGGACAATGGCGTGACCGCCTGCTTCGCCAACCCCGGCACCAGCGAGATGCAGTTCGTCAGCGCCCTGGACGGCCAGCCGGCCATGCGCCCGGTCCTGTGCCTGTTCGAGGGGGTGGCGACCGGCGCCGCTGACGGCTATGGCCGCATGGCCGGGACGCCCGCCTGCACCCTGCTGCACCTGGGCCCCGGCTACGGCAATGGCCTCGCCAACCTGCACAACGCCCGGCGGGCCTACACCCCCATCGTCAACGTGGTGGGCGACCACGCCACCTATCACCGCGAGTACGACGCCCCCCTGAACTCGGACATCCCGTCCATTGTCGCGGCCAACTCCCTCTGGGTGAAGTCGGCTGACACCCCGGACGAGGTGGCCGCCGTGACCGCCGAGGCGATCACCGCCAGCCATGGCCCGCCCGCCGGCCCGGTCAGCCTGATCCTGCCGGCGGACGCGGCCTGGACGGAAACCTCCGTGACCTTCGCCCCCGCCTCGCGCCCCGGCCCCAGGGCGCCGGACGGCCAGGCCGTGGAAGCCGCCGCCCGCGCGATCCGGTCCGCCAAGGCGCCCGTGGTGCTGATCGGCGGCGGCGCCTGCCTGGCGGCGGGCCTGGTCCAGGCCGCCCGGCTGCAGGCGGCGGGCGTGCGCGTCATGGCCGACACCTTCGTGGCCCGGCAGCCGCGCGGCGCCGGCGTCTTCGCCCCGGCCCGCATGCAGTACTTTGGCGAGGCCGCCCTGGAGGAGCTGGCCGGGACCGACCTGATGGTCTTCGCCGGCACCACCCAGCCGGTGGCCTTCTTCGCCTATCCCGGCCGGCCCAGCGTGCTGGTGCCCGAGGGCTGCGCCACCCTGTCCCTGGCGGACCGGGCGACGGACGCCGCAGCGGCCCTGCAGGCCCTGGCCGACGCCCTCGGCGCGCCGGCCGCTGGCCCGGTCCAGCCCCTGACGCGCCCGGCCAGCCCGGCCTCGGGGCCCCTGACGCCCCAGGCCTGCGGCGTGGCGGTGGCCCGTCACCTGCCCGAGGGCGCCATCCTGTGCGACGACGCGGTCACCTCCGGGGGCGGGGTCGCCGTACCCTGCATGACCACGGTTCCCCACGAGGTCCTCGCCCTGACCGGCGGCGCCATCGGCATCGGCGGCCCCATGGCCATCGGCGCGGCGGTGGCCTGCCCGGATCGGAAGGTCGTCTCGCTGAACGGCGACGGCTCGGCCATGTACACGGTGCAGAGCCTCTGGACGATGGCCCGGGAGAAGCTCGACGTGACCGTGGTGGTCTTCGCCAACCACAGCTACCGCATCCTCAATATCGAGATGAGCCGGACCGGCGCCGGCCAGGCCGGCCCCTCGGCCCGCAAGCTGCTGGACCTGGGCGATCCCAATATCGACTGGGTGTCCCTGGCCCGGGGGCTGGGTGTCGAGGCGGTGCGCTGCGAGACCGGCGAGGCCTTCGAGGCCGCCTTCGCCAGCGCCATGTCGCAGCGCGGCCCGCGCTTCATCGAAGCGTCGATCTGAGCTTCCGATCCCCAGGGACCGCGCTTCTCGGGTCGAGCCGCAAGCTTCTCTATTGTTTCTCTAATCTACGAGAATAGATTCATCTTCATCTTGGCGTTGAAACAGAGAATCTCCGCGCCTAGGCGCGCCTCAAGGTCGGTCTCAGCCTCACTAACAGCGCCGAATTTGGATCGCCATAGACAGCCACAGCTATTCCCTGAGTGGAGCACTTGCATTCGGCTGCCACGTTGCAAACGATAGATCATGTCCGCTGGGGTTGCCCCCAGCGGCTCCCTGATTAGATGCTGGTCCTCCGATACGCATGACGCACACGGAAGACGTGACGGACGCGGCGAGGCCGCCTGTTCTTGATGCGGGTACGCATCTCAGTCCTTTCTTTGAGAAAGGGCCGCGTTGTGAGAGACTACGATTTCGCAGAGCCTGCCTCGCCGCAACGCGGCCCGGTTGGTGACGGACGGACGGACCTCCTGGCAGAGGCCGTCCGTTTCCGTATCTGGCTCTAGGATCACGGTGACATGGTGTGTTCTCCCGCTGGCCGCCGGCGAGGTGCCGGTTGGTCAGTGGGATCAGGGTCTTACGGTCTGTTTGACCAGTCTATTTCCCTGTCGGTCAAGAAATTGCCCCAGAAAATGCCCTGGGGCAATTAGTGCGGGGCAATAGGTCCGGTGGCGCGCCGCGGACCTGTGCTGCGCCCCTTTCCGAAGTGCTCCACCAGCTTGCGGGGGAAGTCTCTGCCCAAGTCCGCCTTCGCGCGAACCCAGAGATTTCGAACACTGAGAGCTTGAATTTCTGACGTCTGCGCGTAGTACCACGCGTCAATCACGGCTTTCGTGACCGGCGCGCCTCTAACGGCTTTCGACGCTGGGGCAATAGCTGGGGCAATTGGTGCGTCCACCGGGACCAGTTTCCAGCGCGATACGCTGGGAATCAGTCGCCGAACCCCCTCCGGCTCGAATCGCACATCAACGCACGAGATAAGTGTGGCTGTTGAGTAGGAGGACGTTGCCGGAATCTTGAGCGTAATGTCTCCGGAGGACCAGAAGCGATCGGTTGCGCTGGGTCTAATCTCCCTCCAATAGGCCCGAGGGAGCCGCTCTCGATGGCGCGGAGGGTTCTCCCGCGATCCCTGACGATAGATCGCTTTCCGCGCTGCTACGTGAGCATCTTCATCCTCGATGCGCTTCAGCAACAGCGGTCGCCAAGTGCCATGGTGCAGATGCTCTTCGAGTAGGTCGCCCACACCCTTGGGACTCAGCCACTGCTCGAACTCTTCTTCGGTTATCTCCGATTCGTCGACCATCGAGCCAAAGGCTCGCCCGATTCACTGCGTCAAGTCAATTATCGCCAGAAAAAGGGGCCCGCGGGAGCGATCCCGCGGGCCCTCGTCGTTCCGGGGTGAGCCGGTCCTACTTGTTGCCGGGCAGGCTGCAGTCCTTGGAGAAGGCGCAGCCCACGGCGTTGACCGGGGTCAGGGGCTCGCTCTTGTACTCCAGGATGTAGCCCTTGAGGCCGTCGGCGCAGGCGGTCTCGAGGTAGGTGGTCCCGGCGGCGGTCTTACCCATGACGCGGACGGCGGACACCTCGCACTCGTTCTTGCCCATCTTCTTCAGGTCCGCGGTCACCGCCTTGAGGGACGTCTCCGGCTTGGAGAACGAGCAGCGGTAGCCGACGACCGGCGCGCGGGCGCAGTCGACCACCTGGGTCGTCTCGGCCTTGGTGGTGAAGATGCCGACGGCGCCGTCCGGCCGGTTGCCGCAGGACAACTCGACCACGTCCCGGCTGGGAGGCGAGGGGAAGGGGGCGTACTTGGCGACCTGGCAGTCGAAGCCGGCCTTCTTGGCGAGGTTCGAATAGAGGCCGGCCTGGGCGGTCTGGGCCTCCTTGGCGTCCGTCAGGGTGCAACCGCCCAGCAGGGCCATGGCCTTCTCGCAGGACGTGGTCTGGGACAGCTGGCCCTTGTCGACCTTGTAGATGTAGCCCTTGCCGTCCTGGCAGGCGGCTTCGTAATAGATCGATCCGGCCTGGGACATGCCGATGTAACGGCGGTCCTTCGCGACGCAGCCATTGTTGGCCGCGGCCACATAACGATCGACCACGGCGAGGCGGTAGGCGGCGTCATGCAGGGTGCACTTGATGTTGCCGTCGCTGGCGTCGAAGACCAGGCAGTCGTTGGCCACCGCCGAGCCGTCCGGATTGGCGGGTGCGTCGATCTGGAGAACGTAGCCGGAGCCGCCCTGGCAGGACACTTCCAGGAAGGTGTTCTTCGAGGTCTGGCCGATGCCCCGGGCGCCGTCGGGCGTGCAGTTGAGGCCCGCCTTGGTCAGCAGGGGCGCAAGATCGGCCAGGGGATTGGCGTTGCCCGGCAGCTTGCAGGGCAGGGACGGCGGCTTGCCGTCGGGCTGGGGCGAGTTGGCCTCGATGCAGCTGAAGGCGGTGGGCTTCACGCCCGCAGGGGGGGCCTGCAGGACGAAGCCGACGCCGCGGTCACAGTCGATCTCGAAATAGCTGGTTTCGGCCTTGGTCTTCGGATCCCTCATCTTGCCGACGAGGCGGGCGTCGGTGACCTGGCAGGCGATGCCTGCGGCCTGGGCGACTGCGGGCGCCTGCGCCATGCCTGCGGTCCGCGCGGCGGCCAGGGCGGCCTCTTCCTTCTTGGAGGCCGAGACGGCGGTCACCGTTCCCAAGGCCAGGGCCAGGGCCGCGGTGGCCAGGCCGATTGCGACGCGTTTCATCGTGGGGTTCCCTCCGGGAATATCTGTTCCCATGGGTCTTAATCCCTTGCTGCGCCTGACTGCAAGTCGCCTTGATCCGGGAAAAGTCTGCAATGCGCCTGTGACCATTTGACGGCGCCCTCGCGGGATTTCGATTTGATCCGCGCGCGGCAAGGGCTGACACTGTGCGGCCAAGGAGTCTGTTCATGCGAGATGGTTTCGAAGATCCGGTCCAGGAGGCCCACAAGGCCAAGATCACCTATCCCTTCCCGGGCGGGCCGGAGCAGGGCGAGGCGGTGGACGTCGCCCCCGGGGTGAAGTGGCTGAGGATGCCCCTCGGCGGGTCGCTGGCCTGGATCAATGTCTGGGCGATCCGCGAGGCGGGCGGCTGGGCGATTGTCGACACCGGCCTGGGGGGACAGGCGACCCGGGAGTCCTGGCGCAAGGCCCTGGCCGGTCCCCTGGAGGGCCTGCCGGTCACCCGGGTCTTCGTGACCCACATGCACCCCGACCATATCGGCATGTCCGGCTGGATGACTCGCAAGTTCGGGTGCCGCCTCTGGATCACCCGGCTGGAGTTCCTGATGTGCCGGTCCCTGTCGGCCGACACAGGCCGCGAGGCGCCTGAGGACGCCCTGGTCTTCTACCGGGCCGCCGGCTGGGACGAGGAGGCCCTGGAGGACTACCGGGCCCGCTTCGGCGGGTTTGGAAAGAGCCTCCACGCCCTGCCCGACAGCTTCCAGCGCCTGTCCGACGGCGACGTCATCCCGATCGGCGACCATGACTGGAAGGTGGTGGTCGGCTCGGGCCACTCACCGGAACACGCCTGCCTCTGGTGCCCCGAGCTGAAGCTGATGATCAGCGGCGACCAGGTCCTGCCCAAGATCACCTCCAACGTCTCGGTCTTCCCGACGGAACCTGCCGGCGACCCCCTGACCGACTGGCTGACCTCCCTCGCCCGGATCCGCGGGATCATCCCTGACGACGTCCTGGTCCTGCCGGCCCACAACGAGCCCTTCCATGGCCTGCACGCCCGGATCGATCACCTGATCGGCGGGCACGAGCGCAGCCTCATCCGGCTGCACAAGCTGCTGGAAGAGCCGAAGCGGGCCATCGACACCTTCCACATCCTCTTCCGGCGCAAGATCGACCGCTGGACCCTGGGCATGGCCACGGGCGAGAGCCTGGCCCACCTCAACTGCCTGCTGGCCCGGGGCCAGGCCGTCCGCACCCAGGACGAGGCCGGGGTGGACTGGTACCGTGCCGTCTGAGGCGGTCCGGGTCCGGGCGGCCGGGCCGGAGGACCTGGCGACCATCCACGGCTTCATCCTGGACCTGGCGGCGTACGAGCGGCTGTCGCATGAGGTTGAGGCCACCCTGGCCGACCTCGAACGGGACCTCTTCGGGCCCGCGCCCCGGGTCTTCTGCGACATCGCCGAGATCGACGGCGCGCCGGTGGGTTTCGCCCTGTGGTTCTACAATTACTCGACCTTCCGGGGCCGGCACGGGATCTGGCTGGAGGACCTCTTCGTCCGGCCGGAACGCAGAGGGGCGGGGGCGGGACTGGCCCTGCTGAAGGCCCTGGCCCGGCGCTGCGCTCATGAGGACCTGGCGCGGCTGGAATGGTCGGTGCTGGACTGGAACGCCCCGGCCATCGGCTTCTATGACTCCCTGGGCGCCCTGACGATGGATGAGTGGACGACACGTCGCCTGACCGGCGCCGCCCTGGAGGCCCTGGCCCGATGAGCGATCCCCCCGTCACCGCCCTCCGGGCGACCGCCGAGGAAGAGGCCGACATCCGCCGGCGCGTCCGTGAGGTGGACCCCGCAAGTCTGGGCCCTGACCGGGTCATCGCCGTCTCCGGACACGCCGCCGCCCTGGCGCGGATGCTGGCCGACCCCCGGGTCTCGGACCCGATCTACGACCTGCCCCGACCGATCACCGAGGACAGTGTCCGGGCCTGGATCGAGGCGACAGCGGCGGATCAGGCGCGGGGTGAGGCGGTGCTGATCCTCTCCCTGGACGAGCAGGGCGAGGTCGCCGGCTACTCCCGCTTCAGCGTCTGGCCGGACCGCTCTTCCGCCGAGATCGCCGGTGCGACCCGGGCCGATCGGCAGAACCGGGGGCAGGGAACCGCGGGCGCCGCCCGGTCCTTCGGCTGGATGTTCGAGGTGCTGGGCGTGCGCCTGATCGGCCTGACGGCGGCGCTGGACAATGTGCGTTCCGCCCGGGTGATCGAGGCCGCCGGCTTCCGCCCCATGGGCGAACGCGACAGCCGCCGTCCGGACGGAACCCTCCGCCGCTCGCTCTACTGGGAGATGACCGCTGACGAATGGCGCCGGGTCCGCGACCCCGGGGAAGCGCCTTCGTGATCCAGGAGCCAGGCCTTGCGCTCCAGCCCTCCCGCATATCCGGTGAGGGCGCCTGACCCGCCGATAACCCGGTGGCAGGGGATCAGCAGGGCCACGGGGTTGGCTCCGTTCGCCAGGCCCACCGCCCGGACGGCCTTTGGGGAGCCCACTTGAAGCGCGATGTCGAGATAGCTCCGGATTGCGCCAGGGGGAATGTCGCAGAGGGCCGCCCAGACCTGCTCCTGGAAGCGCGTCCCCGCGGTGGCGCAGTCGAGCCGCGACAGGGCGTCCGGGGCGCCCTTGAAGTATTCTTCCAGGGTCTCGGCCACCCGGGAGGGCGCCTCGCCCCCCCTGAGGGCAAGGCCGGGGTAGAGGCGCGCCATGCGCTGCCGGATCCGCGGCAGGCCGGAGCCGAAGTCCAGGCCCCGGAGGATCCCCGCCTCATCGAGGATCACCTCGATCTGGCCGAGGGGTGAGGCGAGCTCCGAGACTGTCAGTCGGCGGGGCGGCGGCGCGTCGATCTTCATTCGGCGGGTCCTTTGCGGGGGGAGGCGTCGTCGGAGTCCTTCGCCCAGAGATGGGCGGCGGCATAGGCTCGCCAGGGGCGCCAGGCCTCAGCCCGCGCCAGCAGGGCTTCGGGAGTGGGCCTGCGACCTTCCGGGTCTGCAGCCGCCCTCAGGAGGGCCAGGTCCGAATGCGGGAAGGCGTCGGGCTCTCGCAGGGCGCGCATGGCGATGTACTGGGCGGTCCAGGCGCCCACCCCGGGGAGGGCCGAGAGCCTGCGGACGGCGCCTTCGAGATCCTGGCCCGGAGCAAACAGCTGGGCGTCCTCCGTCGCCAGACGGGCGATGGCCGCCAGGGCCCTGCCGCGCGCCCGGGGCATGGGCAGGGTTTCGGGATCAAGGTCGGCGAGACGCTCCGGTCCCGGGAACAACCTGTCCAGGCCGAACCGGCGGGCGGGCTCGGTGTCGATGTGGGCGCCATGGTTGGCCGCCAGCCGGCTGGCCAGACCCCGCGCGGCGACGACCGTCACCTGCTGGCCGAGGATGGCCCTGACCGCCGTCTCGAAGCCATCCCAGGCGCCGGGCGCCCGAAGGCCCGGATGCTGGGCGAACAGGGGGCCGAGTTCGGGATCTTCGCCCAGATGCGCCCGCACGGGCTCGGGGTCCAGGGCAAGGTCGAAGACCCTGCGGATCTGGGCCAGGACCCGGGGAAGGACGCGGAGGTCCGGAAACCAGAGACTGGCGGACAGGGTGTCGCCCCGCCCGGGCTCGACACGGACCACGCCGGCGGCGCCTGCAACCGCCAGGGTCCGCACATAGGCCTGGCCGTCGATCCGCTCGACCCCCGCCACCTGGCGCTGGGCGAAGAAGTCCAGCATCCGGGGCCAGTCGTAGGGTGGTCGGTAGGCGAGCCGCAGGGTGACCCCGTCGGCGGGGTGCGCCTCTGCGCCGGGCCGGCGGCGCAGGCTGGAGGGCGTCCGGCCGCAGGCGGCCCTGAAGGCCTCATTGAAGCGCCGCAGGCTGCCGAAGCCGGAGGCGAGGGCGACCTCTGACATGGAGAGTCCGGTCTCCCGGATCAGTCGGCGGGCCATGTGCAGCCGCCGGGTCTGGGCCACCGCGACCGGCGAGGCCCCCAGGTGCTCCTGGAACAGGCGCCGGAGATGTCGCTCTCCCACGCCCAGTCGCCCCGCCAGGTCCTGAATGTCGCCGCTGTCCAGGGCCCCGAGGTCGATCAGCGCCAGGGCGCGGGAGACCGTGTTGGCGGTCCCGTTCCAGGCGCCGAGTTCCGGGGCGGCTTCCGGGCGGCACCTCAGGCAGGGCCGGAATCCGGCAAGCTGCGCCGCCGCAGCCGAACTGAAGAACCGCACGTTCTCGGGCCGCGGCTTCCGGGCCGGACAGACGGGCCGGCAATAGATTCCGGTCGTGACCACGCCCCCGAACAGCTGTCCGTCGAGGCGGACATCCCGGGTGGCGAAGGCGCGAAAACTGGCGGCGGGATCCAGGTCCATGGCCTCAGCATGGTCTCATCCGAGGCGAATGTCTGGCGGTTTTCGGACGCCGATTCCGCGGTCGGCGTCCCCGGCCAGGTCAGGGCCTGGCCGGGGAGCCGGTCTCAGGACGCCGGCTTGGCGGCGGCGGGCTGCTGGGCGTTGTTGCCGCCCGGCAGGGGGCCGCGGTTCAGGTCGAAGAACTTGGGCGCCATCTTCGGCACGGCCTCGTCCAGGATGGACTGGACCGTCCAGCCCTCAGGCTTGGTCACGGTCTCGACCGGACGGGGCTGGGAGTAGAGGATGATGTTCTCGCCCGAGGCGCCGAAGATCTGGCCCGAGACATGGGCTGCGGCCGGAGCCACCATGGCCACGGAGAAACGGGCCGGCTGGTCGGCGCGGATCGTCTCGGCCATCACGGCCCGACGGGCGGCGGCGGCCTCATCCTTGACCGGCACGGACTGGGTCATGCGGGTCCAGGCCACGGGCGCCAGGCAGTTGGAGCGCACGTTGTTGCGGGCGCCCTCCATGGCGATGATCCGCGACAGGCCGGCGATGCCCATCTTGGCCGCGCCGTAGTTGGCCTGGCCGACATTGCCGAACAGGCCCGAGGTCGAGGTGAAGAACATGTAGGCGCCGTCGTTCTGCTCGCGGAAAAGCTCGATGGTGGCCCGGGCGACGTTGAAGGAGCCGCGCATGTGCACGTCGATGACCCGGTCCCAGTCGTCCTCGCTCATCTTGTGGAACATGACGTCGCGCAGGATGCCGGCCGGATTGATCACGGCGTGCAGGCCGCCGAAGGTGTCCCGGGCCTGTTCGACCATGCCCTGCACGGCCTTCATGCTGGTCACGCTCTCGGAGTTGGAGACCGCCTCGCCGCCCGCGGCGCGGATTTCCCGGGCCACCGCCTCGGCGGGACCGGCGTCGCCCTCGTCGCCGCCCTTCAGACCGCCGCCCAGGTCGTTGACCACGACCTTCGCGCCCTCCTGGGCCGCGATGAGCGCGCAGTCGCGGCCAATGCCGTTGCCGCCGCCGGTGACCAGAACCACTTTTCCGTCAAGTGCGCCCATTGAAATGCCTCCCGATGAAAATGATCGCGCCGCCAGTTATTCGAGGCGGTCGGCCTTGCGCAAGTCAGGAAAGAGCCGGGCCCAGAGGCCGGTCGCCAGGACGGCGCCGACCCCGCCGGAAACCGCCGCGCCCACCGGTCCCAGGAAACGGGCCGCCACGCCGCTCTCGAACTCTCCCAACTCATTGGACGCCCCGATGAAGAGGGAGGAGACCGCCGCCACGCGGCCGCGCATGGCGTCCGGCGTGACGATCTGGACCAGAGTCTGGCGGACGAAGACGCTCAGCATGTCCGCTCCGCCCAGCACGGCCAGGGCCAGGACGGAGAGGGGCAGGGAGGTCGAAAGGCCGAAGACGATGGTGGCCAGGCCGAAGACCGCCACGCCGGCGAACATGACCGGTCCCGCCCGGCGGCGGATCGGATTGCGGGCGAGGTAGATCGCCACCAGGGTGGCCCCGATGGCGGGGCTGGCGCGCAGGAGGCCGAAGCCCTCGGGCCCCACATGCAGGACGTCGCGGGCGAAGACGGGGAGGAGGGCGGTCGCCCCGCCGAGCAGGACGGCCACGAGGTCCAGCGAGATGGCGCCGAAGACGATCTTGTTGGTCCAGACATAGGCCAGCCCTTCCTTCATGAGGGCCCAGCGGGAACCGGGATTGACCTCGGGCTGGGTGTTCCCCCGGATCCCGTGGATGCAGGCCAGGGCGAAGAGATAGAGGCCCGCGGCGCCAGCGTAGGAGGCGGCCGGAGACAGGGCGACCAGCAGGCCCCCGATGGCGGGCCCGATAATGGAGGCGCCCTGCCAGGCGAGCGAGTTCAGGGCGATGGCGCGGGGCAGGAGGGAGCGGGGCACAAGCATGGGGCCCAGCGCCGTCCCGGCCGGCCCCATGAAGGCGCGGCTGGCCCCGAAGGCCGCTGACAGGACCAGCAGCAGGGTCAGGCTGGCGAACCCGAAGACGGAGGCGGCGACCAGGACCAGGGCGGTGGCGATCTCCGCGGCGTAGCAGAGCCGCAGGATCGTCTTGCGGTCGTAGCGATCCGCCGCCTCGCCGGCCGGGAGGGCGAGCAGGAAGACCGGGATGAAGGCGGCGAGGCCGATCATCCCCACGAAGAAGGCGGACTGGGCGACGTCCATGGTCTCCCGCGCCACGGCGTAGACCTGCCAGCCCAGGGCGACGCTCTGGATCTGCACGCCCAGGGTCGAGGCGACCCGGGACAGCCAGAACCGGAGGTAATCCGGGCGGCCCATCAGGTCCCTGAGGGTCGCGGCGTCGGCGTCGCGGGAGTTTTCGGACTCACTCATTATCGCGGCAGCTTGGCCTGAAGCCCGGCGCACGGCAACGTGGCGCAGGTCCAGCCCCCTGCCTGGGCCCTTGAGGAGTCCTCCATGCCCGGATGGGTGATTGCGGTCCTGACCGAAGCCTCCGACGGGCCCGAGCTCCGTCGGCTGTTCTTCGCGGTGGGGTTTGCCGACCAGGGCCAGGCGGAGTGGAAGGCGGTGGACGCCGCCGCGGCGGAGGCGCCCCTCGCGCCGGGGCCGCGCGGGGGTCTTGAGCCCGTGCAGGCCCTCTCGTCCCTGACGGACATCGCCATGCGCCGGAAAGGGCTGTTGGCCGGCGAGGTGCGCCCCCTGGGGGAGGCCTGGCCGCGCAACTGGCTCTGAGCGCAGTGTTGACGCGACCGGCGACCGGCCCTAAACGCCCGGCCCTCGCGCCCGGGGGGGAAGTCTTGGCGGATATGAGTACCACCGAAGCCGTCATACGCCCGGAGACGCCCGCAGATGGCCGGCGGATCGAGGCGCTTCTCGACCACGCCTTTGGCCCGGGCCGCTTCGTCAAGGTCTCGGAGCGGGTGCGCGAGTTCGCCCGGTTCCGCCCCGACCTGTCCTTTTGCGCCGAGGCGGACGGAGAGGTCGTCGGCCTGGTCCGGCTTTGGGACATCCATATCGGCCAGACACCCGCCCTCTTCCTGGGACCTCTGGCGGTGCACTCGGGCCGCAGGCTCGACGGCCTGGGCGGGCGCCTGGTGGAGCATGCCGGCGCCGTGGCCGACGCCCGGGGGGAGGGGCCCATCCTGCTGGTGGGGGACCCGCCCTTCTTCGAGCGCTTTGGCTATGCTGCGCCGCCCACCGCGGGGGTCAGGCTTCCTGGCCCGGTGGATCCCCGGCGGGTCCTCGTCCGGGGCGCCTCGCAGCCGCTTTCGGGACCCGTCCGTCCCTGAGGTCGGCCCCGAGGTTGAGCCGGAGGGCGTGCAGGCCTACCTTCCGGGCATGTCCGAGACTCAGCACCCTTCCGGCCTGGACGGCGTGGCCGCCGCAGCGCGGCAGGCGCCCGGGCGCGGCCTGCCGCCCGTCCACCTCTGGAATCCCGCCCACTGCGGCGACATCGACATCGTCATCAAGCGCAATGGCCAGTGGTTCCACGAAGGCACGCCCATCGGACGCGAAGCCCTGGTGCGCCTGTTCTCCACCGTCCTGAGGAAGGATCCGGACGGCTTCCACCTGGTGACGCCGGTGGAGAAGATGCGGATCACCGTCGAGGACGCCCCCTTCATCGCCGTTCGGGTCGACCGAGACGGCGAGGACCTGGTCTTCCTGACCAATGTCGGCGACGAGGTCCGGGCCGGTCCCGGGAACGCCCTGCGGGTGGAGACCGACCCGCACACCGGTGAGCCGCGGCCCTACCTGCACGTCCGGCGTGGACTTGAGGCCCTGGTGGCCCGTCCGGTCTTCTATGAACTGGTCGGCATGGCCGATGAGGTTGAAGGGCGGCTTGAGGTCCGGTCGGCCGGCGCAGCCTTCGACCTGGGCGCGTCCGGGGACGGTGCGGCGTGAGCCCTCAACAGCTGGCGGCGCCGGGCGCCCGGCCCCTCCTCGCAGCGCGGCTGGCCGAGCGCCTGGATCCTTTGGCCGACAGAACCCTGGGCGAGATCAGTTCGGACTTCGACTTTGAGCCGGATCCGTACTTTCCGCCGCTGGAGAGCCTGACCCCCGCCGCCGTCCTGGTGGGCCTGATCGAACGCTCGCACGGCTTCTCGGTCCTGCTGACGACCCGGCTCGACACCCTGCGCCGCCATGCCGGCCAGGTCGCCTTCCCGGGCGGCCGGTGCGATGCGGGCGAGACGCCCTGGCAGGCGGCCCTGCGCGAGGCCGAGGAAGAGGTGGGACTGGCCTCGGGCTTCGTCTCACCGGTCGGGCTCTCGACCCCCTATCGGACGGGGACGGGATACCTCGTCACACCGGTGGTGGCCTTCATCGAGGAGGGCTTCAGCCTCCAGCCCAATCCCGACGAAGTGGCGGACATCTTCGAGACGCCCTTCGGCTTTCTGATGGACGGGGCCAACCACGAGACGCACGAGCGCCAGCTGCCGGATGGCGGGAAGCGCCAGTTCTACGCCATGACCCACGATGACCGGTTCATCTGGGGCGCGACGGCGGGGATGCTGAGGGTCCTGTCCCACCGCCTGTTCGGGGCGCCGGCATGAGCGGGGCAGGGCCGGATTTCGTTCTTGAAGGCGTGGCCTGGCTGGAGGATCCCGCCGCCGCTGCGTTGATCGACGCCCTGGAGGCGGCAGGGGGTCCGGACTGCACGCGCTTTGTCGGCGGCTGCGTCCGGAATGCGGTCATGGGCCGCCCCGTCGCCGACATCGACCTGGCCACCCGGCTGGAGCCTGCAGCGGTGGTTGCGGCCCTGGAGGCCGCCGGCCTGAAGGCCGTCCCCACCGGCCTGGATCATGGCACCGTCACCGCGGTCAGCGGCGGGCGCGGCTTCGAGATCACCACACTGCGGCGGGACGTGGAGACCGATGGTCGCCGCGCCGTCGTGGCCTTCACGTCCGACTGGGCCGAAGACGCGGCTCGCCGCGACTTCACCCTCAACGCCCTCTATGCAGACCGGAAGGGCCGGGTCTTCGATCCCACCGGCCAAGGCCTTGCTGCGGCCCGGGAGGGCCGGATCACCTTTGTCGGCGAGGCGAACCAGCGGATCGCCGAGGACCATCTGCGTATCCTCCGTTACTTCCGCTTCCTGGCCCGCTACGGGCGGGGCGAGCCGGATCCCGCCGCCACGGCCGCCTGCGCCGCCCAGGCCGGCAGCCTCGTCGCCCTGCCCGCCGAGCGGATCCTGAAGGAACTCCTCTCCCTGCTGGGCGCAGCCGATCCCAGGCCCTCCGTCCGCCTGATGGCGGCGACGGGCGTCCTTCCGCGCCTCCTGCCCCACGCCGGCGACCTCGCGCGGTTCGAGGGGCTTTGCGAGGTCGAGGCCCTGGAGGGCTCTGGTCCCGATCCCCTCCTGAGGCTGGGCGCCCTGTTCCCGGAGACCCCTGCAGAGGTCGCCAGGGAGGCGGAGCGCCTCCGGCTCTCAGGGGCCCAGAGGGACAGGCTGATCGCGGCTGCGGGTCGCGAGCCCCGCCTCATCCCCTGGATGTCGCCCTCCGCCCTGCATCGGGCGCTTCACCTGCTGGGAGCCGGAGCCACACAGGATCGGCTGCGGCTGGCCTGGGCCCATGCGCCGCACGGGGCGTCGGCGGGGGACTGGCGGGCCCTGATCGCTGAAGCCCGCGCCTGGACGCCGCGGACCCTGGGCGTTTCGGGCGCGGATGCCGTGGCGGCCGGCGCCCCGCCGGGGCCCCGGATCGGCGAGGCCCTGCGCGAGCTCGAGGCCTGGTGGATGGAGGCGGGCTTCCCGGACGATCGCGAGGCCCTGCACGGCCGCCTGGCCGCCATCCTGCGCGGCCTGGAGGACGGGCGTTGAGGATCGCCATCCTGGAGACCGGGGCGCCGCCCGGGGACCTCGCCGTGCGGTTCGGGGACTATCCGGACATGTTCCGCCGCCTGTTGCTTCAGGAGGGCGACCGGGCCGAGACCTTCGACGTCGCCGCCGGACGGCTGCCCGCCGACCCCTCCGCCTTCGACGCCTGCCTGGTGACGGGTTCGTCCGCCGGTGTTTACGAGCCCCTGCCCTGGATAGACCCGCTGAAGGCCTTCCTGAACGCGGCCTCGGCGCGCACCGCCCTGGTCGGAGTCTGCTTCGGCCACCAGGTCATGGCCGAGGCCTTTGGCGGTCGGGTGATCCAATCGCCCAAGGGCTGGGGCGTGGGCCTGCACCGCTACACCGCGTCGGGAGAGGGCTGGCTGGCGGGGCTGGATACCCTGGCGGTCGCCGCCTCGCACCAGGACCAGGTGGTCGAGGCTCCGGAAGGGGCCCGCGTGGTGGCATGCAGCGACTTCACGCCCTTCGGGGCCCTCTGTTATCCCGACCGACGGGCCATCTCGATCCAGCTGCACCCCGAGTTCACGCCCGACTACGCTCGGGCCCTGGTCGAGGCGCGGCGGGGCAGCCGCTACACCGACGACCAGGCCGATGCGGCGCTGGCCAGCTACGAGGACGCCAATGACCGGCTGGAGGTGGGCCGCCGGCTGCGTCGTTTCATCGAGGCCGGGGGCGCCTGATCAGGGCCAGATCACCTCGGGCGGCATGGAGGACAGGATGCTCTCGATGTTGCCGCCGGTCTTCAGGCCGAACATGGTGCCGCGGTCGTAGAGCAGGTTGAACTCCACATAGCGGCCCCGGCGGATGAGCTGCTCGCGCCGGTCGGCCTCGGTCCACGGCTCGTGCATCCGGCTCCGGGCAATGCGCGGATAGACATCCAGGAAGGCCTCGCCGACGTCCTGGGTGAACCGGAAGTCGCGCTCCCAGTCCCCGGAATTGTGGTGGTCGTAGAAGATGCCGCCGATCCCCCGGGGTTCCTTGCGGTGGGGCAGGTAGAAGTACTCGTCGCAGCGGACCTTGAAGTCCGGATACCAGGCCGGGTCATGCCTGTCGCAGGCGGCTTTCAGGGCGGCGTGGAAGGTGATGGCGTCCGGGGCGTCCTGGCTGCGCTGTTCGTCCAGGGTGGGGGTCAGGTCGGCCCCGCCGCCGAACCAGCCCGTCTGGGTGGCCAGGAACCGGGTGTTCATGTGCACCGCCGGGACCTTGGGGCTGCGCATGTGGGCGATGAGGCTGATTCCCGTGGCGGTGAAGCGGGGGTCCTTGTCGGCCCCGGGCATGTTTGCGGCCATCTCGGGGGTGAAGGTTCCGTGCACCAGGGAGATGTGGCAGCCCATCTTCTCGATGAATCGCCCGCCCCGCAGGAAGCCCATTACCCCGCCGCCGCCGGCCTCCCGCACCCAGGGCTTCAGCTCGAACTTCGCCGGCTCACCGGGAAAGAGGTCGGCGGGCGCGTCGATTTCCAGCTGCTCGAAGGCGGCGACGATGCGGTCGCGCAGGGCGTCGAACCAGGCGCGGGCGCGGGCGTTGCGGGAGTCGAGGACGGCGGGATCAATCATGGGCGGGAAAATCTTGCGGGTGGAATGCGGGAAAACGCCCGGTCTGACGAAGGGCCTCGGACAGGCCGATCGCCGCCGAGACGGTGAGGTTGAAGGATCGGCGCCCCCGGCTCAAGGGAATGATCACCCTGGCGTCGGCGGCGTCCTGGACAAAGTCGGGGACCCCCGAACTCTCCCGCCCGAAGAGCAGGACATCGTCCGGCCGGAAGGCGAAGTCGTGGAGGGGGCTCGCCCCCCGGGTCGTGAAGAGCACGATCCGGCCGGGCGCTGCGGCCCTGAAGGCCTCCCAGCTGGGATGGCGGACGACCTCGCCGGGATCCCCATAATCCAGCGCCGCCCGGCGGATCGCCTTGTCCGACAGGGGAAAGCCGCAGGGCTCGATGACGTGCACCGGGGTGTCGAGACAGGCTCCCAGGCGGATCGCCGCGCCAAGGTTTTGCGGAATGTCCGGTTGAAAAAGCGCGAGCAGCATTCTAGGTGATCCGGCCACGGGCTTCGCGCGTCCTGCCGCGAATCAACGGTTGGCCCTTCGCCACATGGCGGGGGGGCGTCCGGGCCGGTTCGCAGCAGGTGGCGCTTCCAGTCCGGGTGACCCTTACCAGATGTTCTGGCGGGGTCGAGGACGGACGGCGCCCCAGTGGCGCAGTCCCCAAGCGAAGGGTGGCTTCAAGGTGGCCGACGGCGTGGCGGGCGCGAACCCCGAAAATGGCGCAGGTGGGGACGACCCCAGCCGCCGTGACTTCATTCATATCGCCGCTGGCGCGGCGGCGGCAGGCGCTGCGGTGACCATCGCCTGGCCCCTGGTCGACCAGATGAACCCGGCAGGCGATACGCTGGCCCTGGCGTCGGTCGAGTTCGACCTGACCAAGGTGGAGCTGGGCCAGTCGGTGACCATCAAGTGGCGCGGCAAACCCCTTTTCATCCGCCATCGCACCGGCGCCGAGATCGCCGCGGCGATCAAGGATGACAACGCCCCCATGCGCGATCCGCAGACCGACGAAGTGCGCCACAAGCCGGGCAAGGCCGAATGGCTGGTCCTGATCGGCACCTGCACCCACCTGGGCTGCGTGCCGACCTTCGGCGGCGGTGACTACCAGGGCTGGTTCTGCCCCTGTCACGGTTCGCACTACGACACCTCCGGCCGCATCCGGAAGGGCCCCGCGCCCACCAACCTTGCGGTTCCGGAATACGCCTTTGTTTCCGACACCATGGTCAAGGTGGGCTGAGCGACATGAGCGGACATTCGAACTATGTTCCCAAGACGGGCTTTGAGCGCTGGCTAGACGCCCGCCTCCCCGTCGCCCGGCTGGCCTATGACAGCCTCATCGACTTCCCGACCCCGAAGAACCTGAACTACTGGTACACCTTCGGCGGCATCCTGGCCCTGTGCCTGGGGATCCAGCTGGCGACCGGGATCGTGCTGGCCATGCACTATGTGCCGCACGTGGACCACGCCTTCGCCTCCATCGAGCGCATCATGCGCGACGTGAACTACGGCTGGCTGGTCCGCTACATGCACTCCAACGGGGCCTCGATGTTCTTCATCGCGGTCTACGCCCACATGTTCCGCGGGCTTTACTACGGCTCCTACAAGGCCCCGCGTGAGCTCCTCTGGATCCTCGGCTGCGTGATCTACCTGCTGATGATGGCCACGGCCTTCATGGGCTATGTCCTGCCCTGGGGTCAGATGAGCTTCCATGGCGCTGTGGTGATCACCAACCTCTTCGGCGCCCTGCCGATCATCGGTGAATCCATCACCACCTGGCTGTGGGGCGGCTTCGCGGTCGACAATGCGACGCTCAACCGCTTCTTCTCACTGCACTACCTGATGCCCTTCATGATTGCAGGGGTCGTGATCCTCCACGTCTGGGCCCTGCATGTGACCGGGAACAACAACCCCACCGGGGTGCAGGTGCAGTCCAAGGCGGACACCGTCCCCTTCCACCCGTACTATACGGTGAAGGATGGCTTCGCGATTGCGGTGTTCATGCTGATGTTCGCCGCCTTCGTCTTCTTCAACCCGAACGCCCTGGGCCACCCGGACAACTACATCCCGGCCAACCCCCTGGTGACGCCGGCGCACATCGTGCCTGAGTGGTACTTCCTGCCCTTCTACGCCATCCTTCGGGCCGTTCCGGACAAGCTGATGGGCGTGCTCCTGATGTTCGGCGCCATCGCGGTGCTGTTCATCCTGCCCTGGCTGGACACTTCCCGCGTGAAGTCCCTGCGCTATCGACCGACCACCCGGATGTACTTCTTCATCTTCGTGGTCGCCTGCTTCATCCTGGGCCTCTGCGGCGCCCGCCTGCCGGACGAGCATGTGATCCCGGGCCTGAAGACCTTCCAGCTGCTGGACGCGGACCTGAACTCGATGGTCTGGCTGTCCCGCTTCGCCACGGCCTACTATTTCGCCTACTTCCTGATCGTCCTGCCGGTGATGGGTCTTTCGGAGACCCCGCTGGATCAACCCAAGTCGATCAGCGAACCGATCCTTTCGCCTTCCGCTGCACTGCCTGCGGGCGCTGCAGCGTCGCCTGAAAAGAGGGGTTGAGCCTGATGCTTCGCAAAGGTCTCGCCATTGCGGCGCTCGGCCTCGCCCTCGTGGGCGGGCCGGCCCTGGCCGCCGGCTCCCAGAAAGAGCCCCGCACTGTCGACTGGAGCTTTAGCGGCCCCTTCGGCAAGTTTGACCGCGCCCAGCTCCAGCGGGGCTTCAAGGTTTATCGGGAGGTCTGCGCCGCCTGCCACTCCATGAACCTGATGTCGTTCCGGAACCTCGGCCAGAAGGGCGGGCCCTTCTATGATCCGAAATACCCCAACCCAAACGACAACCCCTATGTGAAGACCATCGCCAAGGAATACGAAGTCTCGGACATCGATCAGGAGACGGGGGATGTGGTGAAGCGGCCGGCGACCCCCGCGGACCATTTCCCGAACCCCTACCCGAACGAGGCGGCGGCCCGGGCGGGCAATGGCGGGGCCCTGCCCCCGGACTTCTCGACCCTGTCCAAGGCGCGTAAGGGCGGCGCGGACTACGTCTATTCCCTGATGACCGGCTACGGAACGCCGCCCGCCGGGCTCGAGGTGCCTTCAGGCCAGTACTACAATCCCTACATGCTCGGCGACGTCTCCGCCTTCTGGAAGGGTGAGGGCTATGCCCCCAAGGGCGGCTTCATCGCCATGCCGCCCCAGCTGACGCCCGACAAGGTCACCTTTGACGACGACACCAAGTCGACCATCTCGCAACAGGCCAAGGATGTCGCGGCCTTCATGGCCTGGGCCTCGGAGCCCAAGCTGGAAGAGCGCAAGGCCTTCGGCGTCGGCGCCATGATCTACCTGACGATCCTGGCGGGCCTGCTCTATGTGAGCTACCGGCGCATCTGGCGGAACGTGGCTCACTAGAGACCCGCCGACCGCCAGCGGAAAGGGCCGGTCGCCTCCAGGGCGGCCGGCCTTTTTCTTGTGATCATACGTTGAAGCGGAAGTTCATCACGTCGCCGTCCTTGACGAGGTACTCCTTCCCCTCGGAACGCAGGCGGCCTGCGTCGCGGGCCCCAGCCTCGCCCCGGAACTTCACATAGTCATCGAACGCGATGGTCTCCGCCCGGATGAAACCCTTTTCGAAGTCCGTGTGAATCACGCCGGCGGCCTGTGGCGCGGAGGCTCCCACGGGGATGGTCCAGGCCCGGGCCTCCTTGGGGCCGGCAGTGAAATAGGTCTGCAGTCCGAGCAGGGCGTAGGCCTCCCGGATCATGCGGTTCAGGCCCGGCTCATGAAGGCCAAGGGTCTCAAGGAACTCCGCCCGCTCTTCGCGGTCCAGGAGGGCGATCTCGCTCTCGATCTGCGCCGAGATCACGACCGACTTGGCGTTGTCCCGTGCGGCGCGTTCGGCCACCTGGCCAGAGAAGGCGTTGCCCTCCGCCGCCGAACCTTCGTCGACATTGCAGACGTAGAGCGCCGGCTTGGCCGTCAGCAGCTGGAGCATCCGCCAGCCCTTTTCCTCTCCAGCGGGCACCTGGGCGGCCCGGGCGGGGCGTCCCTCATTCAGCTGGGCGAGGGCAAGTTTCATCAGGGCGAGGGCGGAGGCGGCCTCCTTGTCGCCGGTCTTGGCCCGCTTCTCGAGGTTCACCACCCGTTTCTCCAGACTCTCCAGGTCGGCGAGCATGAGTTCGGTCTCGATGATGTCCAGGTCCGAGATGGGGTCGATCCGCCCCTCGACATGGGTGATGTCGTCATCGACGAAACAGCGCGAGACGAAGGCGACGGCGTCGCAGTCCCTGATGTTGGCGAGGAACTGGTTTCCCAGGCCTTCGCCCTGGGCCGCGCCGCGGACCAGGCCCGCCACGTCGACAAAATTGATGCGGGCGGGAATGATCTCCTTGGATCCGGCGATCTCCGCCAGGGCGTCGAGGCGGGTCTCCGGCACCGCCACATCGCCGACATTGGGCTCGATGGTGCAGAAGGGATAGTTGGCCGCCTGGGCCGCCGCCGTCTGGGTCAGGGCGTTGAACAGGGTCGACTTGCCGACATTGGGCAGGCCGACGATGGCGACTTTCAGGGCCATGGTGCAGGGAACTCCTCAGAACCAGAGGCGCGGCGACTAGCACGCGCCCGGGAAATGGTCACGCTGGATCGCCGGACCTTCGGGGATCCAGCTTTTCAGCGGGCGCCAGGCGCATGACTTCGGCCTGGTAGCGTTCATCCTCGCCAGAGGCGAGCAGGGGGGCGGCGTCGGCCACGGCCTCCAGCATGTCGGAGACCCAACCGGTTTCGGTCTTGTGGAAGTCGGACAGGACGTACCCGTGGACCCTGTCCTTGTGCCCCGGATGCCCGACACCGAGGCGCGCCCGGCGGAAGTCCGGCCCGACATGGGCCGATACGGACCGCACGCCGTTGTTTCCGGCAGCGCCGCCTCCGGTCTTCATCCGGAACCGGCCGGCGGCCAGGTCGATCTCGTCGTAGAAGAGCACCAGGTCCGCGGGAGTCAGCTTGTAGAACTTCAGCGCTGCGGACACGGAGCGACCGCTCTCGTTGTAGAAGGTCTGGGGCTTGAGGATCAGGGCCTTCACGGCCCCGGCCGGCGTGTCGATCACGCCCTCGCGGGCCAGGCCCTGGAAACGGCTGCGTTCCGGCCCAAAGCCCCAACGGGCGGCGATAGCGTCCACCGCCCGGAAGCCGATGTTATGCCGGTTCCCGGCGTAGGCCGGCCCCGGATTTCCCTGGCCGGCCAGAATCAGCATGGGTCGGCGTGAGGCCCTAGGCCTAGGCGCCTTCCGAGTTGGCGGCGGAGACGGCGGCGGCCGAACCGGACACGGTGGCCACCACCACGTCGCCAGAGGCGCTCGCCGTGGCGCCTGCGGGCAGCTTCAGCGAGCTGATGCGGATGGTCTCGCCGATATCCAGCCCCGTCAGGTCGTGGACGATTTCTTCCGGGATGTGATCGGCCGGGCAGTTCAGCTCGATCTCGTGCAGGACGACGTTGAGCGTGCCGCCGCGCTTCAGGCCCGGCGAGGCCTCCTGGTTGCGGAAGTGCACGGGCACGGCGATCCGGATCTGCTGGTGCTCATCGACGCGGTAAAGATCGAAGTGCCAGGGCTCGTCGGTCACCGGATGCATGTCCACGACCTTGGCGATGACCGGCTGGGTCTCATCGCCATGCTTGAGCGTCACCAGATGACCGAGCAGCTTCCCGGTGTAGAGCGCCTTGCGGAACTCGTTGGACTTCACCGCGATGGCCACGGGGTCCTTGGCGCCGCCGTACAGGACGCCGGGGACCTTGCCCTCACGACGGGTGGCTCGGGCGCCGCCCGTTCCGGTGCGCTCGCGGACTTCGACGTTCAGAATGATATCGGCCATGGCCCTGCCTCGAAACGAAACCGCCGCGCGGACGCCGCGCGGCGACGGACGACCCAAAAGGGGTCGAAGGGTGGGGCTAGATACACAAAACACCGGACCCTTGCAACGCCCCAGCGCCCGTGTGCGCCTGACCTATTTCTTCTTCGGCGCAGCCCGGCGGGAGGGCGCGGGCACAGGCTTGGGAGGGCGCACGGTCGGGACGAAGCGGGCCTCATAGGGCTCGGGCAGGCCCGAAGCCCGGATCACACATCGGCCGCTGTCCATCATGATATGCTGCCCCAGGCAGAAGATGTCCTCGTAGTGGGGCTTCGATACGGCCAGGCACTGGTTGAGGTTGAGCTTGGTCATCCGAGCGCAGCTGCCGATATTCGGATCCTGCATGACGGCGCTGACGGTGTCGTTGCGGAGCGCCCCGGCCTGGCCGAGTACGGCCATCGCCGCCACGGCAACGGACCTGACAACGGTCTGGGTGTAGGGCGGCGAAACCGGGCCGCCGGCCGGACGCCGGCCCGCGGCGTGCGCCCTCAGGTCCGTCTCACCGAGGTCGCTGTCGAACTGGACGGCCGAAAGCGACTTGGCGTTCGCCAGGCGGCCGGTCCGGTTGGCGACCTCCATCTTGGACCATGACTGCCTCTGGACGTCGTAGGCGGCCTGCTTCACGGCCTTGCCGGCGTCGTAGAGGCGCTGGCCGTCCTCGGCCAGGACCAGGGCGACCCGGTTGACCGCCGAGCCGGATCCGCTGATGGCCAGGACATTGTAGGGATTCGCCGCCAGGCTATCGGCGAGTTGCTGGCGCTGGACCTCGCCGATCGCCTGGGCCCGGACGCCGGCGACGAAGGCGGGGTCCTCGAGGGCGACGATGGCGCCGTAGCTGATAAGCCCCTGCATGATCTGGCCGGACTCAATGGCGCTGCCGGCCTCGACGGACTTCGCCACCATGGCGCCGTCCACGAAGGCCGGAGAAATGGAGGAGGCGCGGTCGATGAAGTTCCTGTAGGCGCCCGCCTGATCCACGATCCGGGCGCCGAGGGTGATCTCCGGCGGTTTGCTCGGGGCGATGGTCGGGGCCGGCCTCTCGGGCCCGCAGGCGGCGAGAGACAGGCCGGCCAAGGCCAGGGCGGCCAGTCGGGATCGGTTGGAGATCATTCGGAACATGAGATGGCGCTCCCCGGAGCTCCCGCGGCGGGTTTTGCGGATGTCGGGGGATTATCTCCTGCTTCGAAGGGTCGGGCAAACCCGACTGCTCAGTCGAACAGCTTGGAGACGGATTCCTCGTTGGCGATCCGGCGGATGGCCTCGCCGATCAGGGCCGCGCAGGACACCACGCGGACCTTGGACGCCCCGGCGACCTGGGGGGGCGCCTCGATCGAGTCGGTGATGACCAGTTCCTTCAGGACCGAGTTCTGGACCCGCTCATAGGCCGCGCCGGACAGCACGCCATGTGTGACATAGGCCGAAACCTCCACCGCCCCGGCGTCAATGAGGGACTGGGCCGCATTGCACAGGGTGCCCGCCGAATCGACGATGTCGTCGAAGAGGATCAGGCGCCGGCCCTCGACGTCGCCGATGATGTTGGCGACCTCGCTCTTGCCGGGCCCTGAGCGGCGCTTGTCGACAATGGCGAGTTCAGCATTGAGGCGGCTCGCCACGGCCAGGGCGCGGACCACGCCGCCGACATCCGGCGAGACGATGAGCAATTCCTCGGTCTTCTGGTAGTGGGACTTGATGTCGCTGGCCAACAGGGGCGCTGAGACCAGGTTGTCCGTGGGGATGTCGAAGAAGCCCTGGATCTGGCCAGAGTGCAGGTCCATCGTCAGCACGCGGTCGGCGCCGGCCCGGGTGATCAGGTTGGCCACCAGCTTGGCGGAGATCGGGGTCCGCCCGCCCGTTTTGCGGTCCTGTCGGGCATAGCCGAAATAGGGCATGACCGCCGTGATCCGCCGCGCCGACGCCCGCTTCAGGGCGTCGATGCAGATCAACAGCTCCATGAGGTTGTCATTGGCCGGATAGCTGGTGGACTGGATGACGAAGACGTCCTCTCCGCGGACATTCTCGTCGATGGCGACGAAGATCTCGTTGTCCGCGAAGCGTTTGACCTGCGCCCGCGTGAGGGGCAGGTCCAGATGGGCGGCGACCTCTTCGGCCAGGGTCCGGTTGGAGTTGCCAGCCAGCAGCTTCATCGGGACTCTCCGCCTCACCTCGCCCTTCGGCGCTTTTAGGCAGGGCGAGGGAAGGGGGCAAGGCCCGCCGTCCCGAAATCCGGTTCAGACCAGGCTGATGGCGGACAAGAGCCGCCCGAAGTCCGCTTCGCCCCGGTGGAGGGCCCTTCGGTTAGAGTAGAAACGCCCGGCGTCGGAATAGGTGTCGGCGCCGATCCACTCGGCCCTGACCACCCCCGCACGCCCCAGGCGGGCGAGGGCGTAGCCGGGTAGGTCGAAACGCAGTCGGTCCCCCCCGCCGGCGCGGAAGAAGACCTCGCTTGCCGGGCTCTCGGCGATCACCTGCTCCCTGAACTCAGGTCCCACCTCGTAGGACATCGGCCCGATGCAGGGGCCCACGACGGCGATGATGCGGTCCGGCCTGGCGCCCAGTCCGGTCATGGCCGCGACTCCCGCCTCGAGCACCCCGGAGAGGGCGCCCCGCCATCCGGCGTGGACGGCGCTGACCACACGGGCCTCGGGATCGGCCATCAGAACCGGGGCGCAGTCCGCGGCCAGGGCGCCGCACAGGACCCCGGGGGCCCGGGTCGCTACGCCATCGCCCTGCGGCCGATCCTCGCCAAAGGGCCTGTCGGCGGCGTGGACGACGGCCGAATGCACCTGGTAGGCGATGGAGAGGCTCGAGGCGGGAAGGCCGAGGGCCGCCGCCGCGCGGGCCTGGTTCTCGGTGACGGCGGCGGGATCGTCGCCGGATCCCCGGCCCAGGTTGAGGCCGGCGTAGATGCCCTTCGAGACGCCCCCCCTGCGGGTGAAGAAGGCGTGGCGGACGCCGGGGACCTCCAGGCTTGGCGAGGTCAGGAACTCGGCGGATGTTCCGGTCATGGCGGGGCTCCGAAACCTGGCGGTTGAAGGCCCGGCGAGTGCAGGGCGGCGGCCAGGAAAAGCTCTCCCATCTGGTCTGCGGCCGTCAACCGCGCCACCTGGCGCTCCAGGCGGGCGGCCTCCCCCGGACCGGCGGTCCGGGTCAGGGCGGCGGCCCTTGCCCTGAGGCCAAGGGCGTCGAGGAACCGGCCCTGGGCGACCGGTCCGGCCGTCTCGATTCCCTCCCGCCGGGCGGCCGCCAGCATGGTGGGAAAGTCGGCGTGAACCGTGAGGTCCGCCTGACCGGGATGGGCCAGGGGATCCTCCCGGACATGTCCGCGCAGAGCCTGCAGGGTGTCGCCCAGCCCGGCCTGCGCCCTGCCGTAGTCGATGAGGAGGGCGGCGCCCCCGTCGGCGGCGATCCTGGCTCCGATTTCGGATCCCAGCGCCTCCTGGGCTGCGGAATGCTCGAGGACCGCGCCCTCCCAGGGTGCATCTGCCGCGAACCTGACCTGTGGGGCCGGCGCCAGCCCTAGGACAAGCCGGTCGCCTTCCAGCCCGATGCGCCTCTCCTTCCAGGTGTCGCCGCGCCATTCCCACTGGCGGGCGGGCAGGCAATCCAGCACCTCGTTGCCGACCAGCAGGAGGGGCGCGCCCGGCGGAACCTCTTCCAGCCGGTCCGCGTGGAAGGGCCCCGGGCCCAGCCTTTGCCTCTGGAGGTCCCGGAAGGGTCTCGACGGCTCCACCAACCAGGTCTCGGCGGCCTCCGGGAAGCCGGGCTCAAGGCGCGCCGCGCGGTGAAGGTCCGCCATCAGGGTCCCGTCGCCCGGGCCCAGCTCCACCAGCCGGAAAGGGGTGGGCCGACCCATCTGGCGCCAGAGCTCGACCATCCAGAGGCCGATCAGCTCGCCGAACATCTGGCTGACCAGGGGCGCTGTGATGAAGTCGCCCTCTGAACCCAGGGCCGGCCGGGTGGCGTAATAGCCGTCCGCGGGGTCGTGCAGGCACAGGTGCATGTACTCGGCCACGCTGATCGGGCCACCGGTGCGGATGCGGTCTGCGATCCGTGCCGCGAGGCTCACCGGGCGCCGGCGCCGGGAACGGCGGCCAGGCCGCGGCGGACCAGCCAGGCGCCGAACAGCACCATGGGCAGGCTGAGGATCATGCCCATGGTCAGGCCGAGGGGAAAGGCCGGCATGTAGAAGTCCGGCTCGCGGACCGTCTCGACCAGGATCCGGGCCAGGCCATAGCCGGCGAAGAAGAGGCCCGCGACCACCCCGGGGCGCGACAGGAGGCCCGCCCTGTGGGTCGCCCAGCGCAGGACCAGGAACAGGACAACGCCCTCAAGGGCGGCCTCGTAGAGCTGGCTGGGATGCCGTGGCTCGGGACCTGCGGCGGGAAAGACCATGGCCCAGGGCAGGTCGGTGGGGCGCCCCCAGAGCTCGCCGTTGATGAAGTTGGCGATCCGCCCGAGGAAGAGGCCGATGGGGACCACGGCGCACACCAGGTCGCCAAGAGAAAAAAGGTCCAGGGCCCGGCGACGCACGAAGATGGCGACCGCGACCAGCACGCCCAGGCAGCCGCCGTGGAAGCTCATTCCGCCGTTCCAGACCTTGAAGACCTCCAGCGGATCGGTCAGCAGGATCCCGGGCGTGTAGAAGAGGACGTGTCCCAGCCGCCCTCCCACGATGATCCCCAGGGTGATCCACAGGACGAGGTCCTCGAGGCCCGGCTTATCCACAGGCGGCGCCCGGTTCCCCCACAGGGCCGGACGGGAGAGGATCGAGCCGGCATAGCGCCAGGCGACGAGGATGCCGAAGATGTAGGCTAGGGCGTACCACCGGATCGCCAGGGGCCCGATCTGGATCAGGACGGGGTCAATCTGCGGGAAGGGCAGGGCCAAGGCGCATCTCCGTGTGTCTACGGACCCCCGGTCTAGCCGAGAACCCCTTCGCTTTCACCACTGATGGGCCCATATTCAGACCATGCAGACACAGAACCCCTTTCTTGACGAGATGGCCCGGCTGACCAACGCCGCCATGGGCCTTGCCCAAAGCGCCGGCGAGGAGGCCAAGACCGCCTTCCGCGCCCAGGCCGACCGCTGGGTGGCCGAGCTGGACCTGGTCCGCCGGGATGAGCTGGACGCCTTGCGGGCCGAGATCGCCGCCCTCCGGGAGGAGGTCGCCGCCCTGCGCGCGGCCGCCCCGGCCGCCCCTCGCCGAAAGCCTGCGGCGAAATGATCCACAGGTCCGGGGCCATTCACGCCTCGTAAACGGTGAATCCCGCTGTAGGGAATCTCCTGATCCGGATTAGCCTGCCCCTGAGAGATCGACGATTCGAGCTCAGCGAGGAGGCTTTCCGCCCCATGGATTCTCTCCTGTCAGAGGACGAGGCCCTGTTCAGCCAGGACCCGCTCGACGTGGTCGAACATGTCCTCGAGGCCGAGAACCTGCAGTTTGACAGGACGGAGCGCGGCGACGTCGCCTTCACCCTGTCTGGCGGCTGGAGGGACTTCGGCCTCTGCTTCACCTGGCGCCCCGACGTGGACTGCCTTCAGGTCAGCCTCTCCCTCGACATGTGCGCCCCCCAGGCCCTCCGGGGGCAGGTGTTCGAACTCCTGGCGGGGGTCAACGCCCGGGCCTCGTTGGGCCTGTTCGAGATGCGGGACGATGGCGAGATCCTCTTCCGCTTTGGAACGCCGCTGCTGCCGGGCGAGTATCCGGGCCTCGGTCAGACCGCCGGGATGATCGACGTGGCCATGGAGGCGGCGGAGCGCTTCTTCCCGGCCTTCGATTTCCTCATCCGATGTGGCAAATCCCCGTCTGAGGCCCTCACCGCCTGCATGTTCGAGACCGTGGGCGCGGCCTGAAGCCGCCGCGAGGCGGCACCGGAGGCGAGAATGACCCCTGTTCTGATCCTGGGCGCCGGGCGCCTGGGCGGCGCCATGATCGACGGCTGGAGCCGATTTGGCGGACCGGCCGGGCCTGATCTTCTCATTCTCGATCCGACGCCCTCGGAGGCGGCCCTCTCCGCCGTCCAGGCCGGCGCTGTTCTGTCGCCGGGCCCAGCGGAGCTGGCTCGCGCCGGAACCGTCGTCCTGTCCGTCAAGCCGCAGATCTGGCGCGAGGTCGCCGCAACGGTCTCGCACACGCTGGCGCCCGATGCCGTGATCGTCTCTGTCGCTGCGGGCGTCCGGGCCGCGGACATTTCGGCGGCCTTCGGAGGCCGGAGGGTCGCCCGGGTCATGCCCACCACGGCCGTTGCGGTGGGAAGGGGCGTGGCCAGCCTCTTCGCCGAAGACCCGGAGGCGGCCCGGCGGGCCGCTGACCTGTTCCGACCCGTCGCGACCGTGGTCGCCCTGGCGGAGGAAGACCTGCTTCACGCCGCCACCGGCGTCTCCGGCTCAGCTCCGGCCTACTTCTACGCCTTTGTGGAGGCCCTCGAGGCCGCCGGCGTCGCCGCTGGGTTGCCGGACGACGCGGCCCGGAAACTGGCCCGGGCCACCATGATTGGCGCGGCGGCCCTGCTGGACGCCAGCGGTGAGGAACCGGCCGAGCTCCGCCGGCAGGTCACCTCGCCCAAGGGCACGACCGAGGCCGCTCTGGAGGTCCTGATGGGCGAGGGCGGGCTTGGGCCCCTTCTGGAAGCCGCAGTCGCCGCCGCGGCCCGACGTTCGCGGGAACTCGGAGGTTAGTCCGCCTGGGTCCAGGTCTGGCTCTGGCAGATGACCGTGACGCACCCTTCGACCTTGAGAACCCCTCCGCCCGAAAGGCTGAGTTTTGAATCGTAGGTCCTTCCGGTGTTCGGGTCATAGATCTTGCCGCCGCCCCAGCGTCCCGGTCCGGTGGGCTTGAAGTCCCGGAGGATCTGAAGACCGAGGATCGGGCGGTTTCTCAGGGCGGGGTTTGGATTGGCCTCGTCCCGCGCCTCGGAGGCTGGCTTTCCGTCCTGGCCCCGGCCCGCGATGATGACTCCGCACAGCTTGTCACCGCAGGGGGCGATGCGGACCTTCCCCTGTTTGCCCTGGGTGTACCAGACGCCGACCGGCGTGGCGCTGGCGAGGGCCGCGCTGGCGGAAAGGGCCAAAGCGAGGCTGGCGAGCACTGCGATCTTGGAACGGGTCATGGGAGCTCCGGTCTGGTGGGGTCTTGGTAACATCGGCTCTTCCCCTAGGTCAATTTTCCACTGCCCGGCAGCCTGAGGACGGCGCGCAGCCCGCCAAGCGGGGAGTCCTCCAGCCGGACGTCGCCGCCGTGGCTGCGGGCGGCGTCCCGGGCGATGGCCAGGCCCAGCCCGACTCCCTTGGTGTTCTGGTTCCGGGACTCATCGAGGCGGTTGAAGGCCCGGAAGGCTTCTTCACGGCGTTCGGGGGGGATGCCCGGGCCATCGTCGTCGACCCGGACGGTGATCCCCGAAGCTGTGACCTCGACCTCCACCCCGACCTCCTGGCCGTGGGCCACGGCATTGCCGATCAGGTTGGCGAAGGCGCGCTTGAGGGCGCTGCGCCGGCCTCGGAAAGGAACTTCTGCGGGCGCCGCGACCGCCACCTTCGCCCCGGTCCGCCGGGCGCCCTCGGCGGCTTCCCGGACCAGGGCGGCGATGTCCAGGTCGACCGCCTGCTCTCCCCCCTCTCCGCGGGCGAAGGCCAGGTACTCATCGATCATGTGCTCCATTTCGATGAGGTCCTGCTTCATGGCCTGAGTGGCCGGACCGGGTTCGGCAAGGGCGAGTTCAAGGCGCAGCCGGGTCAGGGGCGTGCGAAGGTCGTGGCTGACCGAGGCCAGAAGGGCGGTTCTCTGCTCGATGTGCCGCTGGATCCGAGCCTTCATGGCCAGGAAGGCCTGGGCGGCCTGGCGCACCTCGCGGGCGCCATGAGGCTTGAATGCCGGGGCGTCCCGGCCCCGACCGAAGTCGTCCGCCGCCTGGGCGAGGCGCTCGATGGCCCGGACCTGGTTGCGGATGAAGAGGAGGGAGACCCCGGTGAGGATCAGGGTCGCCGCCGCCATCCAGCCCAGGAAGATCAGGCCCTGGGTGGCCACGGCGCGCTCCTTGGGCGCCAGGACCCGGAGGACCCCGCCACGGACCTGTACGCGGATGTCCACATAGGCCGGGTAGCGGGTGGTGTCGAACCAGAAGGGGGCGTCGATCCGCGCGGACAGGGCCTGCCTGAGCTCGGAGTCCACCGCCGCCAGGGCGTTCCGGCGGCGGGTCTCCGGCAGGGGCCGGTCCGGCTGGAAGGCGATGGACAGGCTCATGGACCGCTCCGCGCGGCCCGCCGTCCGCGCCAGGCCGGCAGGGGTCGGATCATCCTCGTAGCTTTCCAGGGCCCAGGCGATGTCGCCGGCCAGGCCCTCCGACAGCCTCATGGTCACCGTCCGCCAGTGGGCGTCGAAGAAGACCCAGGCCACCGCCAGCTGCATGAGGGCGACGGGCAGGACGATGATCAGGAAGGTTCGCCCGTAGAGCGTCGTCGGCAGGCTGCGCTTGATCAGCCGCCGCCAGGCGTCCGGGGCCGGACCGAAGCGGCCCATCAATCGGGCGCCAGCAGGTAGCCGATCCCACGCACCGTCTGGAGGTAGCGCGGGGAGCGCGGGTCGGTCTCGATCTTGCGCCTCAGGCGGGTGACCTGGATGTCGATCGCCCGGCCAGAGGGGTCGACATCCGCCTGGATGAGGTCGCGGCGCTCGACGGGTTCATGCGGGCTCCGGGCGAGCCTCCGCAGCAGGCTGACCTCAGCCTCGGTCAGCCGGATGGGGCGGCCGTCGCGGACCAGTTCGCCCCGGCCCGGATCAAAGACGCAGGGCCCTAGGCTCAGGCCCGATCCTCCGTTCGCCGGCTCCTCCGCGGCCCGCCTGAGGATGGCCTCAACCCGCAGGACCAGCTCCTCGGGTTCGAAGGGTTTGGCCAGGTAGTCGTCCGCGCCCCGTCGCAGGCCCTCTATCCGATCCCCCGGCTCATTGCGGGCGGTCAGCATCAGGACGGGAAGCCTGCCCGGGCGGCCGGGTCGGCTCCGCAGCCAGGCGACCAGGGACAGGCCGTCCTCCCCGGGCATCATCACGTCCAGGACGGCCAGGTCAAAATCCAGCGCGTCAATGAGCCGCCGGGCCGGTTCCGCCCCTGAGGCGGCGGTGACCCGGAAGCCGGAACGGGTCAGGAAGGTCTTGAGCAGTTCCCGGATCCGGTCGTCGTCATCGACCACCAGGAGGTGGCGCGCATGGGAGGGCGGCCGAGACTTCACAACGCAGGGCTCCCGGGCCGGGGCGGGTTAGGGCATTGACGCCGGACCTTCCCGGGGCTGTAAGAGACGGCCTGCAAGAGGAGAACCACTTCCAATGTCAATCGTTCCCTTCGACGACCGCGACGGATGGATCTGGCTGGACGGCCAGTTTACGCCCTGGCGCGAGGCGAAGGTGCACGTACTGACGCACGGCCTCCATTACGCCTCCGCCGTGTTCGAAGGCGAACGCATGTACGGCGGGGAGATCTTCAAGCTGCGCGAGCATACCGAACGGCTGTTCAAGTCGGCGGAAATCCTGGATTTCGAGATCCCGTTCACGGTGGACGAGATCGATCAGGCCTGCAAGGACGCTTGCGCCCGCAACGGGCTGGAAGACGCCTACATCCGGCCGATCGCCTGGCGGGGCTCGGAGATGATCGGGGTCTCGGCCCAGAACACCCAGATCCACGTCGCCGTGGCCGTCTGGGACTGGCCGTCCTACTTCTCGCCCGAGCAGAAGGCCAAGGGCATCCGCCTGTGCTGGGCCAAGTACAAGCGTCCCTCGCCCGAAACCGAGCCCGTGCACGCCAAGGCGACGGGCCTCTACATGATCTGCACCCTGTCCAAGCACGCCGCCGAGAAGGCCGGCTACACCGACGCCATGATGCTCGACTATCGCGGGTATGTGGCCGAGAGCACGGGCTCCAACGTCTTCTTCGTCCAGGATGGGGCGCTGATCACCCCGACGCCCGACTGCTTCCTGAACGGCCTGACCCGGCAGACCGTCATCGCCCTGGCGCGCGCCAAGGGTTTTGACGTGATTGAGCGCCATATCCGACCCGAGGAGCTTTCCGGCTTCTCGGAGTGCTTCGTCGTGGGCTCCGCTGCGGAAGTGACGCCTGTGGCCGAGATCGGCGAATACACCTTCAGGCCGGGCAACATCTCGCTCAGCCTGATGGAAGACTATGCCCGGCTGGTGCGGCGCCAGGCCTGAGCCTGGTCAGGTCAGAGGGCCGTTCCAGAATCTGACGGTCCGCTTCGCGACCTCCCGGGGCAGGGCCTCGTAGATTTCGCCGTACTCACGGGCGCGTCCCATGGGGTTGTTCTCGCGTCCGAGCACCAGGACGGCGAGCGTGATGAAGATCGCCCTGTCGAAGCTGGCCGCCTTGCAGATGATCGACAGGGCGTCCAGCTCCCTGCGTTCATGGATGGTGCGGGCGGTCTCGAATTCCACGCCGGCCAGGCGCGAGATTGCGATCAGGTAGGCCGTGTTGTCCCCGCTTCGAAGGAAGCCGACGAGGGAGCCGGGGCTGATGACGCCGCGGATTTCGGCCGCCTTTACCGTCTTCTGCGCCCTCGCGAAATCGTCGGGAAGGGGCTTCTTTCGGGCCACGACCCGGTCGCGGCTCTGCCGGAGCACATCATCGAGGTCTTCTGGCTTGATCTGAGCGTTTCGCTGGAGGATGGCGCTGCGCATGCGCGACTCCACCACGAAGTACATTTCGTTCAGCAGGTCCAACGGCAGCTTGGCGTAGCGGACGACGGCGCCCTGAAGGGCGGGGTGCTCCAGCGCCCGGTCGACCAGGCGCTCATGGGCCTCCCGCGAGAGGTTCGCGGAGGCATTGGCGAGCAGCACCTCCAGAGTGCTTTCTTCCGCCCGCTCAAGGATGACGTCCGAGACGCTCGACGGAAGGTTTGACCTCCGGGAGATAGCCTTCAGGTGAGCCTCGCTCCGGGTCCGGGCCACTTCGATCAGGTCCGCCTCGGTGACGGCGCGCGAGAGCTGCAGGATCGGACTGGCCACGTCGATCTTCTCGTCGAGGGCCAGGGAGCGGATCAGGCCCGCAGGCGGGTTCCTCGCCAGGGCCATCCGGTTGGCGAGCTCGGCCCGCACCTTGCTTTCCATCTCCAGGGCCAGCTGGCTCAGGACGTCGTCGAACAAGCCCAGCTCGGGATCATCCGGCCGAGGGCTGAACTGGAAATACATGTCCGCAACCCGGTGCATAAGCTCCCGCCGGCGATCTCCGGACTTCTCCCGGGCCAGATCCATCAACTGTGCGGCGCTTTGCTTCATGCGCGGGTCACTCTCGGCAGGCGTTTCTGCAGCCTTCAACGGGAGGTTGTCCCGCAGAACGATCACCCTACCGAGTGCGCTGTTAACCGGTGCCTAACGCCCCCGCCACCAACGCAGGCCCGCCCGCTCGAGGCGCTCCAGGGCGGCGTGAACGGCCACCCCCATGACGGCCAGCACCACCAGGGCGGCGATCATCCGGTCGGTCTGGAGCTTGTTCCCGGCGTCGAGGATCTGCCAGGCGAGGCCGCGTACGCCGCCGGATCCCGCGGCGAACTCCGCCACGACCGCGCCGATGATGGCCAGCCCCGCGCCCACCTTGAGACCCTCCATCAGGAAGGGGAGGGCGGCGGGAAGGCGCAGGCGCAGGACGCGCTGGAGGCGCCCGGCCCCATAGAGGTCAAACAGGCGCTCAAGATCCGGGTCCGCCGAGCGCAACCCCGTCACCGCGCCGGAGAAGATGGGAAAGAAGGCCACCAGCACCGCCAGGGCGATGACCGCCCGTTCGGGATGGTCGATGCCGGCCCAGATCAGGATCAGGGGCGCGACGGCCACGACGGGCGTGACCTGCAGGGCCGAGGCGAGGGGGCGGACGGCGCGTTCCAGCAGCGGGCTGAGCCCCACCAGGATCGCCAGGAGCAGGGCGCCCGCCGCGGCCAGGACGAGGGCGACGAGGGCCACCGACAGGGTGTTCCAGGCCGCCGGGACCAGCACCGGAAGGCCGGTGGCGGCGGCGACGGCCACCTGAGAGGGCGGCGGCAGGAAGTAGGCGGGCACGCCCGTCAGGCGGCAGGCCGCCTCCCAGGCGCCCAGCAGCAGAAGCATCAACCCCAGGGGGGCGAGGGCGTCGGCCAGGCGGTTCACGGCGCGGCCTCCGCACCCTTGGCCAGGAGGGCGGAGATCGCCTCCGCCGCCTCGGTGAAGACGGGCCAGGTGCGGAAGCCCGCCGGACGGGGCAGGGGCGCCTCGACCCGGACCTCGCCGGCGATGCGACCGGGACCGCGGGTCAGCACCACGATCCGCTCGGCCATGTAGGCGGCCTCCTCGACATTGTGGGTGACGAAGACGATGGCCTGCCGGGTCTGGGACCAGAGGGCCAGGACATCGTCGGCCAGGGTCCGCCGCGTGATCTCGTCCAGGGCCGCAAAGGGCTCGTCCAGCATGAGGAGGCGGGGCTGGGTCACCAGGGCCCTGGCCAGGGAGGCGCGCATGGCCATGCCGCCAGACAGCTGGGCCGGCCGCGAGGCGCCGGCGCCGGCAAGGCCGACCCGCTCCAGGGCTTCCAGGGCGCGGGCGCGCGCCTCGGGCTTGGGGGTCCCCGAAAGCTCCAGGGGAAGGGCGACATTGGCCGCCGCGCTCATCCAGGGGGCGAGGGTGGGGGCCTGGAAGACCACCGAGGTCTCGCCACGCCCCGGCGCGCGCTGCACCACCCCTCGGGTGGCGGGCTCCAGCCCGGCCAGCAGCCTCAGGGCCGTCGACTTGCCGCAGCCCGAGGGTCCTACGAGGGCGACGATCTCGCCGTCCCCGATACGGAGGGACAGGGGGCCGAGGGCCCTTCCGCGACCGCGGTAGTCGACCTCGACCTCCTCCAGGGCGACAGTGGCGGGGGTCATCTACTTCGGCGCCGGGCCTGCAAAGCCGAGGCTGTAGGCCTTCGTGTAGTCCAGGGTCTTGGGATAAACCCCCTGGGCGATGGCCATCTCGGCGAAGGCCTTCCAGCGCGCCTCGGTCATCACGCCGACGCCCCCGGAAGCGGCGTCCCCGCCTTCGACGAGGGCGTACTGGCGCATCTTCTCCCGGGCCTGGTCCAGCACGTCCTGGGTCATTTCCGGGTTGTCCTTGAGGATCAGGGCGTCGCCGGGCTTCGGGTCGCCGTTCAGGTAGGACTTCCAGCCCGCCGCGCTGGCCTCGACGAAGGCGCGCACCCGGGCCGGGTCCTTGTCGATGGCGGACTGCGGGAAGAGGATCATGGCCGCGTAAGAGGGATAGCCGTTGTCCGCCAGCAGGAAGACCTTGGGCTTCAGGCCGGCGGTCTTCTCGATCGTGTAGGGCTCGCTGGTCAGGTAGCCCTGCTGGGCCACGGACGTGTCCGCCAGGAAGGGCGCGGCGTTGAAGGTGTACTTGCGGATCTGCGCATCCTCGAAGCCGTACTTCGACTTCAGCCAGACCCAGAAGGCGGAGACCGAGGCGTCAGACAGGAGGATGGGCCGGCCCTTCAGGTCCTCGATCCTCTCGATCCCCTGATCCGGATGGGCGATCAGGACCTGGGGGTCCTTCTGCATCATGGCGGCGACAGCGCGCACCGGCGCGCCCTGGTTGGCCAGGTTCAGGGCGATGAAGCTGTTGGAGCCCATGCCAGCCTCCACCGCGCCGGCGGCCAGGAGCTGGGGCACGTTCACGCCCGGGCCGCCCTGGATGATCTGGACCTTGAGGCCGCGCTTCTCGTACTCGCCGGTGGCCAGGGCCTGGTAGAAGCCGCCCTGCTCGGCCTGGGCGCGCCAGTCGGTGGCGAAGCGGATCACGCCGGCCTCCCCGCCCGAGGGCGCGGCGTCCGTCGGCGGCGAGCAGGCCCAGGCCAGGGCTGCGGCGGCGAGGATGGCGAAAGTCCTGACGATCTTCATGGCGCGGCCTCCCGGAGCGGCTCTCGGGGCAAACTAGATCATGTTCCGATAAGTGGGAACCGGTTATCGGATCGAAACATGATCTAACATATTGGATTCAGAGCCTGTTTTTCCCCTTCAGACGTTCCGTCTGAAGGGAACAGGCTCTGAGCGCCTTTCGCCCGAAGGCAACCGCTGAGGCGACCTCCAGGGCCTGCCCCGAAACGGCAAGAGGGCGACGCACCGGTCGCCCGGTCCGCCGCCCTCTTTCAGATCCGTTGGGAGATCTGAGTCCCGAGGCGGGTCGACTGAGGTCCTGCGGGTCGCCCCGCCGGTTCCGCCGCGCCCGGGACCGCGTTCCTGGACCTCTCCCGGGGTCGCCCCCGTTTGTCGTCCTGGTCCGGCCCTCCCGCCCGGCTCCGTCCGGGTCGCCCCTTCCGTCACCGCGCGTCGCCTCTCGACGTCCCCACGCTCTCACCGGAGCGGCGGGTCGGCAAGGGCCCTGGCCGGGGCCGGAGGGGGCGGTCCCGTGGACAGGCTGTGGGTGACGTGTGGAAGGCCTGTGGACGCGGTCGCTTTCGCCAGGGAATTCAGTGGCGGGACGCTATCCACAGGAACGCGGAGATCAGCTTCCGGAGGCAAGGCTGGCCTTGAGCTCCTCGAGCTCCAGCCACTCCGTTTCCGCCGCCTCGAGCCGCGCCCTGGCGGTGTCCAGCTCGACCGTCAGGCGCTCGAAGGCCTTGGGGTCGCGGCGGTATAGCCCGGAATCTGAAAGACGCAACTCCAGCGCCTGGATCTCCGCCGGCAGGCTGGCGGCCAGGGCCTCCGCCGCCTCCAGCCGCCTCTGGTCGCGGTAGGACAGTTTGCCCGGGCGGGGCGGCGGCGGGGCCGGCGGCGCGGCGGCCTTTCGGGCGGGAGCGGGCGTGCGCGCGGGCGGGAGCAGGAAGCCTGGGTTCTGGCTCTCGAAGTCCTTCCACCCGCCGGGAGTTTCGACAATGTCGCCGCGGCCGTTCAGGGCGATGGTCGAGGTGGCCAGTCGGTCGATGAAGTCGCGGTCGTGGCTGACCAGCAGGAGGGTGCCGGCATAGTCCTCCAGGGCCTCCTCCAGGAGGTCCAGGGTGTCCATGTCGAGGTCGTTGGTGGGCTCGTCCAGCACCAGCAGGTTGGACGGCGCGGCCAGCACCCGGGCGAGGAGGAGGCGGTTGCGCTCCCCGCCGGACAGGCTCCGGACCGGCTGGCGCAACTGGGCGTCAGTGAACAAGAAGGACTTGGCGTAGGCGGCCACGTGCCAGGGCTTGCCGCGGACCAGGATCTGGTCGCCGCCGAGGGGGGCCAGCACCTCGCGCAGGGTCATCTCGGGCTTCAGCTCGGCCCGGGTCTGGTCGAGATAGGCGACCTCCAGGCCGGTCCCCAGCTTCACGGTTCCGGAATCCGGCGCCTGCTGGCCCACCAGCATCCGCACCAGGGTGGTCTTGCCCGCCCCATTGGGGCCCACCACGGCCACCCGGTCGCCCCTCTGGATGCGGGTGGAGAAGTCGCGGATCACGGTCCGGCCGGCCCAGGCCTTGGCGATGCGGCGCACCTCGATGACCCGCTGGCCGGAGCCCTCGCTCGCCGCCGCCTCGAGGCTCATCTGGCCCCGGGCCTCGCGCAGCAGGTCGGCCCGGGCGGCGCGCAGGTCCAGGAGGGCGCGTCGCCGGCCCTCGTTCCGGGCCCGGCGGGCGGTGACCCCCCGCTGCATCCAGTGCTCTTCCTGCTCGATCCGCTTCTGCAGGCGCCGGGCGTCTTCGGCCTCGGCGGCGGCGATGCCCTCGGCCCAGGTCTCGAAGTGGGCGAAGCCGCGGTCCAGCCGCCGCACCCTGCGGCCTTCCAGCCAGAAGCAGCGGTCCGACACCCGTTCCAGGAAGGCCCGGTCGTGGCTGACCAGCAGGACCGCCGCGCGGCTGGCGGCGATCTCGGCCTCCAGTGTGGCGATGGCGGGGATGTCGAGGTGGTTGGTCGGCTCGTCCAGCAGAAGGACGTCGGCGTCCCGGGCGAAGGCGGCGGCCAGGGCGGCGCGCCGGACCTCGCCTCCGGAAAGGCCTTCGGACGGCTTGGCGGGATCGAGGCCAAAGGTCTGAAGGGCCGCCTCGGCCTCATGCGCCGCCGCCCCCGCGGCGACCAGGTGGTCCAGCACCGTCGGGCCCGAGATCACCGGCTCCTGCGGGACCCAGGCGATCCGCAGGCCCGGGACCAGGGTGCGCTCGCCGTCGTCGGCCTGGACCTCGCCGGCCAGGATCCGCAGGAGGGTGGTCTTGCCGGCCCCGTTGCGACCCACCAGGCAGGCGCGGCAGCGGGGCTCAAGGGCCAGGTCGACCCCGTCGAAGAGCATGCGCGGCCCGTCCGCGAGTCGGACCTGCCTCAGGGCGAGAACGGGGGGTTTCATGGCCCCCCTTAACCTCCGCACGGCCGCGCTCCAACCCCCGGGCTGGCGCCCCCCGGGCGCCGAGGCTAGACAGGGGCCATGAGCCGGCCCTTCTGGGAGACCACCCCCCTCGACCGCATGAGCCCCGAGCAATGGGAAAGCCTCTGCGACGGCTGCGGCCTGTGCTGCCTGGTCCGCTTCGAGGACGCCGACTCCGGTGAGATCATCCCCACCCGGGTGCACTGCCGCCTGCTGGACGCCGGGACCTGCCGCTGCTCGGACTATGTCGACCGCAAGCGCGAGGTGCCGGACTGCATCACCCTGACGCCCGACCTCATCCCGCGCCTGGGGTGGATGCCGAAGTCCTGCGCCTACCGGCGGATCCATGAGGGCCGGGGTCTTGCGGACTGGCACCCCCTGATCAGCGGCGATCCGGAGAGCGTCCACCGGGCGGGGGTTTCCGTGCGCGGCCAGACGATCAGCGAGGCCGAGCTCGCGCACGAGGACGACATGGTGGACCACGCCGCCCCCGATCTCCTGGATGAACGCGGGCTCGAGGACTGAGGACAGCGGGTCTCCCGGAAAGTGACATTTCCGCAACACTTGCCCTTGCGGACCTGACGTCGGACCCTAACTCAAAGCCAGTGATTTTCCCCTGCTGAGGTGACCCCCGTGGCGCGAGATCCCTACGAGGTCCTCGGCGTTCCGCGCAGCGCCGGGGCCGACGACATCCGCAAGGCCTTCCGGAAGCTGGCCAAGAAGCACCATCCCGACGCCAATCCGGGCGACAAGGCCGCCGAGGAGAGGTTCAAGCAGGTCAGCGGAGCCTTCGACCTGCTGGGAGACGCCGACAAGCGCCGCAAGTTCGACGCCGGCGAGATCGACGCGGACGGCAGGGAGGTCTTCCGGGGCTTTGGCGGCCCCGGGCAGGGCGGGCCTTTCGGAGGGGCCGGCGGGGGCGGGTTCGAAGGTTCGGACTTCAGCGACATCCTGGGCGAAATGTTCGGCCGCAGGGGCGGTCGCGGCGGCCCCCGGGCGGGCGGCGGACCGGGGCCAGGGGCTGGGCCAGGATTCGCCCCCCGCGGCCCGGACGTCCGGGCCCGGCTGGAAATCGACCTGGAGGAGGCCATCCTCGGGGGCAAGAAGCGGATTTCCTTCCAGGACGGACGGACCCTGGACGTGACGATTCCGGCGGGGGCTTCCGATGGCCAGACCCTGCGACTGAGGGGGCATGGCGAAGCCGGGCGGGGCGGGAAGGGCGACGCCCTGATCGAGCTCTCCATCCGGCCCCACCCCGTCTTCCGCAAGGAGAACGACCAGTTGGTCATGGACCTTCCGGTCTCCGTTCCCGACGCGGTCCTCGGCGGCCGGGTGCAGGCGCCGACGCCGGACGGGCAGGTCAGCCTGACCGTGCCCAAGGGCGCCAGCTCGGGCCAGTCCCTGCGTCTGAAGGGCAAGGGGCTTGCAGACGGGCGCGGCGGTCGGGGCGACCTCCTCGCCCGTATCCAGATCATGCTCCCGGAGGCGCCCGATCCTCAGCTGGAGGCCTTCGCCGCGCGCTGGCGTGAGGAACGGCCCTATGTCCCCCGCCGCCGCTGAGGCCGGTTCAGCCCGCATTCAGGCCGGCCGGTCCAGGTTTGCGCCATGAGCCGGCGCCGCTGTCACCCCGCCCTCCTTGGCCTCGCCGTCCTCCTGCTCGGAGGCGCGCCGGCGCCCGCGGTCGCCCAGAGGGTCGCCCCGCCGCCGGAACAGGACCGGGCGCGGGACGCCGTGCGCGATGGCCGCCTCCTGCCGCTGTCCCAGGTTCTTTCAGCCATTGCCGCCCGGGCCCCGGGAGATCACCTGGACACCCGGTTCGGGGAAACCGTCGACGGCCGGCCCGTCTACCTCGTCACCTGGCGGACGCAGGACAACCGGGTTGTGGTCTTCGTCGTGGACGCCCGGACCGGGCGGATTCTCGACCAGAGGGGAGACTGACGGCATGCGGCTTCTCCTGGCGGAAGATGACCCGGATCTCGCCCGCAGCCTTCGCCGCGCCCTCACCGAGGCCGGTTACGCCGTGGACCTGGCGACCGACGGGGAGGAGGCGGCCTGGCTGGGAGAGACTGAGCCTTACGACGCCGTGGTGCTGGACCTCGGCCTGCCCGTGCTGGACGGGGTGGCGGTGCTGCGGCGCTGGCGGGCCGGCGGGATGTCCGCGCCGGTTCTGATCTTGACCGCCCGCGATGGCTGGGCCGAGAAGGTGACCGGTTTCGATGCGGGCGGCGACGACTACCTCACCAAGCCCTTCCACACCCCTGAGCTTCTCGCCCGCCTGAGGGCCCTCTTGCGCCGTGCGGCCGGCCGCGCCAGCGCCAACCTGTCCAGCGGGGACCTCGTCCTGGACCCGGGCGCCGCCCTGGTCACCCTCGCCGGCCAGCCCGTGCGCCTGACCTCCCTGGAGTACCGCCTGCTCCACTACCTCCTGATGCACGCCGGCCGGGTCGTGAGCCGGACGGAGCTTACCGAACACCTCTACGACCAGGACTTTGATCGCGACTCCAACACCATGGAGGTCATCATCGGCCGGCTCCGCCGGAAGATCGGTGCGGATCGCATCGTCACCCAGAGGGGGCTGGGCTACCGACTGGACGCCGCCGCAGGGCCGGGTTGAGGCATGGCCCGCCGCCCTGCGCCCCCGTCCCTGGTCCGCCGGCTGGTGCTGCTGGCGGCGGTCTGGTCCACCGGGGTGCTGGTGGCCTCAGCCGTCCTCCTTGGCCTCCTCTTCGAACAGGCCGCCCTGCGGCGCTTCGACCAGGGGCTCGCCGATCTGACCGACAGCCTGGCGGCGGCGGCCCTTCCGGATCCGGCGGGCGGAATCCAGGTCCGCGACCCGGGCGACCCGCGAACCCGCAGGGCCTATTCCGGCCGTTACTGGCAGGTCTCCGGGACTGGGCCGGACGGGCGGCCCGGCGTCCTGGCCCGTTCCCGCTCCCTCTGGGACACGGAGCTGGCCCTTCCGGCCGGCCTTCCCGGGACCCTGGAGACCCGGCCCTCAGAGACGGTCAGTTTCGAGGCGCCCGGACCGGCTGACCAGAGGCTTCGGGTGCGCGCCACCCGCCTCGTCCTGCCCGGCGCCGAAGCGCCGGTGCTGATCCTCGCCGCCGAGGACCGCCGGCCCGTCGACGCCGAGGTCCGTCGCTTCTTCGCTGCGACCGCCGCGGTGTTCGTCCTGCTCGCCCTGGGCCTGATCGCCGCCGTCGTGGCGCAGGTGCGGCTTGGCCTGCGCCCGCTCTTCGCCCTGAGCCAGGAGATCGCCGACCTCCGCTCCGGTCGGGCGGATCAGCTCGGCGGCGACTATCCTTCCGAACTGACCCCCCTGTCCGACCAGCTCAACGCCCTGGTCCGGCACAACCGCGAGTCCCTGGAGCGCCAGCGGGCCCATGTGGGAAATCTGGCCCATGCGCTGAAGACGCCGCTGGCGGTCCTTTCCGCCGCCGCCGGGTCCGACAGCGGCCCCCTCGCCAACCTTGTGACCCAGCAGACGGGCGTGATGCAGACCCAGGTCGATCACCACCTGCGCCGCGCCCGGGCCGCCGCGCGCCTTCCGGGCGCCGGTGCGGTCACCCCCGTGGCAGAGGTTCTGGACGACCTTTCCCGCACCCTGATGCGGCTGCACCAGGAGGCCGGCGTCCGGATCGACTGGGATGCGCCGGACGATCTCGTCTTCCTGGGCGAGCGCCAGGACCTGCTGGAGATCTGCGGCAACCTGATGGAGAACGCCTGCAAGTGGGGTCGCGGCCGGATCACCGTCGGGGCGGCCGCCTCAGGTCCTGACCGTTTGATCCTGGAAATCGACGACAATGGCCCGGGACTGGGTCCCGCCCAGCGCAGGGAGGCCCTGGCTCGCGGCGGCCGGCTGGACGAGTCCGCGCCCGGCTCGGGCCTCGGCCTGAGCATTGTGAGCGACCTGGTCCGGGCCTATGGCGGCGGCCTCGATCTCGCGGACTCCCCCATGGGCGGCCTGCGGGTGCGTCTGGACCTGCCCCGAAGCGCCGATTGATCGTCACGGACCCCTCGCGCCGGAGGTTCAAAACGTCTACATGGCGCCCATGGTCGTTTTCTGGACGGCGGCGGGGCTGCTTGCGGTCGCTGCTGCGGCAGTCATCCTCCTTCGGGCCGCCCGGTCCGCGCCCCAGTCCGGGCAGGAGGACCCGACTCTCGACGTCTACCGCCGACAGCTCGCCGAGATCGATGACCTGGCCGATCGCGGCCTCATGGAACCCGCCGAGCGAGAGGCCGCCCGGGCTGAGGCGGGACGTCGTCTGCTCGGCGCCGCGGAATCCGCGGGGACCGGCTGGACCGCGCCCACGGGGCAGCGTCCGGTGCTTTTGGCCGCCGCGGCGGGCGTCGGCCTCGCCGCCCTGTCGGGATACCTGGTCCTGGGCCAGCCGGGCCTGGCCGACCAACCTCTCGACCAACGGATCGAGAGCTGGCGGGCGGGGCGCCTGACCGACCTGACCCCGCCCCAGCTGGCCGCCGTCCTGCGGGGGGCGCTCGAGGTCCGGCCGGAGGCGGAGGGCTATCGGTTCCTCGCCCTTGCCGAGGCCCAGTCGGACAATCCCGCCGCCGCCGCCCGGGCCCTGCGCCGGGCGGTCGAGCTGGCGCCCGGGCGCGCCGACCTCTGGGAGATGCTGGGCCTCAGTCTTCTCGCCCGCTCGGAAGGTGAGGTCACCGCCGAGGCCCGTCAGGTCTTCGCCGAGGCCGTGCGCCTTGACCCCCGTTCCCTGGCGGCCCGCTTCCACCTGGCCCGAGGGCGCGCGGCGTCCGGCGACCGGGAGGGCGCGGTCCGGGACCTCCAGGCCATCGCCGCCGAGCTGCCCCCCGAAGATCCCCGGCGGGCCGACATCGACGCCGCCATCCGCGAGGTCCGTTCGCCGGCGCCCGCCGTGGCGGAGGGTCCGGCGTCCGAGATGATCGGCCAGATGGTGGCGGGCCTCGCCAAACGTCTCCGGGACAATCCGGAGGATCCCGACGGCTGGGTCAGGCTGGTCCGCTCCTATGCGGTCCTGGGCGACGCCGCCCGCCGCGACGCCGCCCTGGATGAGGCGCGCCGCCGTTACGCCGGCCAGCCCCAGGTTCTGGATGAGCTTGAGAAGGCCGCTGCAGCGGAGCCCATGAAATGACCGGCTGGGTGCCCCGATCCCCCCGTGCGCGCCGGCGGCTGACGATCATCGCCGTCGTCGCTCCGGTCCTGGCCCTGGCGGCGGGTCTGACCCTGTGGGGCCTGGGGGATTCCATCTCCTATTTCTACACCCCCGCCCAGGCCGACGCCGCGCGCCCGCCCCCCGGACAATCCGTTCAGCTGGGAGGGCTCGTGGTCGATGGCAGCGTGGTCCATCATACCGACGGGCGGGTTGAGTTCAGCGTCCGGGACAACATCGCCATGGACCGGGTCCACTACCGGGGCGACCTGCCTGACCTGTTTCGCGAGGGGCAGGGAATCGTCGCCACCGGCGCCTTCCGGTCCGACGGGGTCTTCGAGGCCCGGCAGGTCCTGGCCAAGCACGATGAGACCTACATGCCCAAGCAGGTGGCGGACTCCCTGAAGGCCCAGGGAGAATGGCGCGGCCCCAGCGCGCCGGGACCGGCGTCATGATCGTCGAGTTCGGCGCCTTCGCCCTGATCCTGGCCCTCGTCCTGTCCCTGGCGCAGACGGGCCTGTCGGTCGCCGGACGCGTCCGGCACTCGGTCCTTCTGGCGGGGGCCGGAGAGGGCGCCGCCCTGGCGAGCTTTGGCGTGCTGGCCCTGTCCTTCGCCGCCCTCGTCTACGCCTTCGTGGTCTCGGATTTCTCGGTGGCGAACGTGGCGGCCAACTCCCACTCCGAGAAGCCGGTGCTCTATCGCGTGGCCGCCGCCTGGGGCAGCCATGAAGGCTCGATGCTGCTCTGGAACATCGCGCTCACAGGCTTCGGCGCCGTGCTGGCGGGCCGCGGCCGCGACCTTCCCCGCGACCTGAAGGCCACCGCCGTGGCGGTCCAGGGCCTGATCGGCTCTGTCTTCCTGGCCTACACGGTCCTGGCCTCCAACCCCTTCGTCCGGCTCGCGGATGCGCCGGTGGAGGGCCGTTCGCTCAATCCCCTGCTCCAGGATCCCGCCCTGGCGGTGCACCCGCCCTTCCTCTACGCCGGCTATGTCGGCCTGTCGGTGGTCTTCTCCCTCGGGGTGGCGGCTCTGGTGGAGGGAAGGATCGACGCGGCCTGGGCCCGCTGGGTCCGCCCCTGGACCCTGGCGGCCTGGAGCTTCCTGACCGTCGGGATCACCCTCGGTTCCTACTGGGCCTACTACGAGCTTGGCTGGGGCGGCTGGTGGTTCTGGGACCCGGTGGAGAACGCCAGCTTCATGCCCTGGCTTGTCGCGACGGCCCTGCTGCACTCCGCCGTGGTCACCGAGAAGCGCGGCGCCCTGCCGGGCTGGACGGTCTTCCTGGCCCTCGCCGCCTTCAGCTTCTCCATGCTCGGCGCCTTCCTGGTGCGCTCCGGGGTCCTGACCTCCGTCCATGCCTTCGCCGTGGATCCCACCCGGGGGGTCCTCCTGCTCGCCATCCTCCTCGCCACCGCCGGATCCGCCTTCGCCCTCTTCGCCTGGCGGGCGCCCAGCCTCGCAGCCGGGGGAGTCTTCGCCCCCATCAGCCGGGAGAGCGCCCTGGTGGCGAACAACATCCTGTTGTCGGCGGCGACCCTCACCGTCCTCCTCGGCACCCTCTTCCCCCTGATCCGGGAGGCGGTGAGCGGCGAGGCCATCTCGGTCGGGACGCCCTACTTCAACCTGACCTTCACGCCGCTGATGGCGATTCTATGCCTGCTCGTTCCCTTCGGCCCTCTGCTGGCCTGGAAGCGCGGGGACCTGTCCCCGGCCTTCCGCGCCCTGATCGTGGCCATGGTGCTGGGCGTCCTCGCAGGCCTGGCGGCGCTCTGGCTGCTGACCCCGCGCAAGGCCTTCGCGAGCCTGGGGCTCGCCCTCGCCGTCTGGCTGATCGTCGGCGCCCTGGTGGAGGCCGCCCAGCGGGTCCGGCTCTTCAAGGCGCCCCTCGCCGAGAGCCTTCGCCGGATGCGGGGCCTGCCGCGGGGGGCCTGGGGCGCGACCCTCGCCCATGCCGGGCTCGGCGTCTTCGTCCTCGGCGCCTGCTTCGAGACGGCCTGGAAGGTCGAGGCCGCCCAGACCCTGGCGCCCGGCCAGTCCCTCAGGGTCGGCGCCTGGGAGCTTGTCCTGGAGGAGGTGCGCAAGGTCGACGGGCCCAATTATGAGGCTGAGACGGCCCGGATCTCCGCCCGCCGCGACGGGCGCGAAGTCTGCAGGCTGACGCCCGCCCAGCACTTCTATCCGGCCGGTGGGGAAACGACCTCGGAGGTCGCCATCTGCAGCGTCGATGTCAGCCACCTCTATGTGGTCCTCGGAGAGCGTCGGGAGGGCGCCGGCGGGGCGCCCGTCTGGCTGGTCCGGGGCTTCTGGAACCCCCTCGCCGTGCTGATCTTCGCCGGCCCCGGCATCATGGCCCTCGGCGGGCTGATCTCTCTCACCGACCGCCGGCTGCGGATGGCCCCGGGCCGGCGCCGGGAGGTCCGGACATGAGGCGCGCCGGCCTCGCCCTCGCCGCCGCCCTGGCGTCAGCCTTTTGCCTGGCCGCGGCGTCCGATCCTGCGGAGCGTCTTCCCGACCCGGCCCAGGAGGCCCGCGCGCGGGTCCTCTTCAAGGAGGTCCGGTGCATGGTCTGCCAGAACGAGTCCATCGAGGACTCCCAGGCTGAACTTGCGGTCGACCTCCGCCGCCTCGTCCGTGAACGGGTCGCAGCGGGCGATGATGACCTGGCCGTCCGTCGCTGGCTGGTGGAGCGATACGGCGAGTTCGTCATGCTCCGCCCCGCCTTCTCCCTGGCCAACCTTGTCCTCTGGCTGGCGCCGGTGGCGGCCGTGCTGGTGGGGGGCCTGGCCCTCGCCGCCCGGGTCCGGAGCGTCGGCGAGGCGCCGGACCTGCTCACTCCGGAGGAGTCCGCCCGCCTGGCGCAGCTCGTCCGGGCCGGAGATGGCCACGATCCTGCCTTCAAATCGTCTCCGGACGATCCCAAAGCATGACGTAATCCTCATTTGAGCGGTGCGCCGCTCTTTGGCATGTAGGTTCAGGCCCGACTGCGGAGGTTCGCAGCGGTCCGCAGGGAAAGAAGTGCGCATTATGAGCTCGACCAAGAGCCGCTACATGATCGGCGCCCTCGCCGGGGTCCTCGTCGCCGGCACGGCCATGGCGGCCGCCGGCCTGAACGCCGCCGATCGCACGGGTCCCCAGCCGGCGGGCGCCGCCGCGGCCAGCGCGGCCCCGAACTTCGGCCCCCCGCCCGGCGCGCCCATGTCCTTCGCAGACATCTTCGAGAGGGTCTCGCCGGCGGTGGTGTCGATCAACGTCACCACCCGGGTCGACCTCAGCCGAATTCAGCGCCAGATTCCCGGCCTGCCCTTCGAGTTCCGGCCGCCGCGCCAGGGGGGCGAGGGCGAGGGCGAGGGCGAGGGCGAGGGCGAGGGGCCGCGCGGCCCGCGTCGCCAGTCCGCCGGCTCGGGCTTCTTCATCTCGGCTGACGGCTACCTCGTCACTAACAACCACGTCATCGAGGACGCCGAGAGCATCAAGGTCGTCCTCAAGGACGAGACCGAGCTTGACGCCACCGTCGTCGGCCGGGACGAGGGCACGGACATCGCCGTTCTGAAGGTCAAGGGTTCGGGCTACACCTTCGTCAACTTCGAGAACTCGGCCCGCCCCCGGGTGGGCGACTGGGTCCTGACCGTCGGCAACCCCTACAATCTGGGCGGCACGGCCACGGCTGGCATCGTCTCGGCCTATGGGCGCGACATCGGCGAGACCTTCGTGGACTACATTCAGCTCGACGCCCCGATCAACCGGGGCAATTCGGGCGGACCGACCTTCGATACCTATGGCCGGGTGATCGGCGTCAACACCGCCATCTTCTCCCCCACCGGCGGCTCGGTGGGCATTGGCTTCGCCGTTCCCGCCGAGGTGGCCGCCCGGGTCTCGCGCCAGCTGATCGCCAACGGCAAGGTGGTGCGCGGCTATATCGGGGCCACCATCCAGAACTTCGACGAGGACATGGCCGCCGCCCAGGGCATGGCCGGACAGAAGGGCGCCATCGTCGCGGAGCTGACCTCTGGCGGTCCCGCCGAGCGGGCGGGCCTTGCGACGGGCGACATCGTCCTGTCGGTCAACGGGACCCGCGTGCGCTCGTCCTCCGAGTTGACCCGCCAGGTCGCCAAGGCGGCCCCGGGTGACCTCCTGCGCCTTGAGGTGATCCGCGACGGCAAGCCGCGCACCATCGAGATCCGCTCGGGCACCCGTCCCTCCGAGTCGCAGCTGGCCGCCGGCCAGGGCGGTCCGGGCGGCGGAGCTCCTGGCCCCGGCCGGCCGGCCCCTTCCGCCGGACAGAGCCTTCTGGGCATGACCGTTGCGCCCCTTGACGAGGCCGGCCGCCGCCGGGCGGGCCTGCCGGCGGACGCCCGCGGCCTCGTCATCTCGAACGTGGACCGGACCTCGGACGCCGCCACGAAGGGAATCCAGGCCAATGACGTCCTCCTGCGGGCGGGCGACCGGCTCCTGGCGACGCCTGCGGACCTCGCCGCCGTGGTTGACCAGGCGCGCCGCGCCGGCCGTCCCAGCGTCCTCGTCGCCGTCTGGAGGGGTGGCCGGACCATCTTCCTGCCGGTGAAGATCGCCGATTGAGCGGGGCGGGGGCCATGCACATCCTGATCGTCGAGGACGACGTTTCCGGCGCGGAAGTCATGGCCCGGGGCCTTTCGGACGCCGGGCACGCCTGCATTATCCGCAACGACGGGGTCGCCGGCCTGGAGGCGGCCCGCGAGGGCGAGTTCGACGTGATGATCATCGACAGGATGATGCCGTGCCTGGACGGGGTCGGCCTGGTCGAGACCCTCCGCCGGGATGGCGACGAGACGCCGGTCCTCTTCCTCTCGGCCCTGGGCGAGATCGAGGACAGGGTCACGGGCCTGAGGGCGGGGGCGGATGACTATCTGGTCAAGCCCTACGCTTTCGCCGAGCTGATCGCCCGGGTCGAGGCCCTTTCCCGGCGCCGGGAAACCGGGTCGGTGCTGACCCAGCTGCGGGTCGGGGATCTGGAGATGGACCTCATCGCCCGGCGGGTCCACCGCGCAGGCCGCGAGATCGACCTCCAGCCGCGGGAGTTCCAGCTCCTGGAGTTCCTGATGCGCCACGCCGGCCAGGCCGTGACCCGCACCATGCTCCTGGAAAAGGTCTGGGAGTATCACTTCGACCCGCAGACCAACGTCATCGACGTCCACATCTCGCGCCTCCGGTCCAAGATCGACAAGGGCTTTGCGCACCCGATGCTTGAGACCATCCGCGGGGCGGGATACCGGCTGGATGCCTGACGAACGGGATGCGCCCGCCGAGGGGCTCCTGCGCCTCTTCCGGGCCGCGCCCTTCCGCCTGACCCTCCTGTCCCTGGCCCTCTTCGCCTTCGCCGGCGCGGCCTTCATGGCCTATGTCTACATCGCGGCCACGGGCGAGGCGCGCCGGCGGACGGACGCCGAGATCCTACGGGAGGCCGACAATCTGGTGGAGGTCTATGACCGCGCCGGCGCCTCGGCCCTGAACACCGTGCTGGTGAGCCGGATGGCCGGGGAGCGTCGGTTCCTCTACCTGCTCCTGGCCCCCGACAACCGCAAGATCTCCGGTTCCCTGGCCCGGAGCCCGGTGGAGGGGTTCGGGGGCGAGCCGACCTGGATCCGGTTCAGCCTGTCCGGGTTCGACGAGGACGGGCGGCCCCGGTCGATTCCGGCCCGGGGCTACCAGCAGCGACTGCCGAACGGCGAGATTCTGTTCGTCGGCGCCGATACGGGGGATGACCAGAGCTTCATCGTGACCCTCGCCCGGGGCCTGTGGGGCGCCGGGGCCCTGGTGGTCGTGCTCGGCATCACCGCAGGCCTGCTGGTCAGCCGCAACTTCACCCGGGCCATGACCGGCCTGACCAATGTGGTGGCCGCCGCCCGGAACGGCGACCTCACCGCCCGCGCCGCCGTGCGCGGAGCCGGAGACGAGCTGGACCAGCTGGCCGAGGGCCTGAACGACATGCTCGACCGCCTCGATCGGTCCATGTCGGCCCATCGGCATGCGGGCGATTCCATAGCCCATGACCTCCGCTCGCCCCTGACCCGGCTCAAGGCGCGCCTGGAGTCCGCCCTCCTGGACATGGAGGCGGGACGGGGAGACTCCCGGCAGGCCCTGCGACAGGCCCTGGATGACACCGATGGCGTCCTGCGGACCTTCTCCGCGGTCCTGGCCATCTCCCGCCTCCAGGCGGCCGGCGAGGCCCCCAACGCCGTGATCTTCGACCCGGCCGGGCTGGTGGGCGACATGACCGAGCTCTATGGCCCCCTGTGCGAGGACAAGGGCCTGGAGATCGCCTGCGACATCGCCGCCGGCCTGACGGTCCGGGGCAATCCGGCCTTCCTGGCCCAGGCCCTGGCCAACCTGGTGGACAACGCCGTCAAGTACACGCCCGCCGGTGGGGCGGTCATGGTCCGGCTGCGGCGGCGGGCTTCCGGAGACACCGAGATCTCCGTCACCGATACGGGCCCCGGCGTCCCTCACCCCGACCGGTACCGGGTGGTGGATCGGTTCGTGCGTCTCGAGAACAGCCGCAACCTGCCGGGGGCCGGCCTTGGACTGTCCCTTGTCGCCGCCGTCGCCCAGGCCCACGGCGGTCGCCTGGAACTGGGGGAGGGCCCGGGCGCCTACGACGGTTCCGGACCCGGCCTTCGGGCGGCCCTGATCCTTCCTGAGGTCGCATGACCCGGCTGGGCGACACACTCCGTCCCTGCGGCCCGGTGGTGGACGGCCGGCCGGCCGAACGCCTCCTCGATCTCCTGACGTCCCAGCACGCCCTCTCCCCGTCGGAGCGGGAGGCCCTCGCCCCCGTCTTCGGCGCATCCTCCTACCTGGCGGGACTGGTCCGTCGCGACCCGGCCCGCCTCTCCGGCCTCCTCGACGCGGACCCCGACCTCCGGCTCGAGGACCTACTGGAACGGACCCGCGCCCTGGCGGGCGCCGCTCCGGAGGTCGCCGCCCCGGCGCTTCGCCGGCTCAAGGCCGAGGCGCATCTCCTGACCGCCCTGGCCGACCTCGGCGGGGTCTGGGATCTGGACAAGGTCACCGGCGCCCTGGCGCGGTTCGCCGATGCGGCCCTGGCCTCCGCCCTCGCCTCCGCCGCCTCAGCCGAGGTCGCCGCCGGGCGCCTCCGCCCCTCCGCCGACCCCGGGGCCGGCCCGGTTCCCGGCTTCTACTGCATCGCCATGGGCAAGCACGGCGCCTTCGAGCTGAACTATTCCAGCGACATCGACATCTCGATCTTCTTCGAGCCCGAGGTCCTGCCCCTCGCCGAGGGGATCGAGCCCCAGGCCTTCGCCGTTCGCCTGACGCACCGCATCACCGAGATCATGCAGGAGCGGACCCCCGACGGCTACGTCTTCCGGATCGACCTTCGGCTGCGGCCGGACCCGCGCTCCACCCCTCCTGCGGTCTCCGCCGCCGCCGCCCTCGACTACTACGAAGGCGTCGGCCAGAACTGGGAGCGGGCGGCCTTCATCAAGGCCAGGGCCTGCGCCGGCGACCTTCCCCGGGCCCGGGCCTTCCTGGCCGAGCTGGAACCCTTCATCTGGCGCCGGAACCTCGACTTCGGCGCCATCGCCGACATCCACTCGATCAAGCGTCAGATCCATATCCACAAGGTCGACGACCGCCTCTCGGCCCGGGGCGCCGATCTCAAGCTGGGCCGCGGCGGCATCCGCGAGATCGAGTTCTACGTCCAGACCCAGCAGCTCATCCTCGGTGGTCGGCAACCCGCCCTGCGCAGCTCCCGCACCCTTGAGGCCCTCGCCGCCCTCACCGAGGCGGGGCATGTGTCCCCACAGGCGCGGGATGACCTGACCGAGGCCTACCATCGCCTGCGGGCCCTGGAGCACCGGGTCCAGATGCTGGCGGACGAGCAGACCCACCGGCTTCCGGAGTCCGACGCCGAGCGCCGTCGGGTGGCCGCCCTGTCCGGCCAGGACCGGCTGCGCAGCTTCGACGCCGGGGTGGAGCGGATCCTGCGCACGGTGAACCACCGTTACGGCGAGCTCTTCCCGGGTGAGGAGCCCCTGTCCTCCCGGTTCGGCAGCCTGATCTTCACCGGGGTGGAGGATGACCCCGAGACCCTGAAGACGCTGTCACGGATGGGGTTCAGCCAACCAGCCCAGGTCTCCCAGACCATCCGGTCCTGGCATCACGGCCATATCGCCGCCACACGGTCCGAGCGTGGCCGGGAGCTGTTCACACGGCTTGCGCCCCGCCTGCTGGAGGCCGCCCACGCCGCCGGCGCCCCGGACGCCGCCTTCCTGCGCTTCGGGGCCTTCTTCTCGCGCCTGTCCAGCGGGGTGCAGCTCCAGTCCCTCTTCCTCGCCCAGCCGGCCCTCTTCGAGCTGATCGTCGAGGTCATGGCCTTTGCGCCCCGGCTGGCCGACACCCTGGCCCGGCGCCCCGCCGCCCTCGACGCCATGCTGGATCCGGCCTTCTTCGGCGCCATCGATCCCGAGGAGGACCGTCAGGCCCTGCAGCGCGCGGTCGCCGGCGCCGGGGACTTCGAGGCCGCCATGGACACCGTCCGTCGCCAGCACCGCGAACAAGCCTTCCGGGTCGGCGTGCAGGTGATGAGCGGGTCCGCGGGCGCCGAGGCGGCGGGGCACGCCTTTGCCGGCCTGGCCGACGCCAGCATCGAGGCCCTGGCCCCCGCCGCCCTCGCCGAGGCGAGCCGCATTGGCGGCACCTTCGACGGGCAGGTGGCCGTGGTGGCCCTGGGCAAGTGCGGGTCGCGGGAGATGAGCGCCGGCTCGGACCTTGATCTCATGACCCTTCACCGGGCCGCCGACCCGGAGGCGCTTTCGGGCCTGAAAGGATGGCCGGCGGAAGTCTTCTACGCCCGGTTCACCCAGAGGCTGGTGGCGGCCCTGTCCCTGCCCACCTCGGAGGGAGAGCTCTACGAGGTCGACATGCGGCTTCGGCCATCAGGGGCCAAGGGGCCCGTGGCGGTCGCCTTCCCGACCTTCGGCGACTACTACCGGACAGAGGCTGAGACCTGGGAGTTCATGGCCCTGACCCGGGCCCGGGTGGTCTGGTCCAACGCGCCGGCCTTCGCCGCGGACGTGGACCTCGCCATCGAGTCGGCCCTGCGCCAGCCCAGGGACGCCGGCGTCCTCGCCCGCGACGTGCGCGAGATGCGCGCCCTCATCGCACAGGAAAAGCCCGCCTCAGGCCTCTGGGACATGAAGCTGGCGCCGGGCGGGCTGGTGGACATCGAGTTCGCCGCCCAGTTCCTCCAGCTCGCCCACGCGCCCGCCGGCGGCCCGCTCCGCGCCGGGACCGCCGACGCCCTGGAGGCCCTGGCGGCCGCGGGACTGGCCGGCTCGGTGGGACCCCTCCTGGAGGCCTGGACGCTGCAGCAGAACCTGACCCAGATGCTCCGCCTGGCGCTTAGCGACGGCGATGACCCCGCCGACCAACCCGAGGCCTTCCGCCGAAAGCTCGCCCGGGCGGGCGGGGCCCGCGACTTCCGCAGCCTTTCCGCCCGCCTCACCCGGGCCCGGAAGACCGCCCTTGAGGCCTTTGATCGCCTGGTTCGCCCTTGAAACGCCGGAATTTCCGGATCACTTCGTTAGACAAGAGTCAGCCGGAGTCCTTCCTGTGCCCCTGAACCGAACCGCCTTTGTCGCCGTCCTGGGACTGGCGAGCCTTTGCGCCCTTCCCGTCTCCGCCCAGATGGGTCCGCCCAAGCTCGACCAGAACGGCGACGGACGGGTCCTGTTCGCCGAGTACCGGTCGGCCAATGTCGAGAGGACGCTCGACACCCTCGATGCCGACAAGAACGGCCAGATCTCGCGCAAGGAGTTCGACAAGGCCGTCGGCATGGCCCGGACCTTCGGCGGGGCGCGGGCGGCCGCGGCCATGGACCAGTGGTGGCGCGCCACCGATGCCAACGGCGACGGGGTCATGTCCAAGAGCGAGATGGAGGCCAACTCCCGACGGCGCTTCGACGCTGCCGACGCCGACCGGAACGGGGCCCTGGACAAGACAGAGGTGGCGGCCATGCGCCAGAGGCAACGTGCTGCGTCCGGTAACTGACGCCCTCAGCCTCGCATCCGGAGCGGGCGTTGCGCGTCCGGCGGCCTCGTCGGCGCGTCCCGATGACCCTGACGCCGACCTCGTGCGCCGCATCGGGAAGGGCGACGATCTGGCGATCCGCGCCCTGACGGCCCGCAAGCTGCCCCGCCTGACCGCCCTGGCCGCCCGCATTCTGGGCGACCCCGCAGAGGCCGAGGATGTGGCCCAGGAATCCCTGATCCGCGCCTGGCGCCAGGCGCCCGTCTGGCGGTTCGGAGAGGCCCGGTTCGACACCTGGCTGCACAGGGTGGCCGTCAACCTCTGCCGCGACCGACTGCGCCGCCGGCGTCCGGGCGACGCCGCCGACCTCGACGCCCTGGTGGATCCCGGCCCCGCTCCGGACCGCGGTCTGGAGGCCCGGGACGTCGGCGACCGGGTCGCCGCGGCCATGGCGACCCTGCCGCCCCGGCAGCGCGAGGCCTTGGTGCTCTGCCACTACCAGGACCTCGGCAACATAGAGGCCGCCCAGGTCCTTGGCGTCAGCATTGAGGCGCTGGAAAGCCTGCTCTCCCGCGGTCGCCGCGCCCTGCGCGCCGCCCTGTCGGACCTGGTTCCATGACGGCCGGCCGTGCACCCCTGGAGGCCGGGCGGTTCCGCGCCCTCGCCGAGGCCTACGGCGGCGACATCTCGCGCTGGCCGGAGGCCGAGCGGGCCTCCGCCGAAGCCTGGCTGGCCCGCAACCCCCGGGAAGGCGCCGCCGAGCTGGAAGCCGCCCGCGCCCTCGACGACCTCCTGGAGACCTGGCGCACACCCGAGCCTGCGGAGGCCCTGCGCAACAGGGTGCTCATCCCGGCGCCCGCCCAGGTGCGCCAGGCCCGTCGCCGCGCCTTTGTTCTGACCCTCGGCGGCGGTGCGGGACTTGCAGCCGCCTGCCTGGCGGGGATTCTCGTCGCGCCCGTTCTTCTTTCCACGCCCACTGCCGGTCCCGCGCCTTCGCCCTCTTCCCAGATCGAGGAGACGGCGCCTTCCGCCGCCCTAATCCCGTCGGATGAGGTCCTCGCCGAGGTGCTTGCGGACTGGGAGCCGCCCCTTGCGGACGCCGAGGCGGACATCGGCGTTTGAAAATCCCCTTCCTGCCGACGGCGCTCTTCCTGTCCCTCGCCCTCAATCTCTTCCTGGTCGGCGTGATCGCCGGGACCTGGCGCGAGATGCGCGGGCCGTCGTCGGCCGCGACCGCACCGGTTGCAGCGGGGACAGAGGGGTCCACGTTTCCCGTCCTCCCCGGGACTCCGGACCCGCCCGCCCGAGAGGAGCCCGACCCGCCGGTCATGCCGCCTGCGGCCTCAGGCCCGCGCCCGCCTGCGCCCTCGCAGCCGCTCGCTGAGGTCACCGCGCCGGCGCCCCGGCCCGCCGAGACCGTCAGCCGGCCTCCGGAGCGCCGGATCCTGGCTCACGAGGACTTTCGCGCCTTCCCGCCGCCGCCCACCGTCGGCCCGCCCCGTCCTCCCGCCGGCAGTCCCCTGATGATCGTCATCCGTGATCTTCCGGAAGGCGAGGGGATGGCCCTGCGGGCCCTTCTCCGGCTCGAGAGCGAGGCGGTCCGGGAGGATCTTGTCCGGGCGCGACGCGAGCGCGCCGCCGCCTGGCGCGCCCTGGCGCGGGGTGAGGTGAGCGAGGCCGAGGCCGCCCGTCGGCTGGACATGGCCTACCGCCGCGAGCTGGCCGCCCGGAGCCGGGTCGAGAGCGCGGTTGCGGAATGGGCCCTTCGCCAGTCTCCGGAGGTGCGGGCCCGGGTGGGCGAGGCCCTGGCCCGGGACGCCCTGCCCCGCGGCCGCCAACCGGTCAGGCCAGACCGACCCGAGGATCGTCCGTCTCCGGGCCCCGAGGGGGCGGCAGGAGGAAGCTGACCCGAGTCCCCTGGCCGGGGGCGCTCTCTATGGTCAGGTTGGAGCCGTGCATTTCCACGAAGGCCTTGGACAGGGCCAGCCCCAGGCCCGTGCCCTGGGTGGTCTTTGACTGCTGGCTCTCGACCTGTTCGAAGGGCGCCGCAAGACGCGGCAGGTCGTCGGGGTCGATGCCGATTCCGGTGTCCTGGACCGTCAGTCGCACGCCGCCTGCCTCCCCCCGCGCGCGCACCGAGACCCGGCCGCCGGCCGGCGTGAACTTCAGTGCGTTGGACAGGAGGTTGAGCAGGATCTGCTTCACCGCCCGGGCGTCAGCCTCGACCTCGGGAAGGTCTTCGCCGATGTCGGCGATCAGCATGAGGCCTGCAGTATCCGCCCGGTTCCGCACCAGGCGCAGGGCCTCCTCCGCCAGGGCCCCGACATCGAGAGGCTCCCGGTACAGGGTCATCTTGCCCGCCTCGATCTTCGACATGTCGAGCACGTCGTTGATCAGAGCCAGCAGGTGCTGCCCCGAGGCCAGGATGTCGTTGACGTAACCCTTGTAGGGCGTAGCGCCCAGCGGACCGAAGAGCTCCTGGGTCATGATCTCCGAGAAGCCGATGATGGCGTTCAGCGGCGTGCGCAGCTCATGGCTCATATTGGCCAGGAACTCGCTCTTGGCCCGGTTGGCCTCCACGGCCCTCAGCTTCTCGGTCTCGTACTTCCGCGCCAGGTCCGACAACTGGATCTGGCTGCCCTCCAGCCGGCTGATGGCGTCGCGGAGGGTTTCCTCGTCCCGGCTCCGCTCGGCCTCGCGGAGCTTCAGGGCGGTGATGTCCACGGCGGTCATCACCAGTCCGCCAGAGGGGGTGCGGCGCTCATGGGTCTGGGCCCAGCGCCCGTCCCGGAACTCGATCTCCCGGACTCCGGCGGCGGCGCCATCCGGCTTGAGGGACTGGCGGATGGCCTGGCGCGTCAGCCGGGCGAACTCGGCGTATGGCGAGTCGGCTTGCAGGACCTCGGCCTCAAAGCCGAACATCCGGGCGAAGGCGGGATTGGCGGCCACCAGCCGGCCCTGAGCGTCCCAGCATGCGAAGGCGGAGGCCATGACCTGCAGGGCCTCGATCAGGGATTCCGGCGGCGCCTCACCGGACGGCGTTTCCTGGGGCGTCCGGTTCCTTGCGCCGCGCCGGCCCAGCCAGAGACCGCCGACGCCGGTCAGGGCCCCCAGGGGCGCGGCCATCATCAGGACCCCGCTCCAGGCCGGCGCCGCATCACGAAAGGCGAGGGCAAGACCCGCCGACAGGGCGGAGGCGGAGAGACCCGCAAGGATCAGGGATGCAGGGGCCCCGCCGCTGAGCAGGGCTGACCGCTCCGTCCGTCCGAAATCGCTGACTGCAGACACCTCTGGGGCTCCCCGGTCAGACGGCACCTTCGCCGCACCGACTCACTTCTTCACCACGAAGAAGGTGAACAGAGTCCCAACATCCCGGGCGCAGGCGTCGGAATTCAGCCCTCCAGGGCCCGCCCGACCAGTTCCAGGACATTCCGCGAAAGGCCCGGGGCGGCGGCGATCCGCTCCAGTTCGGCCTTCATCTTCGCCCCAAGGTCGGGCCGATACCGGCGCCAGGATCCCAGCGGCTCCACCAGCCGTGCCGCCGTCATGGGGTTGTAGCGGTCCACCGACAGGATCTGGTCGGCCAGGAAGCGGTAGCCGGATCCATCCTCGGCATGGAATCGGGCGGGATTGGCCGCGGCGAAGGTCGCCACCAGGGCCCGGAGCCGGTTCGGGGTCTGCGGATCGAAGTCCGGGTGGCCGGTCAGGGCGATCACCCGCTCCAGGGCTTCGGGTGCGGGATCCCGGGCCTGAAGGGCGAACCACTTGTCGATCACCAGGGGCTCGTCCTTCCAGCGGGCGTGGAAGTCCGAAAGGGCCGTGGCGAAGGCCGCCCCGCCGAGGGTCATGAGGGCGTTCAGGCCGCCCATGGCGTCGGTCATGTTCCCGGCCGCGCGGTAATGGCCCTCGGCAAGGTCCCGGGTCTCGGCCCGCGGGCTGGCGGACAGCAACTCCAGGGCCGCATTGCGCAGGGCGCGCCGCCCGGCGCTGGCGGCGTCCGGAGAGAACTCTCCACCGTCCTGCAGGCCCAGATGAAGGCGCTTCAGCACATCCTCCAGATGGACCGCGAGACGCAGGCGCAGGGCCTGCCTCGCCGCATGGATGGCCCCCGGGTCCGCGGGCGGGCTGGCCACCGCCAGGTCCGACTCCGTGGGCAGGGCCAGCAGCAGGGCCTTGAAGGCGGGCTCCGAGGCCTGGTCGTTCAGCGCCCGGCCCATGGCCTCGGCGAAGCGCTCCTCGCCCACCTCGTCCGGCGCCCCGCCGGCCCGGGCCAGGATGAGGTCGCGGGCCACCTCCTGGCCGGCCTCCCAGCGGTTGAACAGGTCGGAGTCGCCGGCCAGCTGGACATAGCGGTCGCCAGGCCGGGCGTCGGAAGACAGCTCCACCGGCGCCGAGAAGCCCCGCAGGGCCGAGACCACCGGCCGCGCGGTCACGCCGGTCAGGGTCACGCGCGTCTCCTCGCCCTCCAGCACCACGAGGGTCTCGTCCACCGCCTCGCCATCGCGTTCGAAGGCCAGGGTCCGGCCTTCGCCGTCCAGCAGGCCCAGTCGGACGGGCACGGGCAGGGCGTGCTTGTCCGCCTGTCCCGGAGTGGCGGGTGTGCGCTGGGTGAGGGTGATCTCCACCTCGCCCGTCTCCGGCGTCCAGCGCGTGGCCAGCCGCACCCGCGGGGTGCCGGCCTG
>JADBZH010000119.1 GCA_020402585.1 Phenylobacterium sp. | reverse complement strand
GGTCCAGTGGGCCCGGGATGTCTCCAACCTTCCCGCCAACCTGATGTACCCCCAGGCCTTCGTCGACAGCGCCCGGGCGGCCTTCGCCGGCGTTCCGGGGGTGACGATCGAGGTCCTGGACGAGACGGCCATGCGCCGGCTGGGCATGGGCGCCCTGACCGGCGTGGGCATGGGCTCGGCCCGGCCGCCCCGGCTGCTGGTCGTGCGCTACCGGGGCGCCGGCGCCCCCGCAGGCGGGCCCCTGGTCCTGGCGGGCAAGGGCATCACCTTCGACAGCGGGGGCCTTTCGCTCAAGCCCGGCGCCGGCATGGGCGAGATGAAGATGGACATGTCCGGCGCCGCCTCGGTGACCGGGGCGGTCCTGTCCCTGGCGAAGTCGGGCGCGCCGGTGAATGTTGTCGCCGTCTCCGCCCTGGCCGAGAACATGCCCGACGGCGCCGCCATCCGGCCGGGCGACGTGCTGACGGCCATGAATGGCAAGACCATCGAGATCATCTCTACCGACGCCGAGGGGCGGCTGGTCCTGGCCGACGCCCTGGTCTGGGCCGAGCGCAACCTGAAACCTGCCGCTGTCGTCGATGTCGCCACCCTGACCGGCGCGGTCCGGACGGCCCTGGGAGACGACTACGCCGGCCTGTTCGGCCGCGGGGACGCCCTGCTCGACCGCGTGATGGCGGCGGGCGAGCAGACGGGCGAGGGCCTGTGGAAGCTGCCGCTCCATCCCAGCTATGCAAAGGATACGGCCTCGACCATAGCCGACATCAAGAACACCGGAGACGGCGGAGCGGGGGCCGGAACCGGGGCCTGGTTCATCGGCGAGTTCATCAGCCGCGACATCCCCTGGGCCCACCTCGACATCGCCGGCGTGGCGTATGGCGCAGCCAACGCCGTCAAGCCCGCAGGATCAGCCGGCTATGGGGTCCGTCTGCTCGACCGCCTGGCCCGGGACTGGGGGCGGTAGTTCAGCGGGTTCAGGCCGTATCGACCATCACCAGTTCGGCGTCCTCAAGGGCGGTGATGCGGAGGTGGGGCTCGTCGGCGATGGCCGCCCCGTCCCGGGTCCCGACCGTCACGCCGTTCACCTCCACCGACCCACGGGCCGGCACCAGGTAGGCTCGCCGGCCTGGTGCGAGGTCATAGTCCAGCGTCTCGCCGGCGCACAGGGTGGCGCCCAGCACCCGCCCCGGGGCGCGAATCGGCAGGGCCTCTTCATCGCCCGGAACTCCCGAAGCCAGGGGCACGAAGCGACCGGCGCGGTCGCCCTTCGGGAAGGGCCGGGCGCCCCAGGACGGCGCGTCGCCGGACTGGGTGGGCAGGATCCAGATCTGGAACAGGCGGGTGACTTCGGCCTCAAGGTTGTACTCGGCGTGCCGGATGCCCGAACCGGCGCTCATGACCTGGACATCGCCGGCCGCCGTGCGGCCCTGGTTGCCCAGGCTGTCCTGATGGCTGATGGCGCCCTCCAGGACATAGGTGATGATCTCCATGTCCTGGTGCGGATGGGGCGGAAACCCCGTCTTCGGCTGGATGACGTCGTCGTTCCAGACCCGCAGGGCGCCCCAGTTCATGCGGGCCGGGTCCTGATAGCCGGAGAACGAGAAGTGGTGCCGGGCGTTCAGCCATCCATGGTCGGCGCCGCCGAGGGTATCAAAAGGACGAAGGTCGATCATGGGCCGGTTCCATCACGGCGAGCTCTGTGGGCCGGAAGATAGGGAGCGGGCGGCGGGATTGGAAACGGCGGGCGTGAAGACTTCCCCCGGGTCCGGCGGACGCCGGTCCCCACCGACCGAGTTCGCCTAGATGGGACGGGGCTTGACCCCGTTGGCGGCGAAGTGGGCCAGCATGCGGTCCCAGGCGTCCCGGGCTGCGGCGGGGTCGTAGCTGGAGCGGTAGTCGGCGTGGAAGCCATGCTGGCTGTCCGGATAGACGACGATCTGGCTACCGGTCTTGCGGGCGGCGACAAGGGCGCTGCGCATGGCCTCGACGTCGGCCAGGGGGATGCCCTGGTCCTTGCCGGCGTAGAGCCCGATCACCGGGGCGCGGAGCTGGGCGACGCCCTGGAGGGGCCAGGGCCGGTTCGGCTCACCCAGGAACTCCCCCGGCTTGGGGGCGGTCAGGCGTCCGTACCAGGCGGCCCCGGCGCGGAAGTCGGGCATGCGCTGGCAGGCCAGCCAGACAATGGCGCCGCCCCAGCAGAAGCCGGTCACCGCCATCCGGGCCCTGTCGACAAAGGGCTGGGCCTTCAGGAACCGGACGGTCCCCGACAGGTCGTTGAAGATCTGCTTGTCGGTCGCGGCGCTGACGATGCGGCGGATCTGATTGAAATCATTGGTCTTCGACGGGTCGCCTGAGCGAACGAAGAGGTCGGGGGCGATGGCCACGTAGCCGAGGCGCGCGAGACGCCGGCAGATATCCCGGATGTACTCGTGGATGCCGAAGACCTCAGAAATGACCAGGACGGCGGGGAAACGGCCGCGGGCGTCCGGGCGCGCCATGTAGGCGGGCGCCATGCGATCCCCGACATCGACCTCCACATCCCCAACGACGAGGCCTGAGGCGTCCGTGGTGATGGTCTGGGCCTCGGCCGAGTAGGCGAAGAGGGCGTACCCGCCAAGAGCGGCGAGGGCCAGCCGACGGCGGGTCAGGTCGAGATCCCCGGGGTTCGTCCCTTCAGGTCGGGTCAGGGTCTTCATGGTTCCAGCCTCCCTCGCCGGTCACCGCCGGCCCGGGCTCATTTGGCGATCCCGGGGCCGACTGTCAAAGCCCCCCCCGCCGCATTGGACGATATGCCGACTTCCGATCCGACCAAGCGGGAGGATATCCTTCGGCCATGAGCCGCGACCCCATGCGACCGGGCGCCTTGCGCCGCCTCACGGAGGGCGAGATCGCCCTGGCGAAGGGCGTATTCGGGCGCGCCCTGTCCGCGGGACGGGTGAGGATCCTCGCCCTGCCGGCCTGGCCGCGCGCCTTCGTGACGGGCGCCTCCCTGATCGCCTGGCCCGCGCGGTCGGCCTTGAGGGACTTCAGCCGGGCGGACCTGTCGCTTCAGGCGATACTGGTGCACGAGTTGACCCATGTCTGGCAGGCGCAGACGGGGGTGAACCTGCTTCTCGCCAAGCTGCGGGCGGGAGATGGGCCCGCCGCCTATGACTACATCGCCGCCGGGGGGACGCCGTTCGTGGACCTCAACATCGAGCAACAGGCCATGATGGTGCAGGACGCCTTCCTCGCCGCGCGAAACGGCGTTGCACCCCTGGCCGTGGAGCGCTACGCCGACCTGCTGTCCGGAACCCCCTTCGGCGAGGACCTAAAGCCCTTCTCCGTTTAGGGGCTTTGCCCTTGCAGAGCGGCGGTTCCGCACCATATCGCACGACGACGGCGTGGTTCCGAACAGACCCGCCGGCGACCCTGAACTGTTCAAGGGGGCCGCAGGAACGAGGGGTGCTTGGCGACGAGGCTCCTCAGGCGCGGTCCGCCAACTCGGAGCGTTTGAGACTCAACATGAGCAAGATCATCGGTATCGACCTCGGGACGACCAATTCCTGCGTCGCGATCATGGACGGCAAGACGCCGAAGGTGATCGAGAATGCGGAGGGCGTTCGCACGACCCCTTCTGTGGTGGCCTTCCTCGAGGACGGCGAGCGCCTCGTCGGCCAGCCGGCCAAGCGCCAGGCGGTGACCAATCCCGCCAACACCCTCTTCGCCATCAAGCGTCTGATCGGACGGAACTACAACGATCCGCTGGTGGAGAAGGACAAGGGCATGGTGCCCTATGACATCGTCCGCGGCCCCACCGGCGACGCCTGGGTCAAGGCCCAGGACAAGGACTATTCCCCGCAGCAGGTCTCGGCCTTCATCCTCCAGAAGATGAAGGAAGCCGCCGAGCAGCACCTTGGCGAGAAGGTCGACAAGGCGGTGATCACCGTCCCGGCCTACTTCAACGACGCCCAGCGCCAGGCCACCAAGGACGCCGGCAAGATCGCCGGACTTGAGGTCCTGCGGATCATCAACGAGCCCACCGCCGCGGCCCTCGCCTATGGCCTGGAGAAGAACGACGGCAAGAAGATCGTGGTCTACGACCTCGGTGGCGGCACCTTCGACGTCTCCGTCCTGGAGATCGGCGACGGCGTCTTCGAGGTGAAGGCGACCAACGGCGACACCTTCCTGGGTGGCGAGGACTTCGACCTGCGTGTGGTCGACTTCCTGGCCGAGGAGTTCAAGAAGGAGACCGGCGTCGACCTTCGCAACGACAAGCTGGCCCTGCAGCGCCTGAAGGAAGAGGGCGAGAAGGCCAAGAAGGAGCTGTCCTTCACGGCCCAGTACGAGGTGAACCTGCCCTTCATCTCGATGAACGCCTCCGGCCCCCTGCACCTCAACATCAAGCTCTCGCGCGCCAAGCTCGAGGCCCTGGTGGAGGACCTGGTTTCCAAGACCCTCGGCCCCTGCGAGCAGGCCCTTAAGGACGCCGGCCTGAAAAAGACCGACATCGACGAGGTGATCCTGGTCGGCGGCATGACCCGCATGCCCAAGGTGGTCGAGACGGTGAAGGCCTTCTTCGGCCGCGAGCCGCACACGGGTGTGAACCCCGACGAGGTGGTCGCCCTGGGCGCCGCCATCCAGGCCGGGGTCCTGCAGGGCGACGTCAAGGACGTCCTCCTGCTGGACGTCACGCCCCTGACCCTGGGCATCGAGACCCTGGGCGGCGTCTTCACCCCGCTCATCGAGCGCAACACCACCATCCCGACCAAGCGCTCCCAGACCTTCTCGACCGCAGACGACAACCAGTCGGCGGTGACCATCCGGGTCTTCCAGGGTGAGCGTCCCATGGCGGCGGACAACAAGATGCTGGGGCAGTTCGACCTGGTCGGGATCCCGCCCGCGCCGCGCGGCGTGCCCCAGGTGGAGGTGACCTTCGACATCGACGCCAACGGCATCGTCAACGTCTCAGCCCGGGACAAGGCGACCAGCAAGGAACAGTCGATCCGGATCCAGGCCAATGGCGGCCTGTCGGACGCCGACATCGACGAAATGGTGCGCGAGGCCGAGGCCAACAGGGCCGAGGACGAAAAGCGCAAGGCGGTGGTCGAGGCCCGCAACCAGGCCGAGGCCCTGATCCACTCCACGGAGAAGGCCCTGGGCGAGCATGGCGACAAGGTGGGTGAGGCCGAGAAGTCGGCCATTACCTCCGCCATCGACGAGCTCAAGTCGGTGCTGGATGGCGCCGACGCAGACGCCATCACCGCCAAGACACAGGCCCTGGCCCAGGCCTCTATGAAGCTCGGTGAGGCGATGTATGCGGCCCAGCAGTCCGGGGACGGCGCCGCCACCCAGGACGGTGCGGCCGACGACGTCGTGGACGCCGAGTTCGAGGAAGTCACCGACGACGGCAAGAAGGCCTGAACCTGACCGGGACCCGGCCCTGCCCCAAGACGAGGCGGGGCCGGCGTCCTTTCGGAAAGATGCATCGGAACGCCTGACGCCTCATGCGCGACTATTATGAAATCCTGGGCGTCCCCCGCAGCAGCGACGAGGCCGCCCTCAAGTCGGCCTTCCGCAAGCTGGCCATGGAGCACCATCCCGACCGGAATGGCGGCTCGGAGGAGGCCTCCGCCCGGTTCAAGGAGATCAACGAAGCCTATTCGGTTCTCTCAGACCCGAAGAAGCGGGCCGCCTACGACCAGTTCGGGCATGCCGGCGTCAATGGCGCCCAGGGCGGCGGCGGTCCCGGCTTTACCGACATCAACGACATCTTCTCGGAGGTCTTCGGTTCGGCCTTCGGCGACATGTTCGGCGGCGGCCAGAGGCGCAGCGGCCCGGCGCGCGGTCAGGACCTCCGCTACGACCTGGAGATCACCCTCGAGCAGGCCTACGCCGGCTCCGAGGTCGAGATCACCGCGGCCACGGCCATGACCTGCGAGGCCTGCGAGGGCGTCGGGGCCAAGCCGGGGACCAGCCCGACCACCTGCCCGACCTGCGGCGGCGCCGGCCGGGTCCGGGCCTCCCAGGGCTTCTTCGCCATCGAGCGCACCTGTCCGCGATGCGGCGGAGAGGGACGGACCATCAGCGATCCCTGCACCACCTGCCGCGGTCATGGACAGGTCCGCCGGAACCGCACCCTCCAGGTCCGGATCCCCGCCGGCGTGGACGACGGCGCCCGCATCCGCCTGGCGGGCGAGGGGGATGGCGGCGCCCGGGGCGGCCCCAGGGGCGACCTCTATATCTTCGTCTCCGTCCGGCCCCATGACCTCTTCGAGCGCGACGGCCTGGACCTGCTCTGCACCGTGCCCGTGCCCATGACCACCGCGGTGCTCGGCGGCGAGATCGAGGCCCCCTGCCTCTCGGGCGGCTCGACGGAGGATGTCGCCGACAACCGCCTGACGGTGAAGGTGCCGGAGGGCGCCCAGACCGGCCGCACCGTCCGGATCCGCGGGCGCGGCATGCCCTCCCTGCGCAGCCGCGAACGCGGCGACCTGGTGGTCGAGCTCTTCGTGGAGACACCGACCCGGCTCAACGCCCGACAGAAGGCGCTGATGCAGGAATTCGCCGACCTCTGCGGCGAGCAGCAGCATCCTGAGTCCAGCGGCTTCCTGAACAAGGCCAAGAAGTTCTGGGAAGACGTCACCGGCGGCTGAGGTCGGGCCTTCCCTTCCGGCGGGCCATCCCTAAAGTCCTCCCAACTCCGGCCGTCGCCGGGGACGGGAGGAAGTCATGGTTCACGTCGCCGTCCGGATCGCCGCCGCCTGCCTGTCGGCCGTCCTTGTGACAGGATCCGCCGTCGCCGCGCCTGGCGCCCGCACCCTGCCGGCGGGAGACGCCGGCAGCCGGGTCCCGGGCTATCCGGACGTCATGGCTGAATACATCCAGGTGCCCGGCGGCAAGGCGCCCGGAACCCCGGCCGCCCTCAACACCGCCAGCTTCCTGCGAGTCCGCGCCGCCGCCGACGGGGCCCGCCCCGCCCCGGCCAACGCTGTGATCGTGGGCCTGCCAGGCTTTTCCTCGACCCCGCCGCACTGGCTCTACCTGGCCAGCCAGATGGTTTCGCGGGCCTCGAAGGAGTCCTGCGGGGGCCAGGCCTGCCGGGTGGAGGTCTGGGTGTTGCAGCGGCGCGGCGCCAACCTCGCGGAGACAGAGGCCCTGACGGAGGCCCGGCGCAAGGGCGACCCGACCCTGGCCCTGAACCACTATCTGGGCGCCGACGCCCTCGGCCCGAACGGGCAGGTG
>JADBZH010000118.1 GCA_020402585.1 Phenylobacterium sp. | reverse complement strand
CCGATCTGGCTTTGCGGCCTGACATGACGGAAGCACACCCCTGGAAGCGGGGCCTGGACCCCTGACAGACGCTGGCCCTGACGCCCGGAAACGGCGGGACGGAGGGCGGAAGGCTTGCAAACTGACCGCACAGGGCTCAATTCGCAAGTCGAGGACTTCTGCCTCAGCGTTCAGGAAATCTCGTGAAGCGTTCACCCGACCGTCGCCGGCTCCCCCCGCTCAACGCGCTGCGCGCCTTCGAGGCGGCGGCGCGTCATCTGAACTTCTCGCGGGCGGCGGATGAGCTGTCGGTCACCCCCGGAGCGGTTTCGCAGCAGATCCAGAACCTGGAGGACTATGTGGGCGCGCCCCTGTTCCGGCGAACCCCCAAGGGCCTCCTCCTGACAGACGCCGCCCAGACCGCCCTGCCCGCCCTTCGCGAGGCCTTTGACGGGCTGGCGGAGGCCGCCTCCCTCCTGACCGCCGCCGTGGACGGGCGTCGCCTGACCCTGACCGCCGCGCCCTCCTTCGCCGCCAAGTGGCTTGTGCCGCGCCTTGGACGCTTCGAGGCGGCCTATCCGCAGGTGGACGTCTGGCTGTCCGCCGGACTGGACCTGGTGGACCTGACCGCAGGTGAGGTGGACGTCGCCCTGCGCTACGGCGCCGGACGGTATCCCGGTATGGAGGTGCGGCGGCTGATCGGCGAGACCGTGATCCCGGTGCTGAGCCCTGAGCTCCACGCGGCCAACCCGCTGCACGGGCCGGAGGACCTGGCCAAACACCTTTTGCTGCACGATGGCTCACCAGATCCAGACGACTCCTGCCCGGACTGGACCATGTGGCTGGCCGCCCGCGGCGTCCGGGACGTGGACGGGGCTCGGGGTCCGAGGTTCAACCAGTCCAGCCTGGTCATCGAGGCGGCGGTGAACGGTCGCGGCGTCGCCCTGGCCAAGCGGACCCTCGCGCAGGACGACCTTGACGCCGGCCGGCTTGTGGCGCCGCTCCAGATCGCCACGGCCGTGGACTTCGCCTACTACCTGGTCCACCCGAAGGCGAAGGGCCGCCTGCCCCAGGTCAAGGCCTTCATCAGCTGGATCACGGCGGAGGCCGAGGCGCACGAGGCCGCCCTGAGGACCCTCGACAACGGAGCGGGGATCTAACGGGCGAGCCAGTCGCGGATCTCAACCGTCACCCGGGCCAACTCGTCGAGGATGGGGCCTGTATCGCCGATCTCGCCCATCTCCCAGGACTCGCAGAGGTCGACCAGGTCGTGGGCGCCCACGGCGCGACCCGAGCCCATGAGGGTGTGGACGACATCGGATTGCGACTGGCCGTCATCGTCCGAGAGGCGCTCCGCCCAACGGTCGGACTCCGACAGGAAGATCTCCAGAACCTCCCGCACGAGGGTCTGGTCGCCCGCCGCCAGGCGATCCAGGACCCCGAAATCGACCCGGCCAGCCCCCCCACTCGAGCTCATTCGAAACACTCCCCTCCGCGCCCTTGCGTTCGACGCGGTTTCCAGTATTTTCCGCGCCCTCGCCCCGGAGCCGCAAGGCCCCGATCGGCTAGGGTGCATAGCTCAGTTGGTAGAGCAGCTGACTCTTAATCAGCGGGTCCAAGGTTCGAATCCTTGTGCACCCACCATCTTCCCGCCGGATATGCGGCTGTGGAAGGGTGGACAACCCAAGGTAGATCCGGCCAGCGCGCCGCTCGATCTGCAGTCGTACCGGCTGCCCGCTCAGAAATTCTCATCAGGCTCGCTGATAGGGTTCGCTTGACCGCCTAAGGTCGCCTGCTAGGACGGACGCCCCGTCCTACGTGCAAGGAACCTGAGATGTCCGACGCCCCCCAGCATCCCGAAACCCTTGTCCTCCACGCCGGCTGGCGGGCGGATCCCACCACAGGGTCGGTGGCGGTCCCCATCCACCAGACCACGTCCTACCAGTTCCGGGACACGGGCCACGCGGCCGCCCTCTTCGGGCTCCAGGAACTGGGGAACATCTACACCCGGATCATGAACCCCACGACGGACGTCCTGGAGCAGCGCATCACCGCGCTGGAGGGCGGCGTCGGCGCCCTTGCGGTGGCTTCGGGCCAGGCCGCCTCGGCCTACGCCCTCCAGAACCTGGCCCGGGCCGGCGACAATGTCGTCTCCTCGACCGCGCTCTACGGCGGCACCTGGAACCTGTTCGCCAATACGCTGAAGGATCAGGGCATCGAGGTCCGCTTTGTGGATCCCGCGGATCCCGAGAACTTCCGGCGGGCCACGGATGAGCGGACCCGCGCCTACTACGCAGAGACCCTGCCCAACCCGAAGCTCGAGGTCTTCCCCATCGCCGAGGTGGCCGCCATCGGGCGGGAGTTCGGCATTCCCCTGATCATGGACAACACGGCGGCGCCCCTGCTGGTGCGGCCCTTCGACTACGGCGCCGCCATCGTCGTCTATTCCGCCACCAAGTACCTGGGCGGGCACGGCACCTCCATCGGCGGCCTGATCGTGGACTCCGGCAAGTTTGACTGGGAAAGCCGCCCGGAGCGCCAGCCCCTGCTGAACACCCCGGACGCCTCCTACCATGGCGCGGTCTGGACCCAGGCGGTGAAGCCCCTCGGGCCGATCGCCTACATCCTGCGGGCCCGGGTGATCCTGCTTCGCGACCTGGGCGCGGCCCTTTCGCCCTTCAACGCCTTCCAGATCCTCCAGGGCGTCGAGACCCTGGCCCTGCGCATGGAGCGCCACTGCGCCAACGCCACGGCGGTGGCGGCCTGGCTGAAGGGTCGCAAGGGTGTTGCGCGGGTGATCCACCCCTCGCAGCAGACCGGCGAGGCCCGCGCCCGCGCAGACCGCGTCATGAAGGGCGGCTATGGCGGCCTGGTGGGCTTTGAACTCGAGGGCGGCGTCGAGGCCGGCCGGAAGTTCATCGACAGCCTGAAGCTGCTCTACCACGTCGCCAACATCGGCGACTCCCGGAGCCTGGCCATCCATCCGGCCTCGACCACCCACTCCCAGCTGAGCGCCAGCGAACAGGAGACTACGGGGGTCTCGGCGGGCTATGTCCGCCTGTCCATCGGCATCGAGCATATCGACGACATCATCGCCGACCTCGACCAGGCCATTGCGGCGGCCCTGGCCTGACCGACGGCTTCCTCAGGCGGCGAGCAT
>JADBZH010000117.1 GCA_020402585.1 Phenylobacterium sp. | reverse complement strand
GCTGTAATTCCTCCCCCCAGGGGGAGGTGGACCGCGAAGCGGGCCGGCGGGGGTCAGCTGAGCCGCCGTTGACCCCCTCACCCCGCTTCGCGGGGAGCTCCCCCTTGGGGGAGCAATGGCGCTCTCATTCCTCCCCCCAGGGGGAGGTGGACCGCGCAGCGGGCCGGAGGGGGTCAGCTGAGGAGCAGGTAGGCTTGGATAATGATATAAGATACCTTACAGTGATAGCGTTGAAATCAGACTGGGATCAACGCCATCATGGCCGCTGTCACCATCCGCAACCTCCCGGAGGAGGTGCACCGGGCTCTGAAGGTCCGCGCCGCCCGGCATGATCGCAGCACCGAGGCGGAGATGCGCGCCATCCTCGAGGCCGCCGTGCGCCCTGAAGGCCGCGTGCAACTGGGCACGGCGCTTTCAGAGGCCAGCCGGGAGCTGGGCCTGACCAACGCCGACATCGAGGCCCTCGAGTCCTCCCTCGAACAGGTCCGCGACCGGCGTCCCGCCGAGCCCATGACCTTTGAATGAGGGTCCGCCGGGCATGATCCTCCTGGACACCCATGTCGTCTCCGAGGCGATCAAGCCGGAGTCCCATCCGTCTGTCCGGGCCTGGCTCGACGCCCAGGTCGCCGAGACCCTGTTCCTGCCCAGCGTCACCGTCGCTGAGCTCCTGTTCGGAATCGGCGCCCTGCCGGAGGGTCGTCGAAAGACCCTGCTGGCGGCGCGGATCGACGGCCTGCTGGACGCCTTTTCGGGCCGCATCCTGCCCTTCGACACCCTGGCGGCGCAGGCCTACGCCAACCTCGCCGTCCGGGCGCGGGCGGCGGGCAAGGGCTTCCCGACCCCCGATGGCGACATCGCCGCCATCGCCGCCGCGCATGGCTTCGCCGTGGCGTCCCGCGACACGAGCGCCTTCCGCGCCGCAGGTCTGGATGTGATCGACCCCTGGGAAGCCTGAAGCGCCGTTGACCCCCTCAGTCAGCTTCGCTGACAGCTCCCCCTTGGGGGAGCAATTGGCTCAGTCATTCCTCCCCCCAGGGGGAGGTGGCGCGCGCAGCGCGGCGGAGGGGGTCAACGGAATCTCAGCTGACCTCCTCAGCCGGCTTTGCCGGGAGCTCTAGGCCATCCAGACTTCCATGATCAGCCCGAAGCCGCGCATGTCGCCGGTGGTGGTGGGGGCCATTCGGTTCATGGCGTAGCCGAAGGACGTGCGGGCATCCATGTCGATGATGGCGAGGGAGCCGCCATAGCCGCCCCAGAAGATCGTGTTGGGGTTGGGCGCGGGCAGGGAGGGGCCGGCGAGGCCGAAGCCGAGGCCGAAGCGGGCGGGGATATGCATGACCAGGTCCTGGCCCTCGACCTGCAGCTCCAGGGCCCGGCGGCAGCCAGCCTCGGAGAGGTAGCGGCGGCCGTCCACCTCGCCGCCGTTAGCGAGGATGGAATGGACCCGGGCGATGGCGCGGGCGTTGCCGTGACCGCCGGCGGCGGGGATCTCTGCGCCGCGCCAGGCGCGGGTCTGGGTGACGGGCACTTCGACCCGGGGATTGTTGGACATGTTGGCGGTGAGCTCGGGCAGGTCGTCGCCCTCGGCCATGCCCTGGCCGGGCGGCGGCGGGATGAGCTCGGCCACCCGGTGGTCCTCGCTGGCGGGCAGGCCGATATGGAAGTCGGCGCCGAGGGGTTCGGCGATCTCCTCCCGGAAGACGGTCCCGAGGGTCTTGCCGGTGATCCGGCGGACCACCTCGCCCACCAGATAGCCCTGGGTCATGCCGTGGTAGCCGGGGGCGGTTCCCGGTTCCCAGAAGGGCGCCTGGGCGGCGAGGAGGGCGGTGGCCTTCTCCCAGTCGTAGAGGTCCTCGACGGCGAGGGGCTCCTTCCAGCCGGACAGGCCGGAGGAATGGCTCATCAGGTGGGCGACGGTAACGGCGGATTTGCCGTTGGCGGCGAACTCCGGCCAGTACTTCGCCACCGGGGCGTGGAAGTCGAGCTCGCCCCGGTCGGCCAGGAGGAGGGCGGTCAGGGCGGTCATGGTCTTGGTCGTCGAGTAGACGTTGACCAGGGTGTCCGCCTCCCAGGGCCGGGTCTGGCCCGGATCGGCGAAGCCGCCCCAGAGGTCGATGACCATTTCGCCATCGATCGTGACGGCGAAGGAGGCGCCGACGTCGGCCCCGCTCTCCAGGTTGGCGGCGAAGGTCCGGCGGACGCCCTCGAACCGGGGATCGCAGGTCCCGTGCACCTCAAGGCTCATACTGACGTCTCCTTGGTCCGTGCGGGGCCTTCATCGCCAGGCGCCCAGGATGGCGCCGATCAGGGTGTATTGCAGGGTCTGGTAGCCCCCGTTGATCAGGAAGAGGATCAGGGGCTTGCGCTCGAAGAGGTAGGTGATCCCGAGGGAGGCGGTGACCCAGCACAGGCCGGCGGTGAACCCGTAGAGGGCGCCGGTGGCGGCGTTGATCTCGGGGCCCAGGAAGACGGCGAAGGCGGCGGAGGCGACCAGGGACAGGACGAAGGCCCCGCCGAAGATGACCAGCGGGTTGCTGGCCCGGATCGCCTCATCGCTCAACCCCGCCGCCTGCTGCCAGGGTTTGGCGAACAGGACGGAGTACCAAAGTCCGCCGAGGACGAAGGCGCTTGCCGCTGCGGCGAGGATTGCGAGCCAGTTCAGGTCCATTGGAAGTCCCTCCTCAGAAGTGGGTCTCAGCCCGCCAGGGCGCTCCACATGCCCATGACCAGGCCGACGCCGCGGACATCGCCCGTGGTGGTCGATTCCATCCGGTTCATCGCGTAACCGAAGGCCGCCCGGTTCTCCATGTCGATCACCGCCAGCGAGCCTCCGTAGCCGCCCCAGTACAGGACGCTGGCGTTGGGGGTGGGCAGGACGCCGCCGGCCAGGCCAAAGCCCAGGCCGAAGCGGGCGGGCGTGTTCAGCACGAGGTCCTGGCCCTCGACCTGCAGCTCCAGGGCGCGGCGGCAGCCGGCTTCCGACAGGTAGCGGCGGCCGTCGACCTCGCCGCCATTGGCCAGGATGGCGTGGACCCGGGCGATGGAGCGGGCGTTGCCCTGGCCCCCGGCGGCGGGGATTTCTGCGGCGCGCCAGGCCCGGGTGCGGGTCTCGGATACGTCGATGCCCGGATTGGTGGCCATGTTGGCGGTGAGCTCGGACATGGGCCCGTCGGCGATGGCGCCGCCCCGCGGGGGCGGGATGAGCTCGGCGACCCGGGCGTCCTCGCTGGCGGGAAGGCCGATGTGGAAGTCGGCGCCCAGGGGCTCGGCGATCTCGGTTCGGAAGACGGTCCCCAGGCTGGCGCCGGTGATGCGGCGGACGACCTCGCCCACCAGGTAGCCCTGGGTCAGGGCGTGGTAGCCCGGGGCCGTACCCGGCTCCCAGAAGGGCGCCTGGGCGGCGAGCAGGGTGGTGACCTTGTCCCAGTCGTAGAGGTCGGCCTTGGAGAGGGGCTCCTTCCAGCCGGAGAGGCCGGAGGAATGGGCCATGAGCTGGGCGACGGTGACGGCCGCCTTGCCGTTGGCGGCGAACTCCGGCCAGTACTTGGCGACGGGGGCGTGGAAGTCGAGCTCGCCCCGGTCGGCGAGGAGGAGGGCGGTCAGGGCCGTCATGGTCTTGGTCGTCGAGTAGACGTTGACCAGGGTGTCCTTCTCCCAGGGCCGGGTCCTGGCCGGATCAGCGAAGCCGCCCCAGAGGTCGACCACCATCTCGCCCTCGAGCGTGGCGGCGAAGCTGGCGCCCACGTCGAGGCCGGACTCGAGGTTGCTGGCGAAGGCGCCCCGCACGGCCTCGAAACGAGGATCGCAGGTCCCGTGAACCTCAATGGTCATGATGTGTCTCCCCCCCTTGCGGCGGTTCCCGCCGCCTTGGCTCAGGTGTGACAGGCCCTTGCGGCGGCGTCCAGCGGGGTGGGCCTGGGACCGCGGCGGCGATTCCGTTGACCCCCTCCGGCCCGCTACGCGGTCCACCTCCCCCTGGGGGGAGGAATTACCGAGCCATTGCTCCCCCAAGGGGGAGCTCCGACCGAAGGTCGGTGAGGGGGTCAGCTGAGGGGCCGTTGACCCCCTCCGTCGCGCTGCGCG
>JADBZH010000116.1 GCA_020402585.1 Phenylobacterium sp. | reverse complement strand
GCCACTCCGGCAGGTCCGGCGCCCGCCCCAGGGCCGCCGCGACAAAGCGGCGCACCAGCCTGGGCGCCAGCCCGCCCCCCGCCGGATAAACGCTCTCGATCTCGGGAATATCCCCCGCCTCGGCCTCTTCGACCACATAGTCCGGGTGCACCATCTGCAGGTCGAGGCCGAAGCGCTCGATCCGACCCGACACCCACCTGCGGGCGCCGACGGGAAGGCGAGCCTCTATCCCCCGGGCTGAGTTGCCGAAGTAGACTAGGTCCAATTGGCCCGTCCCGTCCCCAGCGCGGATCCGCATGGGTTGCTGTGGCGAGCGAGGCCTGAGGTGATCGGTGACTGTGACGAGGACCGTGGCGGTCTCCTCGGGTTGGGCTTCAGCCAGGGTGCGGCGTGGGCGATGCACGAGGCTATGGGGAGCCAGGAACAGGAGATCCCTGACCAATGGCCCGGCGATCCGCTCAAGGGCGGGCGCAATCCGGGGACCCACGCCCCTCAGGCTGGTGATGGGCGCGAAGAGGGGGAAGAGGATCTCAGGCCGCATGGGTCCTTTTCCGACCGCCGCTGGCCAAGTCGGCCGTGGCGCACTATACCCGCGCGGGCACATGTCTATCCACGATGAAACACGCCTGAAGAGGCTTTCATTCCGCGCCTGGCGGCGCGGTTTCCGCGAGGCGGACCTCATCCTGGGTCCCTTCGTGGACGAGCACGCGCGCCAACTGAGCCCTCAGGAACTGGACGCCCTTGAGGACCTGCTCGCCCATCCGGACCAGGACCTTTACGGCTGGATCGTCGAGCGTGAGGCGCCTCCGCCAGGCGTCGATCTCGCCATCCTGACGGCGCTGCGCCAGTTCCGGGACACGGTCCACACGCTTCCCGGAGCCGTGCGTGGCGGCTGACGGCGGGGCTTCGCCCGGCCCGGCCGACCTGCGACGACTGGCGGAGGATCCCGGTCGGCTGGAGATCACGGGCGCGCCGGAGGGCTTTGACGCCCTTGTCCTGGCGGACCTCATGCGCCGCCGGAAGGGGCCCGCCCTCTTCATCGCGCGGGATGGCTCGCGCCTCTCCGCCTTCGTGGACTCCTTCCGCTTCTTCGGCCAGGGGATCGAGGTGCTGGAGCTCCCATCCTGGGACTGCCTGCCCTATGACCGCTCCGGCCCCTCGTCGGGCGTCTCGGCCCGACGCATGGCCGCCCTGGCCCGGCTCGCCGCCGAAACCGCCTGGGACCGGCCCCTCCTCGTCGCCACGACCATGGCCGCCGCAAGCCAGAAGCTGCCGCCGAGGCGCGCCGTGGCAGGCGCCGGCTACGCCGCCCGGGTGGGGCGGGTGGTCGATGTGGCGGACCTGGAGCGTTACTTCGCCGTCAACGGCTATCACCGGGCCTCGACGGTGTCGGAGAAGGGCGAGTTCGCCATTCGCGGGGGCGTCATTGATGTCTTCCCGACTGCTTCCGCCGAGCCCGTGCGCCTCGATCTGTTCGGTGACACGCTGGAGTCCATCCGGGCCTTCGATCCGGAGACACAGAGGTCCACGCGGCAACTCACTGAGGTCTCGCTTCCCCCCGCCAGTGAAGTCCTCCTCGACGAGGCGGCCATATCCCGCTTCAGGCGCGGATACGCCGAGGCCTTCGGCGCCCCGGGAGGCGACCCCCTCTACGAGACGGTGAGCGGGGGCGGACGACGGGCAGGCATGGAGCACTGGCTGCCCCTGTTCTACGGCGACCTCGAGACGCTCCTGGACTACCTGCCCGATGACATTCTGGTCGGCCTGGACGCCCTCGCCGAGCCGGCCCTCGCCGACAGGTTTGGCCAGGTCGCCGACGCTTTCGAGGCGCGGGACCAGGCCGATCGCCGCAGCCAGTACCGGCCTCTGCCGCCCGAGACCCTCTACCTTTCGCCAGAGAGCCTGGAGAGGAAACTCGCCGGGCGGAGCGTCCGCTGCTTCAGCAGCCTGTCTGGCGAGCCCGGCGCCCTGGCGGTGGATATGGGCGCCCGGATCGGCCGGTCCTTCGCCGCCGAGCGACGACAGGACTCGGTGAACCTCTTCGAGTCGGCTGTCGGGCACGCCAAGACCCTGTCGTCATCAGGAAAGCGGGTGCTCTTCGCCTCCTGGACCGAGGGCTCGTCCGAGCGGCTGGGCCTGATGCTCGCCGACCACGGCCTCGCCGCGGCCCCGCTGGCGCCCTACTGGGACGCCGCCCGCGCGGCGGATCCGAAGCGGCCCCAGAGGGTGGTGCTCCCCCTGGAGGCGGGGTTCGAGACGCCTGACCTGGCGGTGATCGCCGAGACCGACATTCTGGGCGACCGACTGGCCCGCCCGGGACGCAGGCGAAGGGCGTCAAACTTCCTCGCGGAGGCCTCCGCCCTGACCCCCGGCGATCTGGTGGTCCACATTGACCACGGCATCGGCAGATACGAGGGACTTCGCACCCTCGACGTTCAGGGCGCGCCGCACGACTGTCTCGAGCTTCAGTACGGCGGCGAGGCCAAGCTCTATTTGCCGGTCGAGAACATCGACCTTCTCACCCGCTATGGCTCGGAGGGCGACGGCGTCCAGCTGGACCGGCTGGGCGGGGCCGCCTGGCAGTCCAGAAAGGCGCGGGCCAAGGCGCGCCTGCGCGATATGGCCGAGGGTCTGATCCAGATCGCGGCGGAACGCTCCATGCGGACCACCGACGCCCTCACGCCGCCGCACGGCGTGTTCGAGGAGTTCTGCGCCCGTTTCCCGTTCGAGGAGACAGAAGACCAGCTGGCGGCGATCGAGGATGTCCTGGAGGACTTCGCCTCCGGTCATCCCATGGACCGCCTGATCTGCGGGGATGTGGGCTTCGGCAAGACCGAGGTCGCCCTGCGCGCCGCCTTCGTGGCGGCCATGAGCGGCCTTCAGGTGGCGGTGATCGCACCGACGACCCTTCTGGCCAGGCAGCATTTCAAGACTTTCAGCGAGCGGTTCCAGGGATGGCCCGTCAGGGTCTCCCGCCTTTCCCGCCTGACGCCCACCCGTGAGGCGGCCGAGGCCCGGGAGGGCCTGAAGAAGGGTGAGATCGAGGTTGTCATCGGCACCCACGCCGTCCTCTCCAAGCAGGTGGAGTTCTCTCACCTGGGCCTCGTCATCGTCGACGAGGAGCAGCACTTCGGGGTCAAGCACAAGGAGAAGCTCAAGGAGCTCCGCGCCGACGTCCACATGCTGACCCTGACGGCCACGCCCATTCCGCGGACCCTTCAGATGGCGCTGTCCGGCATCCGGGAGATGTCGATCATTGCGACGCCGCCTGTCGACCGCCTTGCTGTCAGGACCTACGTGACCCCCTTCGATGCGGTCGCCCTCCGGGAGGCCCTCCTGCGGGAGAAGTTCCGGGGAGGGCAGGCCTATTACGTGGTTCCAAGGATCTCGGACCTACCGGATATCGAGCGGTTCCTACGCGAGCAGGTGCCGGAGGTGCGCTTCGTGGTCGGTCACGGCCAGATGGCGCCCACCCAGATCGAGGCGGTGATGAGCGCCTTCTACGACGGCGAGTACGATGTGCTGCTGTCGACGACGATCGTGGAGAGCGGCCTCGATATCCCGACGGCCAACACCCTGGTCATCCATCGGGCCGACATGTTCGGTCTGGCCCAGCTTTACCAACTGCGCGGGCGGGTCGGACGGGCTAAGGCGCGCGCCTACGCCTATCTCACGACACCCTCCGAGAAACAGATCACCCTGGCGGCGGAACGCCGTCTCAAGGTGCTCCAGTCCCTCGACAGCCTGGGCGCTGGCTTCCAGCTCGCAAGCCACGACCTCGACCAACGGGGAGGGGGCAATCTCCTGGGCGAGGAGCAGTCGGGCCACATCCGGGAGGTGGGCGTCGAGCTTTACCAGCAGATGCTGGAAGACGCGGTTGCTGAGCTGAGGGCCCGCGGGGACTCTGGATCCGCTCCTGACCGCGGGTGGAGCCCCCAGATCAACACCGGCGCCGCGGTCCTCATCCCCGAGGCCTACGTTCCAGACCTCAACGTCCGCCTCGCCCTTTATCGCAGGCTGTCAGACGCCGAGCAGGCCTCCGACCGTGAGGCCCTGGCCGCCGAGCTGATCGACCGTTTTGGACCCCTGCCGCCCGAGGCGGCGCAACTCCTGAAGGTCGTGGGCATCAAGGGAATGTGCCGGCAGGCCAACGTCTCGAAGATCGATGTGGGCCCGAAGGGTGCGGTGGTGAGCTTCCGGAACGACTCCTTCGGAAACCCCGGCGGCCTCGTCCAGCATGTGCAGAAGAACGCGGTGTCCTGGCGCATCCGGCCGGACAACAAGGTGGTCATCAAGGGGGAATGGGAGACGCCGGCTCAGAGGCTGAACGCCGCCGACATGATCCTGAAGGCCTTGTCCGATCTCGCGGCCTGAGGCGGAGGGCGTCAGCCGCCGCTGCGCGAGATTTCCGCAGCAAGCTCCAGGGCCCTGTGGACCTGGGAAGAGTCCTGAACCTCCACGACCCCGATGTCGAACTCGAGGCCGAAGGGGGGGCGGCCCTCTCCCCCGTCAAAGGCGGTCCTGCTGATGACGGCGGCGATCCGTTCCGCGACCGTCCGCGCCACCTCCTCCGGCGTCGCCGGCAGCGCGACGGCGAAATGGTCTGGTCCCATGCGCGCGGCAGAGTCTTCGACGCGGATAAGCCGGGCGACCATGGAGCCGAGCTGCGGAAAAGCCTTCTCAAGCCAGCCGGTCTGGCGGGCTTCAGCGACGTCTTCAGTCTCCCGGACCTGGAGGACGCAGACCGTCAGCGGTCGATTACGGAGGGGCGCCGAGCTGGCGAGCCGACCGAGGTGGTGGGAAAAGAGATCCGGCGAGAAGAGCCCGGTCTCTGCATCCATGAGCTTCAGGGACCGGGCGGACTCCAGGGCGGACCGGATCCCGGCCTGCCGACGGTAGCTCCGGGCCAGCTCCAGCGCCCGCCAGGCGGTTTCGGGCTCAGGGGTCTGAGGAGAGGCGACGTCGGAAATGCCGCGCCCATAGGCCTCGGACGCAGACATGCCCGCCAGCGACTTCAGGTAGAGGAGGGTTGGGATGTGATAGAGGCGGCTGTTCCTGCGCATGCCGCCCGCAATCGCCATGGCGCTGTCAGCAGCGTCCCCGCCCCACAGGATGACGGTGTCAAACTCAGCCTCATGCAGGAAGTCGAAAGCCGAATAGCTCGTGAAGGCTCCCACGACCTGGGCGCCCAGGGCTTCCAGGCTGTTGGAAAGACCCAGGAACTGAGGGGTGGGCTCGCCAACCGCCAGCAGACGGAGGGGCTCGTCACCGCCCTCTGGGGCGCCGAGCTCCACACCCATCTGCGCGAAGGTCTCCTGCCGCAGTTGGTATTCCTCCTCGGCGACCGCCGTGCGCACGAGGCTGTCGAGCCGCATCGCGGCCTGAGCCGGGTAGACGGGATCCGCAAGCCTGAGGTCAAACTCGGGGGAGGCGGAAACGGCTGAATCGCCGCCCACGGCGACGATCGGAACCCTGCGGGGTTCCGCGAGCCGGCGGAGGCGACGGGCCAGCCCCTCAGCCTCCTCAAGTCCGTCCGCAAGATCGACGATCACCGCCTCAACGCCCAGGTCGGAAAGCGCGGCTTCGGCCGCGTAGGGGCCCCGCGCGGTCACGGTTCGCCAGCCCAGTTGGTCAAGCCCCTCAGACAGGGGCCCGGCCATGTCATCCTTCCGGGCCACCATCAGAAGTCGAGGCTGCAGAAACATGGGAACCGGATCCAAAATGGGAGGCGACACGGCCACGCACGTGACGATAGATAGGGGCGAATCGTAGGCTCTGGACAGCCTGTTTTGGGGAGGCGGCGATGACTGGAGTGCTTTCGGGTCAGACCGCGATCATCACCGGAGCATCCGGCGGGCTGGGCGCGCACTTCGCGCGTTTGCTGGCCTCCGAGGGTGCAGCCGTGGCCCTCGCGGCCCGCAGGCTGGACATGGTCGAGACGCTGGCCGGCGAGATCGCCGCAGCCGGCGGCAGGGCGATGGCGCTGCGTCTGGATGTCGCCCAGGCCGAGACGATCGGGCCTGTGTTCGGTGAGGTCGAGGCGGCCCTGGGCCCGGTTTCCATCCTGATCAACAATGCAGGCGTGGGCGGCGAGGGTCTGGCGATCGACCTCTCCGTCGAAGAGTGGGACCGGACCTTCGCCGTCAACACCCGCGGGGTCTTCTTCTCGGCCCAGGCCGCCGCCCGGCTGATGATGGCCAATGGCGCCGCCGATCGTTCGGAGGCGAGGATTGTGAACATCGCCTCCATCGCCAGCCACACCGTCCTTCCCGGCCTCTCAGCCTACAACGCCTCCAAGGCCGCCACCGCCATGCTGACCCGGAGCCTGGCGAGGGAGTGGTCCCGCCGGGGCATCGCCGTGAACGCTCTTTGCCCTGGCTACATCGAGACCGACATCAACAGTTTCTGGTGGGGCACAGAGGGCGGCCAGAAGCAGCTCAAGCTCTTCCCACGGCGGCGCCTGATGGAGGCGACGGACCTCGACGCGGCCTTCCTGATGCTCTGCGGTCCCGCCGCCCGGGCCATTGCCGGCAGCATCATCACCATCGACGACGGCCAGACGCTCCCCGGGGGCGGCTGAGCTTGCCTGACCCGGCGTCATCGCGCCAAACTCAATCCAGATAGACCGGCCAAAGACATCAGGGAGACAGTCATGCGCCAGGGACCTCTGACGGGCCTCAAGATCATCGAGTTCGCTGGAATTGGGCCGGGCCCCTTCTGCGGCATGCTGCTGTCGGACCTGGGCGCGGACGTTGTCCGGATCGACCGAAAGGGGCAGGGGCGGGGCAGCCCCGCAGACATCACCGCGCGCGGCCGTCGCTCCGTAGGCCTGGACCTCAAGAACCCAGCTTCCATCGAGACCTGCCTCAGGCTGTTCGAGACGGCCGACGTGGTCTTCGAGGGCTTCCGGCCCGGCGTGATGGAGCGGCTGGGCCTCGGCCCGGACGTGGCCCTGAAGCGCAATCCCAAGCTGGTCTATGGCCGCATGACCGGTTGGGGCCAGTTCGGTCCCTACGCGCAGGCCGCGGGCCATGACATGAACTACATCGCCATCACCGGCGCCCTGCATGCGATCGGGACCGAGGACAAGCCGATCCCGCCGCTCAACCTGGTGGGAGATTTCGGGGGCGGCGCCCTCTACCTGGCCTTCGGGATCCTGGCCGGCGTGATCAAGGCCCGCGAGACGGGCGAGGGACAGGTCATCGACTGCGCCATGAGCGACGGCGCGGCGTCGCTGATGGCCATGTTCTATGGCTTCAAGGCCTCGGGCGCCTGGACGGAAAGCCGCCGCTCGAACCTGCTCGATGGCGGTGCGCATTTCTACGACACCTACCAGTGCTCGGACGGAAAGTGGGTTTCGATCGGCTCCATCGAGCCGCAGTTCTATGCGCTTCTCCTTGAAAAGACGGGAATTTCGGACCCTGCCTTCAAGGCCCAGATGGACCGTGGAGCCTGGCCGGACCTCAAGGCCAAGCTCGCCGCCGTGATCGCCACCAAGACCCAGTCCGAGTGGTGCGCCCTGATGGAGGCCACGGATGTCTGCTTCGCACCGGTCCTCGACCTGGACGAGGCGCCGAAGCACGCCCACAACGTGGCCCGCCAGACCTTCGTGGAGCTCGCAGGGGTGACCCAGCCGGCGCCGGCGCCTCGCTTTTCGAAGACACCCGGGGCGATCCAGGGGCCTCCGCCGGCCATCGGCGCCCACGACCAGGAAGCGCTGCGGGACTGGGGCTTCTCCGAGGCGGACGTCTCGGTCCTGAAGGCCAACGGCGCCCTGAACGGCTAGATCGTGTTCCCGGAAGGGGGGAATCGGCTTTAGGTTCAAATTCCGATCTAACCGATTGAACTTGAAGCCGATTTCCTTGGGATATTCGGCCAGAACGAAGCAGGCTCCAGGAACACAGCCCAAGGTCACGCCCGGCATCCTCTTGCGCGGCGATGGTGTTCGTCTGCGGCGCAGTCGCTACCGAGATGGGCAGGCGCCGGGAGGTCCCGTCGCATCAGACCTGAGTGCGTCGCACCCGGAAGGTCAGGACCCCGTCGGACTCGGTGGACTCGACCAGCTCGGCGCCGGCCTCCCGAACGAAGTGCGGCACATCGATACGAGCCATCGGATCGTCCGCAAGCAGACGAACCACCCGGCCTCCTGCGCCCTCGAGGGCCCGGCGCAGCTTGAGGGTCGGGACCGGGCAATGGTGCCCCCGGGCGTCCACCAGGAGATCCTCGTCTGGGCCAGTCATGGTCGGGGCGCGAAGATATCCCCAAGACGGTCCGGTGTTCCCGCAACCCGTTCAAGGCTCGGATAGCGCAGGCCGCCGGTCCAGGGGATCGAAACGGTCCGGAAGCGATCACCTGAGCGCAACAGGAGGTCGACCTTCCCGGTGGTCTTGGCCTCCGTCACCGCCGTGCGCAGGAGGTCCGCCGACCAGGCCCGTCCATTGATTGCGACCAGCCTGTTGCCCGTGGCCAGCCCCGCCCGGAAGGCGGGGCCGTCCCACAGGACGCTTGTGAGATCGCCGTCCCGGTTCACGATCAGGCCCAGCGAATAGGTCAGATCGGTGATCCGTCGGTCGGCCTCATCGGCGCTGAAGAAGGCGGTCGGCGTCTCGGAGTAGACCAACCGCCACCCGCCGCGCTCAAGCCCGTCGAGGGGCGGGCGAGCGGCGACTTCGTCAACGCGGGCCGCAAGGTAAGCCTCCCAGTCCATGGGCAGGAGTTGGTTTAGCGTCTTGACCACATCCTCGTCGCGATAGGTCAGGACCCCCCAGTCGCCATCGTTCATCCCGAAGAAGGCCCGGGCGAAGTCATCCAGAGACGTCCTTCCCCCGCTCTTCTCGCGCAGGAGGGTGTCCACCTCGAGCCAGATCAGCTGCCCCTCGGAGTAATAGTCCTCGCTGCGCTGCCAGCTGACCCATGGCAGCGGGCGCCGATTGGCGATGACCGGATCCAGGGTGGTGTCCGCCAGGGGCCGCCAGGTCCGCCCGATCCGGTTCTGGTAGGCTGCAGCGGTCATGGCGAGGGCGTCGAGGGCGTCCTGCCGGCTGATCAGCCCGGAACGGGCGGCGAGCACATAGCCCCAGTACTGAGTCTGCCCCTCATAGACCCAGAGCAGGCCGCCGCGCATGGGCGTATTGAAGGTGGGGGTCCAGAGCTCGGCGGGACGGCGATACTTGCCGTTCCAGGAGTGGACATACTCATGGGGCAGCAGGTCGCGCTCCGGGGCGGACCGCTCCCAGCCGGTGAAGTAGCCGGGGGAAACAGAATTCTCGCTTGAGCGATGGTGCTCCAGCCCGATGCCTCCCAGCTCGCTGGTCAGGGCGAGCAGGAAGTCATAGCGGTCGAAATGACGGGCGCCGAAGAGCCGGTCGGCCTGGACCACCAGGTTGCGGTGGGCCTGCAACTGCTCAGGAGTCATCTCCAGGCTGGCGGGCTCGTCTGCGACCATGTTGAGGACCACGGGCGACCGCCCGCCGGGATCCAAGTCCACCCGCTTGAACCAGCGCCCCGCAAACATGGGCGAGTCGACCAGGGTCTCAAAACTCACGGGCTTGAAGGTGACAAGGTTGTCGCGGTTCGATGCCGTGTCCAGCGCAACCCCATAGCCCCAGCCTGCCGGCAGACGGATGCTGGCCTCGATGGGTATCCGCCGCGTGAACCAGCCTGCGGGATAAAGGGCGACGCTGTTCCACTGGACGTTCATCATGGCCGGGGTCATGACCGTACGCCCCTGGCCGCTGGCGAGGGCCGACACGAACTGGAACTCCAGCTCCAGCGAGCGGGCGCCCGGGGGCGGGTCGACGTGAAAGGCCGCGATCTCGACAGCGTCGCGTCGCCAGGGAACCTTGCGGCCTTCCGAGGTGATGGTCAGGCCGGTGAGATGCTCCACCTGGGCGAACGGCCGGTGTCGCCCCGGCAACCACTGGGGATAGAGCAGGGTGACCGGTCCAGGTCCGGCCAGGGGAATGCTCTGGCGAACCCGGAAGATCCGGCGCTCCAGGTCCGTGGCGTCCACCTGCAGCCTGAGGGTTCCCGGATAGGCGACGTCGCGGGGAGCGACGATGGGCGGAGGCAGGGGCTCAATCTGCGGAAGGGAGCGCTGCCCCGGCGCCGCAATGGCGGCGCCCACGCCCAGGATCAGGGCGAGGGTCGCCGCGAGGCCAGGAATGCGCCAGCCCATGAGGCTAGCCGGCATCCTCCAGCCGCAAGGTATCCCTCAGCTCGCGCTTCAGGAACTTGCCGCTGGCGTTCCGGGGCAGGGCCTCCTCACGGATCCAGATATACCGCGGCACCTTGTGCTTGGCCGCGATGGAGGCGCAGTGCTCGCGGAGCCCGTCAGGCGTGGCCGAGTGACCGGGTCGAAGCACGATGGCGACCCCGACCTCCTCGCCCAGTCGCTCGTCCGGGACTCCGAAGACCGAACATTCGGCGACGGCCGGATGCCGGTAGAGGTTGGCCTCCACCTCGGCGCAGTAGATGTTCTCGCCGCCGCGGAGCACCATGTCCTTCTTGCGGTCGACGATGTAGATGAAGCCGTCCTCGTCCATACGGGCGATGTCGCCTGTGTGCAGCCAGCCGTCCGTAATGGTCTCGGCAGTCGCCTCAGGGCGGTTGATATAGCCCTTGATGACCGGCGAGCCGCGCACCCAGAGCTCACCCACCTGGCCGAGCGGGACGGTATTGCCCTCGTCATCCACGCAGCGCGCTTCGAAGGCGGGCATGGCCGGCCCGGCGCTGTCCGGGCGATCGACGAAGAAGTCCGCGGCGATGGCGGTGATGATGCCGCAGGTCTCCGTCATGCCGTAGCCGGTGTTCGGCCGGGCGGTCTTCACCTGGGCGTCGATCTTGTGGACCAGGTCGGGGGGGACCTGGGCCCCGCCGCCGCCAAGGCTCAGGAGGCTGGAGGTATCGCGGCTGGCGAAATCGGGATGGGTCAGGACCTCCCGGGCCATGGTCGGAACGCCGCTCATGGACGTGACCTTCTCGGCCTCGATGATCCGCAGGGCCTCACCAGCGTCCCACTTGTACATCAGCACAATGGTCCCGCCCGCTGCGGTCGTCGCATAGGCGCCGCAGTTGTTGGCCGTGACGTGGAACAGGGGGGTGGTGAGGAGGGCGACGGGAACCGGGACCGGCGCATTCGGGTCCGGCGCTACGCCTGTGGCGCGCTGAGTCGCCAGGGCCTGCGCCTGGCCGGAGAACACCATGTTGAAGAGGTTGGCCACGCAGCCCCGGTGGGTCAGCTGGGCGCCCTTCGGGAAGCCCGTCGTACCCGAGGTGTAAAAGATGCAGGCGTCATCATCCGGGTCGATCTCGGCGTCCGGCATGGCGCCGCCGGTGGCGATCACGTCGGACCAGGCGACATACCCGGCCGTCGCCGGCGCCCGCACGGCCACCAGGGTGACGCCCTCGACCATGTCCGGCCTTTCGGCGATGCGCGCCATCCGCTCAGGATCGACAAAGGCGACCTTGGGCTGGGCGTCCTTGAAGCCGTAGGACATTTCCTCGGCCGTCCACCAGGCGTTCATGCCGACGACGGTCACGCCCACGGAAACGCAGGCCCAGTAGATCAACATCCATTCGGGAAAGTTGCGCATGGCGATGGCGACCCGGTCGCCACGCTTTACGCCGTGCGCGTGCAGCCAGTTGGCGATGCTCGCCACGAGGACGTGGGCTTCGGCGTAGGTGATCCGGTCGTTCTCGTAGACGAGATAGGTGCGGTCCGCGAAGGCGGCTGTGGACAGCCAGACGGCGCGGACGTTTGGCGGGGCGTTCTTGTACACCTTCAAGGGGGCCCCGCGGACCTCCTGGACCACGAGCTCAAAGGGCGCGCCCGGCGCGGTCAGTTCGTCCCAGGCCGTCTTCAGTTCGGAATAGTGCAACTCGTCTCTCCTCCCAGAGGGCGCGGCGCGATCGCGGCCTTCGTCCCGTCAGGAACCCATATGGCGCCCCGGTCGCGAAAAGGAAACCGCCCGCCCGCGCTGGACCTCACTCGCCCGCCAGCCGGGTCGCCAGGTGCCGGTGAAAACGCCACAAGGGACGCTCCAGAGGACTTAAGGCCCCTGGCCGATAGTCCGGACTCGAGACGCCGGACTGTACGCCTTCACAGACGCCGATGTCCTCCGCGTGGACCGCCGCCACCTGCTCCCGGTAACCCTCGGCGAAGCCGGGAAGATCAGCCAGGGCCGGCGACGCCAGAAGGTGGATGCGCAGGCGGAAGCGATCCGGCTGAAGGCGGTCCATCTGGTACCAGGCCCCCACGGGAGCTTCATCCTCGGTGAAAAACATAAGCCCGATGGGAAAGACGCAAGCGACCACGAACCCATGGCCCTCGGGGTTGACCGGAGGATTCTCGAGGACGGTGAAGGCGTCGCTCCCGTCGCCCTCGAAGGTTCCCAGTCCTGGGTGCGTCACCTGGAGCGAGCGGGCGTGAGGACCGATGTGGTGATAGGATTCCAGGAAGTTCTCGACCATCACCTTCCAGTTCCAGGGCGACTCCATCTCGATCACGCCGACCGTTCTCATGGTCTCGGGGGCCAGGGGCGCCAGGCGGTCGGATAAGGCGAGGAGCGACTCCGACAGGGGACCCGCCCCGCCGTCCGCGTTGACCCAGAGCCACCCGCCCCAGGCCTCTGAACGCAATTCAGGAAGACGGCAGTCCTTGGGATTGAAGACCTCTGAACCCCGCATCGCCGGTGCGGACAGGAGGGCCCCGTCAAGTCCGTAGCGCCAGAGATGGTAGGGACAGGTCAGGACATTGGTCCGTCCCTCGCCGGACACGACGGGCATGCCCCGGTGCCGGCAGACAGCCGACAGGACCCTGAGCGTTCCGGCCCCGTCGCGCAGAGCGACCACGGGTGCGCCGGCCACATCCGTACAGGCATAGTCCCCAGGGTTGGCCAACTGGCCGAGACGGGCCACCGGCAGCCAACCCGCCCGAAGCACCCTCTCGCGCTCCGCCTCGAGGACCGAGAGATCGGTGTAGGCGACGCCGGGCAGGCCCATGGCTCGCGCCGGATCTTCGCTGACTGACCTGTAAGCCTCGATCGGGGGCCGGGATGTCATGCCTGTTCCACCATTCGGATTTTCTCCATGGGAGCGAGGCGCCCTTGTGCCCCCCGGTCCTGAAGAAGGAACTGGTCTATCGTCTGGGCCTTTCAAGGACCCCCGATGCACATTTCCTCTGCCCGATTGCACTTCGGTGATGAGGCTTGGTCTTGGGCGATCAGGGGGCTAAGTGGCGATCCAGGAGGACGCCCATGACTGACACAGAGCGCAAGGACGCCAGCGCCGCCACCCGCGCCGCCCTTGAGGCCGCCCGGGCGAGCCTTCCGCCCGACGACGGCGAGGACTTCCGCCTGGCCGACCGCGGCTTCATCGCCACCATCCCGGACGCCGACATTCCCGGGGCCTGGAGCCTCAAGCCCTACGCCTTCCTGCAGGGAGAGCCTGCGCCCAGCGTCCACCCCGGCCTCTGGCGACAGGCCCAGCTGAACTCGCGCCATGGGCTCTACGAAGTCACCCCCGGGGTCTACCAGGTGCGCGGCTTCGATATCTCGACGGTCACCTTCATCGAGGGCGAGCGGGGCTACATCGTCATTGACCCCCTGACCTCGGCCCAGCCGGCCCGGACCGCCCTGGAGCTGATGCGCGCCCACAGGGGCGACCGGCCGGTCACGGCGGTGATCTACACGCACAGTCATGTCGACCATTACGGCGGCATCCTGGGGGTCGTCTCGCCCGACGAGATCGCCGCGGGCCTGCCGATCATCGCGCCGGAGGGATTCCTCAAGGAGGCCGTCAGCGAGAACGTCCTGGCCGGCAACGCCATGAGCCGCCGGGCGACCTACATGTACGGCGCCCTCCTGCCAAAGGATCCCCGCGGCCACGTGGACTCTGGCCTGGGCAAGGGCGTGTCCGGCGGCAAGGTCGCCCTGGTCCCGCCCACGGTCTCCATCTCCCGGACGGGCGAGCGCCTCGTCGTGGACGGGGTGGAGATCGTCTTCCAGGTGACGCCCGACGCCGAGGCGCCGGCCGAGATGAACTTCTTCTTCCCGAAGTTCCGCGCCCTCTGCATGGCCGAGAACTGCACCTGTCACCTGCACAACATCTACACCCCGAGGGGCGCGCAGGTGCGGGATTCCAAGTCCTGGAGCCGTTACATCGACGAGGCCCGCGACCTGTTCGGGACCGACTCCGACGTGATGTTCGCCAGCCACCACTGGCCGCGCTGGGGCGGGCCCCAGATCGACGTCTTCCTGCGAAAGCAGCGCGATCTCTACAAGTTCATCCACGACCAGACCCTGCGCCTGGCCAACCACGGCCTGAACGCCCCGGAGATCGCCGAGGTCCTGCGCCTGCCGCCGACCCTGGCCTCGGAGTGGTACACCCGGGGCTTCTACGGAACGGTCAGCCACAACGCCAAGGCGGTCTATCAGCGCTATCTCGGCTGGTTCGACGGCAATCCGGCCCATCTCAACCCCCATCCGCCGGTGGAGGCGGGGCGCCGCTATGTCCAGGCGATGGGCGGGGCAGTCGCTGTACTGGCCGAGGCCCGCCGGGCGCAGGCGGATGGAGACTATCGCTGGGCCGCCCAGGTGCTGAACCACCTGGTGTTCGCCGACCCCGCCAACGCCGAGGCCCGCAACCTGCAGGCCGACCTCTTGGAGCAGATGGGCTACCAGTCCGAGTCCGGGCCCTGGCGGGACTTCTACCTGACCGGGGCGCAGGAACTCCGGACCCCGATCCCGGCGTCGGAGACGCCCAGGCAGGCTGCGGGCAGCCAGCTTCGCAACCTGCCCGCCGAGAGCATGCTGGACAGCCTCTCGGTGCGACTGAACGGCGAGGCGGCCGGCGACCTGGAGCTGGACCTCACCCTCGTCTTCCCGGACGGGGAGGGGACCTTCACCCTGCGTATCGAGAACGCCGTCCTGCATCACCGCGAGGGAGAGGGCGCGCCGCAAGTCGCCCTGAGTCGGGACCAGCTCATCGACCTGGTCCTCGGCGCCGCCGACCTGAAGGACGTCGCCGCGGGCCAGCCGGGAGAGGCGGCGTTGGGT
>JADBZH010000115.1 GCA_020402585.1 Phenylobacterium sp. | reverse complement strand
CCTCGTTGACGCCGGTGTCGGGACGGCCTCGGACGCGGTCATCGCCATGGAGATGGGCTGCGACGCCGTGCTCATGAACACCGCCATCGCCGAGGCGAAGGATCCGATCCGGATGGCCGACGCCATGAAGCACGCCGTCATCGCCGGCCGGCAGGCCTTTCTCGCTGGGCGGATGGCCGAGCGTCGCTATGGCGATCCCTCCTCACCCCTCGGCGGACGGATCTGATCGGCCGCATTCCCGCCCGGGACGCTCGCGGGGGAAGCCGGGCGCGCCTATATCTGCGGCCTCGGTGTTTTTCAGGACCCCCGCCATGAAACTTCCCATCGGCAAGCCCTGGTTCGGGCCCAGGCGGTTCGGCTTCGGCGTTTCACCCATGAACGGGCAGGGCTGGGCCTGTATTGGGCTCTATATCCTCACCATGGCGATGATCCCGTCCCTGATGGGTCGGGAGGCGAGGGGCGCCGATGCGCTAGGGATCTTGGCCGCGCTCCTGGGATGCACGGCCCTGCTGCTGGTCGTGGTCTGGCTGAAGATGGACAGGTCCAAACCCCTGCGCTGGCGCTGGGGCGAAGACTGAGCCTTAGTAGAGTCTGTTCCCTTCAGACGGAACGTCCGAAAGGGCGAGAAAACAGGCCCTAGTTCCAATCCTTGAGACCATGTTCCGATCACCGGTTCCCACGGATCGGAACAGGATCTAGCCGGCGGCCACCCGGGCGATGTCGAGGTCGGGGTCGAGGCCCACGGCGCGCATCAGCTCGGCCCGCCGGGGTCCGGCCTTGGGCGGGTAGACGTCGGCCTTCGCCGCCTTCGGCGTCATCCAGTGCAGCAGGACCTTCCCGAGATTGACGGGCCGCTTCAGCCAGGCCGACGGGTGCTCCAGCATGTGGAATCCGCGCAAGGCCGCGCGCAGGAGATCGGGATCCGAGCGGATGGCGATGGCCACGCCATCCTCGGCGAAGCTCTTCAGGATGCGGCTGCGCAGGCCCGGCCGGTGATGCGGGTCCAGGGCCTGCCGGGCGCGTCGCACGGCTACCCGGTCATCCTTCTGCATGGTGTCGAAGAAGGGGAGGATCTCCCGCTTGAGGCCGGCCTCGTAGGCGAACAGGCGCGCGGCGGGGTCCCGGTCCGCCTCCAGGGCGTCGCGAAGGAGGGTGGCGCTGACCGCCGCGAAGGCGCAGCCCCGACCATAGAGGGGGTTGGTGCGGATCAGGCTGTCCCCCACGGCGAAGAAGCCCACGACCGCCGCCTTGCCGTCCGCCACCAATGTGCGCCAGCGGCTCTTCAGGTCCCCCATCCCATAGACCTTGCTGACCGCCTCGGTCCGCTCCGGCTCAAGCCAGGGGCGCATGCCGGGAATCTCGCGGCAGATGCCGTCGAAGATGGCGGGATCAACGATGGTCTTGCGGATCTCCAACTCGATCTCGGGCACGCACAGGGTGATGGAGAAGCAGCCATTGTCGGCCGGGAAGACGCCGAACTTGATGAAGCCGAGATCCCCGGTGGCGGGGGCGCCGCCCCTTGGAGGTTCGACCTGGCCGGGACGCAGGCGGTAGTGGCGGGTGAAGTACAGGATTCCGGCGTCCTCGGCCGTCTCGCCGACCTGAACGCCGAGGGCCGCCAGCTGGTCGAAGGCCGAGGATGTGCGTCCGCTGGCGTCAACCACCAGGTCGGCCGCCACGGTTTCTCCGCCCCGGAGCCGAACGCCCGTCACCTTGCGCGGGGCGTCCCCCGAAGCTTCGAGCCCCTCGACGAAGGCTTCGCTGCGGATCTCGACATTGGGCATGGCCTCGACATACCGCCGGATCACCAGCTCCAGCGTGGTCCTGCGGCTCGTGAGGACCACCAGATCGGCGTCTTCGGGTCGGGGGGTCCAGCGCTTGCGATGACGGTCGGTCAGCATGCCGTCCAGGCCCAATTCCCGGCAGCCCGCGGCGTTCAGGGCCTCCAGCAGGGCGGGGTGCTCATCCCGGATAATGCCGCGCAGCCGGGCGAGGAAGGCGTGGCTGTGACGCAGATGGGTGACGCCCCGGTGGGCCCAGTCCGTGAACGCCTCGTCGGCATCCCCGGGCGGCGGCGGCGGATCGCGGTCCAGCAGGGTGACCCGGCGCCCCGTCGGGGCCAGGGCCAGGGCGGTCCAGAGGCCGGCCATGCCAGCTCCGATTACGGCGACAGTCTCGGTCATGTCAGGCATGTCTCTTCACGGGGCGGGTGTCTTCAGGAGGCAGGTGTCTTGAGGGGGCCGCGGCGAGCCTCCTCGATGGCGGTCTTGAGGGCTTCCAGGTCCGCCCCCGGGACGATCCGGTCTCCGACGACAAAGGCGGGGGTGCCCTCGATCCGCAGGTTCTGGGCGAGTCGCCGGGTATCCTCCAGGTGCTGGGTGATGGCCTCGTCCCGGAGCGCCGCAGCGATCGCCTCCGACCGGACGCCGGCGGCCGCGGCGAGGCGCATGATGGTGGACTCATTGAGGGTCTTTTCCACCATCAGGGCCTCATGGAAGGCGAGCCCGCCCGCGCGGCCAGCCGGCGTCAGCGCGGCCCGGGCGGCGAGATCGGAGGCGCCGCCGAAGATCGGGAACTCCTTGAGGACAAGGCGGAGGTCAGGGTTCTCCCGCACCAGGGCGGCGACTTCCGGGGCGATGGTCTTGCAGTACCCGCAGCGGTAGTCGAAGAACTCCACTACCGTGATGCGACCGCCGGGATTAATGACGACGTCCCGGGGGTCGCGCTCCAGGGCCGCCCGGTTGGCGGCGATGGCCTTGCGGGCGTCCTCCGACTGCTGGACGAGCTTCTTCTCCTGAAGCTTGGTGGCCATCTCTTCCAGCAGTTCCGGGTGAGCGAGCAGATAGCCCCGGACCTGGTCGCCCATCACGGTGTCGAAAGCCCTCTGGCATCCCCCGAGAAGGAGGCTGCAGGAAAGAAGGGCCGCGATCAGAACTGGTTTCATGGGCGCAACATAGGGGGGTTCAACGCTCTGTGAAGGGTTAGTCGCCGCCGCGTACATTGCGGACCTGACGATCGTTCTCAGTGGCCAGCACAATGTCGTTGGCCCGTCGCCATTCCGGCGTGTTGCGCTCCAGGAGGTCTCGCGCCCGCAGGGCGAAGATCAGGGCCTGCCGGCGATCGCCCTCAATGTAGTTATACTCTGCGGTGGCGTAGCGGGCGAGGCCGTTCCGGCCCCGGGTGTCGTAGGCCTGGGCCAGGAGGCGCCAGGCGACGGAGTTCTCATCATCCTGGTCGAGGGCGGTCTTCAGCTCGCGTATCCCCTCGTCGATCTTGGCTTCATCTGTCAGGGCGATGAGGGTTTGCCCAAGGTTGACCCTCAAGAGCGGAGCGTCGGGCTTCAGGGCCACCGACCTGCGTTGTGGCGCCTCGGCCTCAGCGGTGCGCCCGAACTCGAAGAGGATCTGTCCCTTCAGCTCCCAGAGGTAGGGATTATCCGGCTGTTCGGCGAGCAGGGCGTCGATCAGCTTGAGGGCCCGGTCCGGCTCCTTGAGCTGGTATTGTGCAATCGCGCAGGCGTACCGCGTCGGATAATCCGCCTTCGGTTCGGCGCACTTCACGATCGCCAGGCCCGGATTGAGGAAGCCGTGCAGTTTGGCCTTCATGATCTCATGCCGGCGGACATTCTCAGGGTCATCAGCCGCGTTGTAGTTCGACAGGCCCTCCACCCGGGCGCGCAGGGCGTCGATCCGGCTGGAACTCAAAGGGTGGCTGCGGAAGTAACCGAAGCGCCGGGCCTCTGCGAAGACCTCCTGGTAGCGGAAGTTCTCGAAAAAATTGACCAGTCCCCGCCCGGAGAGGCCGGCCGCCTCCAGGTAGGAGGCCCCCGCCTGGTCAGCGCGGCTTTCCTGCTCCCGGCTGTACCCCATGGCCCCCAGGGCCCCGAAGAAGCTGGCGTTCGACGCCAGGACCGCGCCCGCCTCGATATTCCCGGACAAGGCGGCCAGGACCCCCAGGCCCATGGTCAGCAGAAAGGGTCGGAGCCCGGCCTGGGACATCTCCCCGGACCGCGCCGAGTGCCCCCCCGCGAGGTGCGCCACCTCGTGGGCGATGACGCCCTGCAGCTCGTTGGGCGACTTGGACTCGAGGATGAGGCCGGTGAAGAGGGCCATCACCCCGGGACCTGCGAAGGCGTTCAGGTCCTTCGATCCGATCAGGAGGATGCGGATCGAGCTCGACTCCACCCCGGCCGCCTTGAACAGGGGTTGAGAATAGAGCCGAAGCGTCTCCTCGATCTCGGTGTCCCGGATCAGGGTCAACGGGGCGCCCTGGGCCTTTGCAGGCGCCGGGCTGAAGACGGGGGCAAGGACGGCGAGCAGGCAAAGGCCTGTCGCCAGACCCTTCCTGAGATGCGCAAGGCGGTGGCCGCCCATGGCGAGTCTCCTCGTACTGCGCCCCCGACCCCAGATAACGCTAGCCTGTCAGCCCCGCCGCCACCAGCCCTTGCGGGGCTGAGGGGGAGGCGACGTGATCTCCGCAGGATCAGGTTCCCGGGTCACCGGCGGCTCCGGGGCCGGCGGTTCAGCGGGCGCCGCCGCCACAGGCTCCGGGGTCGCCACCGCCACAGGTTCGACTGTGACTTCTGTTGCAGGTTCGGGAGCCGCGTCGGCAACCGGTTCCGCCGCACGGGCGCGGCTGCGACGCGCCCGGGCCGGCTTAGCGGGGGCCTCGGGCTCGGGCTCAACCACCGCAGCAGGGGCGGGGGCTTCCGGCTCGGCATCACTGGGCTCGGCGGCGACCTCGGCGGTTGGCGCGTCCTGTGGGGGGGTCAGGGCGTCGGCCTCGACGGCGTCCTCCCGGCGACCCCGGCCCCTCGAACGGCGGCCCCGACGGGGCTTCTCAGCGTCGATCTCCGGCAGCTCGACCCAGATGTCGACCGTCGGATCCTCAGGCGCAGCCATGGGGGAAGCGGGCTCGGCACGAGCAGTGGAAGCCTCCGAGGGGCGGACAGCATCCTGCGAAGGGTCGAACCAGATGAAGGGATCATCCTCATAGGGCACCCAGGGGCGGGTCCAGGCATAGGCGTCCTGCGGACGACCCTCTTCCCGGGAGCGCCGTCCCCCCCGACGACCCCGGCGACGGCGGCGACCGCCCTGCCCATCGTCCTCGTCATCAGCATGGCTCTCGCGGGCCTCTTCGGGAGTGTGCGCAGGAGCGGCCGCTCGCGGTTCCCCGTCCCGACGTCCGCGCCGGCGCCGACGACGGCCCCGACGGTCGCCGCGATCCTCGCGTCCGTCATCCTCTTCGTCCCGGTCCCGGTCCCGTTCCCGTTCCCGTTCCCGGGCGCCGCTGCGGGGCGAGTCGTCCTCCTCGTCCTCGTCGTCTTCGGCGAAGGCGGCGGCCTCGTCCTCGTCTTCGTCCTCCTCGTCTTCGAAGACATCGAGATCCTCATCGGCAGGAACGTAGGGTTCCAGCGTCTTGCGCGGGGCGAGGACATCGGCGGGCCGGGCCTGGTCGGAGGTCCGCTCGATGGCGTAGCCGGCATGGGGAAGGGTTTCGTCGACAACCACCGACACGAAGACGCCCTGGTCCACGTGCAGCCGGGCCAGATGCCCCCGCTTCTCGTTCAGGATGTAGAGGGCGACGGCGCGGGGCGCCCGGAGCACGATCTCGCCGGCGCCCTTCAGGGCTTCCATCTCCACCGCCCGGAGGGCGCCGAGCGCACTCGACTCCACAGACCGGACGCGTCCGGTTCCCGAGCAGTGCTCACAGACGTGGGTCGTGCCCTCGAGCAGGCTGGAGCGCCGGCGTTGCCGCGACAACTCCATCAGGCCGAAGCTTGAGATGCGCCCCACCTGGATCCGGGCGCGGTCCTCCTTGAGGGCGTCCTTGAGCTTCTTCTCGACCGCCCGGTTGTTCTTCGACTCATCCATGTCGATGAAGTCGATGACGACAAGCCCGGCGAGGTCCCGGAGGCGGAGCTGGCGCGCTGCCTCCTCGGCCGCCTCGAGGTTGGTTCTCAGCGCCGTCGCCTCGACATTGCGCTCCCGCGTGGCGCGGCCCGAGTTGACGTCGATGGCCACGAGGGCCTCGGTCTGGTTGATCACGAGGTAGCCGCCGGACTTCAGCGGCGCCACCGGCGAATAGATCTGCGCCAAGTGGTCCTCGACCCGATGCTTGACGAACAGGGGCGTGGGCTCGCGGTAGGCCTGAACCTTCCGCGCCTGGGACGGCATCAGCATCCGCATGAAGTCGCGGGCCTCGCGGAATCCCGCCTCGCCCTCCACCAGGACCTCGTCGATATCCTTGTCGTAGAGGTCGCGGATGGTCCGCTTCACGAGGTCCTCTTCCTCATAGATCAGGGAGGGGGCCACGGAATGCAGGGTGGTCTCGCGGATGTTCTCCCACAGGCGCAGCAGGTAGTCGTAGTCGCGCTTGATCTCAGCCTTGGTCCGCTTTGCGCCGGCGGTGCGGACGATCAGGCCCATGCCCTCCGGGACATCGAGGCCCTGCACCACCGACTTCAGGCGCTTGCGGTCCGTCGCCGAGGTGATCTTCCGGGAGATTCCACCGCCGCGCGCCGTGTTCGGCATCAGCACGCAGTACCGGCCGGCGAGGGAGAGGTAGGTGGTCAGGGCGGCGCCCTTGTTGCCTCGCTCTTCCTTGACGACCTGGACCAGCATGATCTGCCGGCGACGGATCACTTCCTGAATCTTGTAGCGACGCATCAGCCGCCGCCGCCGACGGGCGAGCTCCTGCTCGACGACGTCATCGTCGTCGCCGTCCCCCGACAGGGTCTCGGCGGCGTCCTCGCCGTCCTCCTCGCCATCGCGGTCCCGCGGGACCTCGACCTCGTCCTCATCCTCGTCGGCGGCCTCTTCGGCCATCAGGGCTTCACGGTCCGCCACCGGGATCTGGTAGTAGTCCGGGTGAATCTCGTTGAAGGCGAGGAAGCCGTGGCGGTTGCCGCCGTACTCGATGAAGGCCGCCTGGAGCGAGGGTTCGACCCTCGTTACCTTGGCGAGGTAGATGTTTCCCCGGAGCTGCTTGTGGCTCTGGCTCTCGAAATCAAACTCTTCAATCCGATTTCCGTCGATCACCGCCACACGCGTTTCTTCGGCGTGGGCGGCGTCGATTAGCATCTTCTTTGACATGAAGTTCTCCGCGGCGCGCCTCAGGGCCGAAGCCCGGGCTGCACCGATTATGGCGAGGGCGACGCAGGAGGACGCATCCGGCGTCTGAGACGCGGATGCCGACCGGCCGGGAATTGGCTCGAGCTGCGCAGCCCATGGCGTGTTTCCAAGTTGCGGACGATCGCCGTCCGCAGCGGGAGCCTCGCGTCTGCCGGGCGCTGGGCCGCAGGCAGGCCGGCGAAGGCCCTGTTCCCGATCGCACCGCAGCACGACCGAAGCGTTCCAGATGCAGCAAAATCATCTCGGGCGCCAGCAAAAGATCGCACCCCGGGGCAGAGCCGGCGGCCTTAACGATTTCACTACGCCCTGCGGTTATCCTTACCAAAACCCGCAGCAGGCGGGAGAAACGGACGAAGTCTTCGTGGTGCGGATGTCTGAAAGGCGTTGGCGGAGCGACATGGCCCTCCTGGCCCTTGCCGGGTGGATCCTGCTTCTGGCGCTGATGGCGTCTCCGGCCGTGGCCGGGGAGGTCAACTCTGTGCGTCTCGGCGGCGACCGGACCGCCACACGGCTGGTGATCGATCTCTCTGAGGAAGCGACCGGAAGACTGGTCTCCGAGACCGGGGGCAAGGTCGTTGTCGCCCTGTCCGGCGTCGAGGTGGCCGCGACCCTGCGCGGACGTGGACACGGTCTCGTCAAGGCCTGGAACGTCGCGCCCCAGGCCGGGGGCGTGCGGGTGACCATTGATACGGCTGACGGCGTCCAGGTGCGGAGGCGGTTCCTCTTGCCCCCCGGGGAGGGAGCGTCCGGATTTCGCTATGTGATCGACCTGGCGCCCGTTGCGGCCCGGCCCCTCCCGACTGATGCGGCGGGCGTGCAGCTGACGTCTTTGCGGACGGCGCCGTCCTCTCCGCCTCGGAAGGGCCAGAAGAGCCGCGCCGACAACCGGCGGATCGTTGTCATCGACGCCGGCCATGGCGGGCACGACCCCGGAGCCCTGGGCGGCGACCGACGGGAGAAGGACCTGACCCTTGCAGCGGCCCTCAGCCTCCGGGAGCGGCTTGAGCGGACGGGCCGGTACAGGGTGGTCATGACCCGCGACCGCGATGTCTATGTGCCTCTCGAGGCTCGGGTCCAGATTGCACGCAGGGCCAACGCAGACCTCTTCATCTCCCTCCACGTGGATTCAGGTCCCAACGACTCCGTTCGCGGCGCGAGCGTCTACACCCTGTCGGAACGTGCGGCGGGGCGATCCGCGCGTCTGGTGACCAAGGACGACTGGTTCATGAAGGCGGGCTACCGCACCGACCAGAGCGTTTCCGGCATTCTCTTCGACCTGACCCAGCGGGCGACCAAGAACCGTTCCGCAACCTTCGCCCAGCTGCTGGTCGACGAGATCGAGGACGAGCACGCTCTGCTCCGGCGCAGCCATCGGGAGGCGGGTTTTGCAGTGCTGCTGGCCCCGGACGTTCCCGCCGTCCTGCTGGAGATGGGCTTCATGACCAATCCGGACGACCAGGCCTTCCTGGCCGATCCCAAGTCGCGGGGCCGCCTGGTCGTGGCCATTGCGGAGGCGATCGAAAACTACTTCCGGAGCGACCTGAGAGTCGCCTCGCGATAGGGGCTGCGCGGCACGGGTCCTTGGGCCTGGCCAGCGCCAGAATCCGGCTTCCCGTCTTCCGAAACGCGCCCCGGAGCCTGCTCCCTTCAGGCGGCGCGTCCGAAGGGGCGATACACGCTCCAGGTCCCGGAACTGAGATCTTGTTTCGATCCGATAACCGGTTCCCACTCATCGGAACATGATCTAGACGAAGACCAATGCAGGCGCGTGGTCGCCTGCGGAGGCGTCTCTGTCGTGCAGTCCCCGAAAAGATGGCTGGCCATTGCTGGGGTGTCCCTGCTCAGCCTGGTGGCGGTCGGGGGGTTGGCGATCGCCATCTATACGGCCTGGCTCTTCCATGACCTTCCCGACGCGGGGGACCTCGCAGACTACCGCCCCCCGACCTCGACCCGCGCCTATGCCTGGGACGGGACCCTCATCGGCGAGTTCAGCCGGGAGCGGAGGATCTTTGTTCCCTATGACAGCATCCCGCCCCAGCTGGCGCTGGCCTTCCTCGCCGCCGAGGACCGCTCCTTCTTCCGCCACAAGGGGGTGGACCCTGCGGGGCTTGCACGGGCGATCGGGCGGGCCGTTCCCAGCCTGATACAGGGACGGCGCCTTCAGGGCGGGTCGACGATCACCCAACAGGTGGCCAAGAACGTTCTGCTCACCAACGATGCGACCCTGGGACGCAAGTTCAAGGAAGCGCTGATCGCCCGGCGGCTCGAGGAGACCCTGACCAAGCCGCAGATCCTCGAACTCTACCTGAACGAGATCTGGCTCGGGTACCGCTCCTTCGGCGTCGGGGCGGCGGCTTTCAACTATTTCGGAAAGTCGATCAACGAGCTGAGCCTTTCGGAAGCCGCCTTCCTGGCCGCCCTTCCAAAGGGGCCGGACAACTACCACCCGATCCGCCGCAAGGCCCAGGCCATGGCTCGCCGGAACTGGGTGCTGGACCAGATGGCCGAGCTCCAATGGATCTCCGCCGCCGACGCCGCCCGCGCCAAGGCCGAGGACCTGGTGGTCCAGGCCGCCCCCGCACGGGCCCGCTACAGGGACGCAGACTACTTCGTCGAAGAGGTCCGTCGGCAGGGCCGGGCGGCCCTGGGGGACCGGCTGGACGCCGCCGGTCTCTACGTGCGGACCACCCTTGACTCCGAGCTTCAGTCCGACGCCCTGCGCGCCCTCATGAACGGACTGGAGGTCTATGACCGGCGACATGGCTGGCGCGGCGCCTTCGCCCGGACAACCTACGGCCCAGGTTGGGCCAAGGCCGCTGAGCGGTTCCGCGCGCCTTCCGAGCGGCGGGACTGGCGGGTCGCCATTGTCTCCGAGGTGTCGGGCCGCGGGATCCGTATCGAGACCCAGAAGGAGGCGCAGAAGGGTTGGCTGGCGCCGGCGGATGTCGCCTGGGCCCGGGCCGGCAAGGGCCTCAGCGCTGGCGACCTGATCTTCGTGGAGCCGGCCGCGGCCGGAAACTTCCGGCTCCGGCAGATCCCCGCCGTGAACGGAGCCCTTGTGGTGGTGGAGCCCAACACGGGCCGCGTGCTGGCGCTGGTGGGCGGCTACTCCTTCTCGCTTTCCAGCTTCAACAGGGCGACCCAGGCCAGGAGGCAGCCCGGATCGACCTTCAAGCCCTTCGTCTACGCGACGGCCCTCGAGAATGGCTACACCCCGGCCAGCACCGTCCTAGACTCCGCCATCACCCTTTCGGGCAGGGATGGAGAAGACTGGTCGCCGGAGAACTACACGCGGTCCTACCTTGGCGCCATGCAGCTCCGCCGGGGCCTTGAGCTCTCCCGGAACACCATGACGGTGCGCCTGGCCCAGGGCGTGGGCATGAGGAAGATTCGCGATACGGCTGTGCGCATGGGCGTGACTCCCTCCCTGGAGCCGGTCCTCGCCATGGCCCTGGGCGCCGGAGAGACCACGCCGCTCCGGATCACGACGGCCTACGCCGCCTTCGTGAACGGCGGCCGTCGGGTGACCCCGCACCTGATCGAGCTGGTCCAGGACTCCAAGGGCGAGACGGTGCTGCGGGCGGATCAGCGCGACTGCCCGCGCTGCACCGCAGCCTTTACGGGCGCCGAGAGCCCGAGGATCGCGCAGGGCGGGGAACAGGTCCTGGACCCCATCACCGCCTACCAGATCACCTCCATGCTCCAGGGTGTCGTCCAGAGGGGTACGGCGGCCTCGGTCTCGTCCCTCGGCTTTCCCATCGCGGGCAAGACGGGGACGACCAACGACTACCGGTCCGCCTGGTTCATTGGCTTCACGCCCCAGATGGTGGTCGGCGTCTTCGTCGGGTTCGACGACAATCGCAGTCTCGGTCCGGGGGAGACCGGGACCCAGGCGGCGGTCCCGATCTTCATCGATTTCATGCAGGGTGCGCAGGCCCGCCTGCCGAAGACCGACTTCAAGGCGCCCCGGAATGCGAAGTTCGCCACGATCAACGGCGTCCGCGAGGCCTTCCGCCCGGGCACTGAGCCCAAGATTACGGCGGCGCCCTCGAACCTGACCCCCGATGGCCTGCCGATCCGGCCCGTGCCTTATGACCAGCTTGGTCGACCGGGAGGGGAGGGCGGCGCGCCGGCGGCCCGCCGGCCCGATGACATGAGCGGATTGTATTAGGGCGTGGTCCGCGCTACTCCCGCCCGCCGAGTTTCAGGAGTAATCCCATGAGAGCGGATGTCGAGGCTGCCAAGGCCGACATCGAGCAGTCGATCGCACTGCTCAGGAGGCGACTTTGACTGGGATGTCGCCCTTCGGAAACTGCATGAACTGAACGCCCGGGTCGAGGATCCCACCCTGTGGGACCGACCTGACGAGGCCCAGGCTGTCAGCCGGGAGCGCTCGCGCCTTGCGGCGTCAGTGGACGCCGTCACCGCCCTTGAGCGGGACCTTGCTGACGCGATCGGATATGCTGAACTCGCCGACGAGGAGGGCGATGACGCCAGCCTGGAGGAGGCCCGAGGACAGCTGAAGGCCATCCGCGAGCGGGCGGGCCGCGCCGAACTCGAGGCCCTGCTCTCCGGTGAGGCGGACGGCAATGACGCCTTCCTGGAGGTCAATTCCGGCGCCGGCGGGACGGAGTCCTGCGACTGGGCCGGAATGCTCCTGCGCATGTACACGCGCTGGGCCAACGCTCACGGCTTGAGTGTGGAGTTCCTGGAAGAGACCCCCGGCGAACAGGCGGGGATCAAGTCGGTGACCATCCAGATCAAGGGCCCCAACGCCTATGGATGGCTGAAGACCGAGGCCGGGGTCCATCGCCTGGTGCGCATCTCGCCCTTCGACGCGGCCGCGAAACGTCACACCAGCTTCGCCTCGGTCTGGGTCTATCCGGTGGTCGACGACACCATCGTCATCGACATCAACCCCTCGGACGTCCGGACCGATACCTACCGGGCCTCCGGCGCCGGCGGCCAGCACATCAACAAGACGGACTCCGCGGTCCGCCTGACCCACATCCCGACCGGCGTGGTCGTGGCTTGCCAGATGGGCCGGTCACAGCACCAGAACCGCGATGAGGCCTGGCGCATGCTTCGCGCACGGCTCTATGAGCTGGAACTCCAGAAGCGGGAGGCGGAGGCCCAGGCCCTGCAGGAGCAGAAGACCGACATCGGCTGGGGACACCAGATCCGGTCGTACGTCCTGCAGCCCTACCAGATGGTCAAGGACCTGCGCACCCAGGTGGAGACCTCGGATACCCAGGGCGTGCTGGACGGCGATCTCGACGCCTTCATGGGCGCTAGCCTGGCCCAGCGGGTGGGGGTCACCCGGGAAGGGTGAGGTCTCCCTGGATCAGCCCGGGGGAGGCGCAGGCGCGGCGGTGGCCGCCGCCGGCTTCTGCCGCTGGAGCTTGATGCTGCGGCCTTCGAACGAGGCGCCGGGCTCGATCGCCAGTTGTTCGGCAGTGATGTCGCCCTCGACGCTTGCGGCGCCATACAGCCGCACCTGCTTGGCCATGATCCCGCCGACGACGCGTCCCCGGACCTCGACGACTTCCGCCGTGACCTGACCTTCGACGCGGCCCGTCTCACCGATGGCCAGCTTCTCGACGCGCACATCGCCCCGGACCAGGCCATCGATCTGCACCTCGCTGTCGCTCTGGATCGACCCCTCGACCACAAGGTTCTGGGCGAGGAGCGAAGCCGGGCGAGGCCGGTTTCGGGACGCATCGGTCCCGGACCCGGGCGGAGTGGGAAGGTCCGGCGAAAGTCCCGGGGGCCGGTTATCCGGCTTGGGAGCGGGCTTGCTGAACATGTTCACCTGCGCGGATGAAGCGATAGGGATTCACGGCCCGGCCATTGAGCCAGATCTCGTAGTGCAGATGCGGCCCGGTTGAACGGCCGGTGTTCCCGAGGGCCCCGATCCGCTGGCCGACCGCCACACGCTGGCCCGGTGAGACCGCGAGTGCGGACAGGTGCGCATAGCGGGTCTTGAAGCCGCGGCCGTGGTCCACCTCGACCGTCTTGCCGTACCCGGACCTGACGCCCGCGAAGGAAACGACACCCGGCGCCGTGGTCAGGATGGGCGCTCCGAAGGCGGACACGAAGTCGAGGCCGGAGTGGAAGGCGGGGCGGCCGGTGAAGGGGTCAAAGCGAACCCCGAAGCTGCTGGTGCGACGGGCGCCGGCGGCGGGGTGTGCGAAGGGCAGCCGCGAGGCGGTCTGCGACAGCGCACTGGCCGCCGAAAGGTTCTCCGCCGCCCGCTGGATGCGCGCAGCGAAACGCTCATCCACATCCAGGACGGCCGCCAGGGCGCGCGGGTCGGGGGCCTCCAGAAGGGGGCCGCCCGAGGCTGCGGATGAGGCGTAGCTGGACGGCGCGAGGCCGGCGAGGCGGAAGGCCAGGCGCAGCCTGTCCGCCCGACCCCGCGCATAATCCTCGGCGGCGTCCACCAGTCGCTCCTGGTTGGCCTGCACGGTGGCGATCCGCTCAATGGGATCGGCATCCACGTCCGGCGACCCACGAAGGGCCGGCGCAAGGGCCGCCATGGCGCCCGGCTCGCCCTTCAGGTCGGTCAGGAGCAGGGCGAGGGCTGCATGTCGCTTCTCGATCTGCTCCGCCAGACCGCCCAGGGAGGCGCCCGACGCATTCAGTTGAGCGACGGCGCTGTTCAGCCGGGCCTCACGGTCGGCGACCCAACGTTCGGAACGGGCCTGCATCTGGGCCAGCTCCTGGTCGCTCCGCGACTGGGTGACGGCGCCGATCAGGATGGCGATGGACGAGATCGCCACCCAGGTGAGCAGGCCAAGCCCAATCGCCGCGAAGATCATCTGCCGGGCGGGGGTCAGGACCACACCCTTCATCTCGCCTCCGGACCGGAGGTAGAGGTGCCGTTCGGGGAAAAGGGCTTGGATCAAGCCTCGGAGTTGCGCGAGACGCGACATGCTCACCGTGCTGTCTACCGATGGGGAGGAAGTTATTGTCCGTTAAGCGGTCCGCTGGCAACCCGCTGATTCTCAGGCGGCGCGCTCGGGCCCACCGGCGTCAGAGCGCGAGCGCCGCTTTCAGCACCTCCGCCGCATGGCCCGGGACCTTCACCTTGCGCCAGGCCCGGCGGATCACGCCGGCCCCGTCTATCAGGAAGGTGGAGCGGTCGATGCCCATGTACTTCCTCCCGTACATGCTTTTCTCGACCCAGGCGCCATAGGCCTCGAGGGTCGCGCCCTCGGGATCGGAGCCCAGGGGAACCTCCAGTCCGTACTTGGCGGTGAACTTGCCATGGCTGGCGACGGTGTCCTTCGAGACCCCCAGCACAGCGACCCCGGCCGCCGTAAAGTCGCCGGCGAGTGCCGAAAATTCCTGCGCCTCCTTGGTGCAGCCGGAGGTGTCATCCTTGGGATAGAAATAGAGCACCAGGGCCTTGCCGGCGAAGTCCGAGAGCCGGATTGGGCCCTTTTCACCCGCCATTTCGAATTCAGGCGCCTTCGCCCCGGCATCCAGTTCCGCCATTTTCCGCTCCTCAGGGTTCGATCACCAGCCGGACCCGGCGCTTTCCGGACCTCAACTCCGCTTCGTCGCCATTGAGAGCGACGATCGCCTGCGGATCGGCGACCTTCTCGCCATTGATCCGGAAGCCGCCATTGGCGATCTGCTTGCGCGCCTCCGAATTGGAGGCCGCGAAACCCGCCGCCACCATCAGCGCGCTATGGGATGTGGCGGCAAGGTCGGCGGCTTTCAAGGCCAGGGTGGGCATGTCGGCGGACAGGCCGCCGGCCTCGAAGGCCACGCGCGCGGCCTCTTCCGCCGCCGCCGCGGCCTCTGCGCCATGCAGCATCCGGGTCGCCTCGGTCGCCAGCACCTTCTTGGCCTCGTTGATCCCGGCGCCCGGCAGGGCCTCCAGCCGGGTGATCTCCTCGAGGGGCAGGTCGGTGAACAGCTTGAGGAACCGCGCCACGTCGGCGTCCTCGGTGTTCCGCCAGAACTGCCAGTAGTCGTAGGGCGACAACATGTCGGCGTTCAGCCAGACCGCGCCGGAGACCGTCTTGCCCATCTTCTGGCCGGAGGCGGTGGCCAGGAGCGGCGTCGTCAGACCGAAGGCCTGCTTCTGGTCCACCCGGCGGATCAGCTCCACCCCGTTCAGGATGTTCCCCCACTGGTCCGAACCGCCCATCTGCAGCTGGCAGCCGTGCTTGCGTTCCAGTTCCAGGAAGTCGGTCGCCTGCATCAGCATGTAGTTGAACTCGAGGAAGGTCATGGGCTGTTCGCGCTCAAGGCGCAGCCGGACCGAGTCGAAGGCCAGCATCCGGTTGATGGTGAAATGCACGCCGTAGTCCCGGAGGAACTCGACGTAACCCAGCTTGTCCAGCCAGTCGGCGTTGTTGACCATGATCGCGTCGGTCGGACCGTCGCCGAACGCCAGGAAGCGGGCGAACACCGTCTTGATGCTGTCGATGTTGGCCTGGATCTTTTCCTCGGTGAGCAGGGGTCGCGACTGGTCCTTGTCTGTCGGGTCGCCCACCTTGGTCGTGCCGCCGCCCATCAGGACGATGGGCTTGTGGCCCGCCTGCTGGAGCCGGCGGAGCATCATGATCTGGATCAGGCTGCCGACATGCAGGCTCGGCGCTGTGGCGTCGAAGCCAATGTAGCCCGTGATCGTTCCGGCCTGCGCCGCCGCATCCAGTTCCTCCGGATGGGTGACCTGGTGGATGTAGCCGCGCGCCTGCATCGTTCGCAGCAGGTCGGACTTGAAGTCGGCTTGGGGGGTCATGCTGGGCTCCGGGAGGCTCATGAAGGCCAGCGCCGTTTCCAGAGCGCGCCGGCCAGGGAAGGCGGCGCGAAGGGTCTCACGCCGTCGTCAGGGGCGGCGGTAATAGGTCGGGGCTGAAGCGAAGGTCGCGAACATGGCGCTGGCCTAGGCCCGGCGGCCATGGCAGTCAAGCGCCATGCGCATCCTGGGCTTCATGACCGGCACCTCGCTGGACGCCGTCGACATGGCGATCCTGGAGACGGACGGGGAGACCCTCCAGGCCTTTGGCCCGGCGGGGGAGGAGCCCCTGTCGGATCCCCTTCGGGCCCTCCTGCGCGACGCCATCCGGACCGCCCTGGACCACCCCCGGGACGCCCCCGATCCTCCCGTCTTCGCCCATGCGGCGCGGGCTGTGGCCGAGATTCACTTCTCGGCCGGATCCGCCTTCCTGGCCTCCTGCGGCCTCGACTGGTCCGACCTCGACCTGATCGGCATGCACGGCCAGACCGTCCTTCATGAACGCCCCTCCGGCGGGCGAAAGGGGCGGACCCTGCAGTTGGGAGATGGCGCCTGGCTGGCGAAGGAGACAGGCGTGCCGGTGGCCTACGACTTCCGGACGGCGGATGTGAGGGCGGGGGGGGAGGGCGCGCCGCTGGCGCCCATCTATCACCTGGCCCGAGCGGCGGCTTCGGGCCTGACCGCCCCCCTGGCGGTGCTCAATATCGGCGGGGTCGCCAACCTGACCTGCTGGCAGGGGGGTGACCAGGTCACCGCCTTCGATACCGGCCCCGGGAACGGCCTGATCGACCAGGTCGTGGCGGCGCGGGGGGCGGGACGCTTTGACATCGACGGCCGGCTGGCGGCGAGCGGGGTCATTTCCGAGCCGATCCTGAAGCACCTGATGGAGCACGCCTGGTTCTCCGAGCCCGCGCCCAAGTCCCTGGACCGTTACGATTTCTCGCCGGCGCCCACGGACGGGCTCTCGCTCCCCGACGCCGTCGCCACCCTGACGGCCTTCACGGCGGAAGCGGTGGCGAGCGGGTTCCGGCTGGTGGGGGTCAAGCCTTCAGGACTGATCGTCACGGGTGGAGGCCGGCGCAATCCGGTCCTGATGGCGGGGCTTGCGGATCGGCTGGGATGCGAGGTCGTGTCCGCTGAAGCCGTCGGTTGGCGGGGTGATGCGCTTGAAGCCGAGGCCTTCGCCTTCCTCGCGGCGCGCTGCCTGCGTGGCTTGCCGATCTCCTGGCCCGGCACGACCGGGGCGCCGGCGCCGATGACCGGCGGACGGATCGCCCGGCCCTAGGCCCGCAGGGGTCAGCCCCCTTCGGCGAGCCTGCGGTCGAGATAGGCGCCGACCCGGGATTCCACCTCGGGCAGGTGCTCGGTCCAGAAATGGCTGGCGCCGTCGACGACGTCATAGTCGATGACAATGCCCTTCTGGGTGCGCAGCTTGGAGACCACCTTCTCGACCTCCTGCGGCGGGGTCACGGTGTCGGCGCCCCCGTGCAGCATGAGGCCCGAGGCCGGGCAGGGGGCCAGGAAGCTGAAGTCGTACATGTTGGTGGGCGGCGACACTGAGATGAAGCCGTCGGTCTCGGGCCGGCGCATCAGGAGCTGCATGCCGATCCAGGCGCCGAAATCGAATCCCGCCACCCAGCACTGGGCGGCTGCGGGGTTGGTGGCCTGGAGCCAGTCCAGGGCGGTGGCCGCATCCGCCAGTTCGCCGATGCCGGAGTCAAACTCGCCCTGGCTGCGGCCGACGCCGCGGAAGTTGAACCGCAGCACGGAGAAGCCGCGCTTCATGAACAGGTGGAAGAGCTGGACCGCGACCGGATGGTTCATCTGGCCGCCGGCCCGGGGGTGCGGGTGAAGGATCAGGGCGATCGGCGCATTCTCGATCTTGCCCGCAGTGTAACGCCCCTCGATGCGGCCGGCCGCGCCGGTCAGAACCACCTCTGGCATGTCGCCTCCTCAAGTGGAGCCCGAATAGTTGACTATCGTGCTTGGTCTTCCTAGATCGCACACGCCAGCCTCTGGCCGGCCCCGCGCGAAGCGGCGGCTTTAGCACAGTGGCCAGCGGCAACGCTCGAAAAAAGACGAACCTTCTGGGGTCCGCCACATGCGACTGAGCACCAAGGGACGATATGCGGTCATGGCCATGGCCGACCTGGCCCGCCGGCAGGCGGAGTCGGCGGAGCGCGCCATCGCCTTGTCGGACATCGCCGCCCGGCAGGAGATCTCGCTCTCCTACCTGGAGCAGCTCTTCGCTCGCCTGCGGCGCCAGGGCCTGGTGCAGAGCCATCGCGGCCCCGGCGGCGGCTACCGCTTGGCCCGCGCCGCCTCGGCCACCAGCATCGCCGAGATTGTCCTGGCGGTGGACGAGCCCCTGCGCGCCACGCGATGCAGCGCCAAGTCCCCGGGCTGCATGATGAAGGGCGAGCGCTGCCTGACCCACGACCTGTGGGAGGAGACGGGCCGCCAGATCGAGGCCTGGCTGGCGTCGGTGTCCCTTGAGGATGTCGTGACGGGCCGGGTCGGCGCCGGACGGAGGGCGGCATGACCGCCCCGGGCGTCTATCTGGATCACTGCGCCACCTCGCCCCTCCGGCCCGAAGCCCGCACCGCCATGACGGCCGCCTTCGACGTCGTCGGCAATCCGAGCTCTGTTCATGCCGACGGCCGCGCGGCCCGCGCCCTGCTGGAGCAGGCCCGGGGCCAGGTGGCGTCCCTGGCGGGCGCGAAGCCGGCCTCCGTCACCTTCACCAGCGGCGGCACTGAAGCCAATGTCCTGGCCGTGCGAAGCGCCGTTGCGGCGGGCTCCCGTCGCCTGCTGGTCTCGGCCATCGAGCACGACTGCGTCCGCGAGGCCGCCCTGGCCAGCGGGGTGGAGGTGGTCGAGCTTCCCGTCCTGGCGAATGGCGTGCTCGATCTCGAGGCCCTGCAGGCGGCCCTCGACGCCTGGCCGCCCGCGGCCGGCCCGGTTTTCCTGGCCCTGATGGCCGCCAACAACGAAACGGGCGTGATCCAGCCCGTGCGCGAGGCGGGCGAGCGCGTGCGGGCGGCGGGGGGCTGGCTTCATGTCGACGCCGTCCAGGCGGCGGGACGGATCCCTGTGGGGCTGGACCTCTGCTGCGCCGACACCCTGGCCCTCTCGGCCCACAAGCTGGGCGGTCCTCAGGGAATCGGCGCCCTCGTCGCCGGTCCGCGCAGCCGGATCGTCCGGGACCTTCCCGGCGGCGGCCAGGAGCAGGGGCGGCGGGCCGGGACCCAGAACCTGATCGGCGCCGCCGGCTTTGGCGCTGCAGCCGCCGCGGCACTGGCTGCAGAACCTGCAGGCCCCCAAGCCCGGGACATGGCCGCCGAAAGGCTGACGGAAGCCGGGGCCCGGGTGGTCGGGGCCGATGCGCCGCGGCTGGCGGACGTGCTGTGCATCGCCGCGCCGGACATGTCCTCGGAGATCCAGGTCATGGGCCTGGACCTGGCTGGGGTCAGGGTCAGCGCCGGCGCCGCCTGCTCCAGCGGCAAGGTCAAGCCCAGCCGCGTGCTGGAGGCCATGGGCATGGGTGAACTCGCCGGCCGCGCCATCCGCCTGAGCGGAGGCTGGTCCACCGGTCCGGAAGACTGGCGGATCGCCGCCGAAGCCTGGATCGACCTGAAGACCCGGCGGGATTTGCGCCGTCACCCGGCTGCGGCCTGAGGAGCAGACAGATGGTCGCCGTCAAGGACACTGTGGATCAGGTCGCCGGGCTCGAGAAGTACGAGCACGGCTTCGTCACCGAGATCGAGCAGGAGTTTGCGCCCAAGGGCCTCAACCGCGACACGGTGGCCTTCATCTCGGCCAAGAAGGAAGAGCCCGAGTGGATGCTGGCCTGGCGCCTCGAGGCCTTCGAGCGCTGGAGCGCCATGGAGTCGCCGGACTGGGCCCGGGTGAGCTTCCCGCCGATCGACTACCAGGACGCCACCTACTATGCCGCGCCCAAGACGAAGGTCGGTCCCGCCAGCCTGGACGAGGTCGACCCTGAGCTCCTCAGGACCTACGAGAAGCTGGGCATCCCCCTTCGTGAGCAGGAGGTGCTGGCCGGGGTGACAGGCGCGCCGCGCTATGCGGTCGACGCGGTCTTCGACTCCGTCAGCGTGGTCACCACCTTCAAGAAGGAGCTGGCCGAGGCCGGGGTCATCTTCTGCTCCATGAGCGAGGCGGTGCGCGAGCACCCGGAGCTGGTCCGCAAGTACCTCGGCACGGTTGTGCCGGTGAGCGACAACTATTTCGCTTGTTTGAACTCCGCGGTCTTCTCGGACGGCAGCTTCGTCTATGTGCCCCCGGGCGTGCGTTGCCCGATGGAGCTGTCGACCTATTTCCGGATCAACGCCGCCGGCAGCGGGCAGTTCGAGCGCACCCTGATCATCGCCGACAAGGGGGCCTACGTCTCCTACCTGGAGGGCTGCACCGCCCCCATGCGCGACGAGAACCAGCTGCACGCCGCCGTGGTGGAGCTGGTCGCTCTTGACGACGCCGAGATCAAGTACTCCACCGTCCAGAACTGGTACCCGGGCGATCCGGAGACCGGGAAGGGCGGGATCTACAACTTCGTCACCAAGCGGGCCGACTGCCGAGGCGACCGCTCGCGGGTCTCCTGGACCCAGGTCGAGACCGGGTCAGCCATCACCTGGAAGTATCCCTCCTGCATCCTCCGGGGCCGCGAGAGCGTGGGGGAATTCTACTCCATCGCCATCACCAATGGCCGCCAGCAGGCCGATACCGGCACGAAGATGATTCACCTGGGCGAGGGGACGCGCTCGCGCATCATCTCCAAAGGGATCAGCGCCGGCCGGTCTTCCAACACCTACCGGGGGCTGGTGTCGGCCCACCCGAAGGCGAGGGGCGCGCGCAACTTCACCCAGTGCGACAGCCTGCTGATCGGCAAGACCTGTTCCGCCCACACGGTCCCGTACATCGAAGCGCGCAACGGCGCCTGCACCTTTGAGCATGAGGCCACCACCACCCGGCTCTCGGAGGACCAGCTCTTCTATGCCCGGCAGAGGGGGCTGTCCGAGGAAGAGGCCGTCCAACTGCTGGTCAACGGGTTCGTCCGTGATGTCCTCCAGGAACTGCCCATGGAGTTCGCCGTGGAGGCCCAGAAGCTCGTCGCCATCTCCCTGGAAGGCAGTGTGGGATGACCTCACTCACCCTGACCAGGACCTCCGACTGTCCTTGCGAGCCCGGCCTGACGCAGGACCGCACCCGTTACGCCCTCCTCCTCGCCCCGTTCCTTGCCGACGAGTTCCCCTCATGCTGAGCCTTCATGACCTTCACGCCCGGGTAGGCGACCGCGAGATCCTCAAGGGCCTCACCCTTGAGGTTCCGGCTGGCGAGGTGCACGCCATCATGGGCCCGAACGGCGCGGGGAAGTCGACCCTGTCCTACGTCCTGACCGGCAGGCTGGGCTACGAGATCACCGCCGGCTCGGCCGAGCTGGACGGGGTGGACCTGCTCTCCCTGGAGGCGAACGAGCGGGCGGCCAAGGGTTTGTTCCTGTCATTCCAGTATCCCCTTGAAATCCCGGGTGTTCCCGCCTTGACCTTCATCCGGACCGCCCTGAACGCCCAGCGTAAGGCCAGAGGCGAGGCCGAGATGTCGGCCCCGGACTTCCTGAAGCGCGCGCGGGCCTGCGCAGCAGATCTGAAGATGGACTTCGACATGCTGAAGCGCCCCCTGAACGTGGGCTTCTCCGGCGGCGAGAAGAAGCGCATGGAAATCCTTCAGATGGCTCTGCTTTCTCCGCGTTTCATGATCCTGGATGAGACGGATTCCGGCCTCGATATCGACGCCCTCCGGATCGTTTCGGACGGCGTGAACGCCCTGCGCGGGCCCGACCGCTCCATGCTGGTCATCACGCACTACCAGAGGCTGCTGGACTACATCCGGCCGGACCGGGTGCACGTTCTGGCCGACGGGCGCATTGCAGCGAGCGGCGGTCCGGAACTGGCCCTCGAGCTCGAGCGCGACGGCTATGACAAGTATGCGAGGGCTGCGTGAACCTCGACGAAGCCATCCGGCTGAGGGACCCTTCGCGCCTGCCGTCCCGGCGGGACGAGGACTGGCGCTGGACGGACCTGCGCGGGCTCCTGCGGACCATTCCTGAGCCCTCCCGCCCGCTCGCGGCCGGCACAGCGGGTTTGGGCCCGTTTGACGGGTTGACGGAGGAAACGCTCATCGTCGCCAACGGGTCGGGTCCTGAGGAGATCCGCATCGCCGGGGGAGAGACCCGTACGCTGGCCCTGAGGCACATCTCCCGCGGTGACGGCGCCCATTCGGCGCGCCTGCGGATCGACGTTGGCCCCTCCGCCCGCCTCACCCTCCTGGAATCGCACGAGGGCGGCGGCGCCGGCCTCTCCCTCCTGGGTGTCGACCTTCATCTGGGAGCCGACGCCGCCTGCGAGCGCCTGGTTCTCGCCGACATGGATGCTGAGGCGGTCGCAGTCGTTGAACTCGACGCGAACCTGGCGGCTGGCGCCCGGTTCTCGCAAACCCTTCTGACCGCCGGCGCGCGCCGCCAGCGCTTCGAGACCCGGGTCCGGCATCCGGGGCAGGGGGCGGAGGTCCGGCTCGATGGACTCTACGTCCTGAGGGACCGGCGTCACGCTGACCTGACCAGCAAGGTCTCTCATGAGGGACCTGGCGGGCGCACGGACCAGCTGGCCCGCGGCGTAGCTGACGACCAGGCCCGCGCCGTTTTCCAGGGCCGGATCACGGTGCAGGAGGGCGCCGACGGGACCGACGCCCGGATGGCGCACAACGCCCTCATCCTCTCGGACCGGGCCGAGGTCGACGCCCGGCCGGAACTTGAAATCTATGCCGACGACGTCGCCTGCGCCCATGGCGCCACCGTCGGCGCCCTGGACGACGAGGTCCTCTTCTACATGCGCCAACGGGGCTTGCCGGAACGTGAGGCCCGCAGCCTCCTGGTGGCCTCCTTCCTGGGCGAGGTGATCGACCGGATCGAGAGCCCGGCGGCGGCCGAGCGGATGCGGAGCTGGCTGCAGGCCCGGATCGGGGCCGAAGGCTGATGGGATTCGATCCGGAAAGCGTCCGCGGCGAGTTCGCGATCCTCTCGCGCAGGATCGGCGACCGGCCGCTTGTCTACCTGGACAGCGCCGCCTCGGCCCAGAAGCCAGAGGCGGTGATCGGGGCCATGACGGACCTGATGCGGAACAGCTACGCCAATGTCCACCGCGGCCTTCACACCCTGGCGAATGAAACGACAGAACTCTATGAAAACGCGCGGAAAAAGATCGGCGTCTTCATTGGAGCTCCGGACACCGAGATCGTCTTCACCCGCGGCGCCACCGAGGCCCTGAACCTGGTGGCGGCGGGGCTGGGGCGCGATCTCAGCGAGGGTGACGAGGTGCTCCTGACCGAGATGGAGCATCACGCCAACATCGTCCCCTGGCACTTCCTGCGCGAGCAGAAGGGCGTTGTCCTCCGCTTCGCCCCCCTCCTGCCCGACGGGGCCCTGGACATGGAGGCGCTGGAAGCCCTGATCACCCCCCGCACCCGGGTGGTGTCGGTGGTCCACATGTCCAATGTGCTGGGGACGGTGAATCCGGTGCGCCGCATCGCTGCCCTGGCGCGGTCCGTCGGCGCGGTCATGGTGGTCGACGCCTGCCAGTCCGTGGTCCATGCCCGTCTCGACGTCCGGGAGCTTGACGCGGATTTTATCGCCTTCTCGGGGCACAAGCTCTACGGACCCACCGGCATCGGGGTTCTTTGGGGCCGGGCCGAGCGGCTGGCCGCCCTTCCGCCCTGGCAGGGTGGGGGCGAGATGATCGACCGGGTGGACTTCGACCCGATCACCTATGCAGAGCCGCCCCTGCGGTTTGAGGCGGGGACACCGCCGATCGTG
>JADBZH010000114.1 GCA_020402585.1 Phenylobacterium sp. | reverse complement strand
GGCTCCTGGCCACTCGAACACGCCGCCGACCACAGGCGCATGCGGCCGCCGGCCTTGAGGAATGGGATCGCTGGGCGCAGCACCTCATCGCGCAGATGCACGAAGTGGTGGGGCTCCCGGTAGAACCGCGTCACATTGGTGGTCAGGGCGTTCAGCATCGCGCCGCGCTCACCCTCGCCGTCGGGAGAGGAGATCAATGCGCAATAGTCCGCAAACGCCGGCAGGCCGAGCTTCCGCAGCCGCTTGGCGAGGCGGGAATACACGAGACTGGCCTTGGTTTCCGCCAGCGCTATCCCGGACTGCTCATAGATGAGCGCCGCAATCGTCCGAAAATCGTCACTGGTGAAACTGTACTCGCCCTCGACGAGAGAGGCCGGGTCGACCTGGCGTCCGAGTACATTCACTGTCACGCCGCGAGGCCTTCGAGTTCAGGCAGCAAACGCTCGACGGCGATTTCGCTGACCATCCTGTCATCGATCGTGATCAGGCCGCGGACGAAGGCCTTCGCCTGGTCACATCCGACGTCCGGTGTGGGCTGGATCTGCTCCGGGTTGATCGAGAGGATGTCGGAGACGGCGTCCACAAGAAGACCGACCAGACGCTCGCCTACCTGCACGACAATGATCACCGACCGCTCGGACGGCTCGGTGGGAGGCAGGTCCAGCCTCTCGGCCAGATCCATGATCGGCAGCACGGCGCCGCGCAGATTGATGACGCCGCGCATATAGCTCGGGCTCTGGGGAAGCGGCGTGGCCGCGCTCCAGCCCCGGATCTCCCGCACCGACATGATGTCGACACAGTACTCCTGGTCTCCGGCCCAGAAGGACGTCAGCTCGCGGCGTTCGTTAGCCACAGTGATTGCTGGCTGGTTCATATTCACTCCGCAGCTTGGATTGAAGGTTCATGCATCCGAAGGGGTTCGCGCTTGCTCATCGCGACAAGGGCGTCGACATCCAGGATCAGGGCCACGCGGCCGTCACCCAGGATCGTCGCAGCAGCGATCCCCGGAACCTGTTGATAGTTGGACTCCAGCGACTTGATGACGACCTGCCGCTGGCCATGAATGCTGTCGGCGACGAGCGCAGCGCGGCCTCCGACCTCGCTGTCCACGAGCAGCACGACACCCTCGGCGGGATTGATTTCAGCCGACTGGAACCCGAGCACCCGTCCGATATCGACCAGGGGCACATAGGCGTCACGCACGGCCAGCACGCCGCCCTGGACGCCGAGTTTCTTCACCTCGGAGGCGGCCGGACGAAGACTCTCGACAATTGCAGTCAGCGGCACCACGAGGGTCTGGCCAGCCACATCGATCACCATGCCGTCCAGTACGGCCAGGGTCAGCGGAAGGCTGAGAGTGAAGGTCGATCCGAGACCCGGCCGCGAGCTGATCGAGATCCGACCGCCCAGGCCCTGCACAGACTTGCGCACGACATCCATGCCCACGCCGCGACCCGAGATGTCCGACACCTGGCTCGCCGTTGAGAAGCCGGGAAGGAAGATCAGATTGTCGACCTCCTCATCCGTCAGTTGTGCGTCGGCGGCGATGAGACCCCGATCAATGGCGATCTGACGGACGCGGGGCCGATTGATACCCCTGCCATCATCACCCACCTCGATGACGATCCGTCCACCCCGGTGCAGGGCCGCCAGACGAACGGTTCCCTCAGAAGGCTTGCCGGCCGCAGCGCGGTCCTCGGCGGTCTCGAGCCCGTGGTCGATCGCATTGCGGAGCATATGGGTGATCGGCTCCGAGATCCGCTCGATGACGGTCTTGTCGACCTCGGTGTTCTCGCCGTCGGTAACCAGCCGGACCTGCTTTCCAGTCAGACCCGCGATCTCGCGCACAAGGCGCGGCATCCGCTGGAACACCGATTTCACGGGCTGGGCCCGGATCGCCATGACGCTGTCCTGGATATCCCGGGTCAACTGCTCCAGCTCGTCCAGACCCCGGCCCACATCCGAAGACGCTGCAAAGCCGTGACCGGCCACACGCTGGGCCAGCATGGCCTGGTTGATCACCAGCTCGCCGACAAGATCGATCAGCTTGTCGATGCGCTCCGGATCCACCCGAATCGTCGCCTGATTGGCCTTCTCCGCCGGGGGCGCAGGGGATGCACGCAAAGAGGTTGGTTGCGCCACCGCGACCGCTGAGGTCGCCGGCTCCGCGGGCAAATCAGGTTCAGCCGCGACCGTTTCGATCCTTGGCGGCGTCAGAGGGGGGGAGGCTTCAGGATACGCAGCCTGGGCGGCGGCGAGGATCGCAGCGATGTCGGGACCGGGACCGGTCTCGGCCAAGGCGGTCGGCGACGTCTCGCGCACGATCGTGGTCGAGCAGTGGTCCTCGACAAACTCGAAGACCTCTCGGATCTTCTCCTCGGTGACATCGGCCTTCAGGCGGACCTTCCAGGCGAAGTACGCTGTTTCGGGCTCAAGATTGTCAAAGACCGGCAGCGCATCGTCCAGCAGCTCGACTTCGACCTTTCCGAGACGCTCGATCTCGCGGATCAGAAGTCCGGCCTCGTTGGCCCTGGCGTAGAGCGCGTCCATGGGCTGGAAAGTGATGATCCAGACCTGTTCCTTCGGGGCGTCCTCGAACTCCGGCAGGGTCAGAGTGACCGGCTTGAAGACAATGCCGTCTTCATTGGGCTGGACATCCGCTTGAAGTGCGGGCGGGGCGAGCCCCGGACCGCCTGAGGTCCAGGCCTCGAGCTCTTCAACCATAGCGGTTGTTGCAGCGGCGTCGCCCTCGCCCCCGAGCTTGGCGGCGGCCACATGATCCGCAAGAACGTCAGCGGCGCGAAGCAGCACCTTGACGAGGTCGGATTCCAGTGGGGTTTTCCCACTGCGGACGTTGTCCAGAAGGGTTTCGAAGACGTGGGCGAAACGCACGAGGGCCTCAAGCCCGAAGGCGCCCGCGCCCCCCTTCACCGAGTGAACCGCACGAAAGATCGCGTTGACCAGCTCGGGTTCGGTGTCGCCGGCATCGATACTCAGGAGCCCCGACTCCAAGTCTCCGAGCAGCTCGTCACATTCCTGGAAGAATGTGACCTTGATTTCCTCGAGCTCATCCATCGACTCAGGCCGCCACCTTCCGGATCACATCCAGGAGTTTCTCGGGATGGAAGGGCTTGACGATCCATCCGGTAGCCCCGGCCTCGCGAGCCCGGACCTTCTTCGCAGGGTCACTTTCCGTGGTGAGCACCAGGATCGGCGTCGCCCGGTAGGCGGCGTCCTCCCGCACCCGCTCGATGAAGCCAAAGCCGTCCAGCTTGGGCATGTTGATATCGGTGATGATGACGTCGGCGCCGCTCTCGTTGAGCACCTCGAGACCATGCTCACCATCCACCGCCTGGGTGACAGTGAACCCTTCCCCGGCAAGAGCCAGGCGCAGCATGTCCCGCATGGTGCGGGAGTCATCGACTGTAAGGACCTTGATCAAGAGACGTCTCCGTCAGTGTCGACCCGCAGGCCGAGATGGGCTTCAGCAGCGAACAGCGCAGCTGCGGCGGAGAAGGCCGCCGAGCGAGGTTCAATCGTCAGGTCATGGCCATCCTCGGACCAGGCGCGCCTGGCGGCGACCAGAACCTGCAGGCACAGCCCCCCAAGTCGCTCCACGTTGGACGCGTCCAGCTGGACGGACGCGCCCCGATGCTCGGTCAGCGCAGCCTTCAGGGGCTGGGCGGCCTTGAGGTCGAGCACCGCATCAAGACAAAGCGTGCTGGGCATGTCCTAGAACTCCTCCCAGCCGTCCTCCGCCGGCTTCAGGGCATTCGCCCCGAAGGTCTCAGCGATACGGCGGGTGGCGGCGCGCGCCGGTGAGGGACGCGGGGTCGAGTCCGACGTCGCCGGTTGCAGCGCCGGACGCGACGAGCCCTGGCCCGCACCCGTCCGGAACCGGGAGATCAGACGGTTCAGCTCGGCTGTCTCGGACTTGAGCGCATGGGTGGCGGCGGTGGATTGCTCCACCATCGCGGCGTTCTGCTGGACGACCTGGTCCATCTGGTTGACGGCCGTATTGACCTCGGCGAGGCCGGTGGCCTGTTCCTGGGCGGAGGCCGCGATCTCTGAGATCAGCGCGTCAATATCGGCCACCTGCGCCACGATCTTGTCCAGGGCCCGACCGGTTTCACCCACCAGCTCGACACCCTGGCCCACCTGCTGGCTTGAGGCCGAGATCAGGGACTTGATCTCCTTGGCGGCCTGGGCGGACCGCTGGGCGAGCGCTCGCACTTCCTGAGCCACCACGGCGAAGCCGCGGCCAGCATCCCCTGCGCGGGCGGCCTCAACCCCGGCGTTGAGCGCCAGCAGGTTGGTCTGGAAGGCGATCTCGTCGATCACGCCGATGATCTGGCTGATCTCCTGGGACGAGGTCTTGATGTCTCCCATGGCCTGAACCGCCTGGGCCACAACCTCACCGGACCTGACGGCCTCGGACTTGGCGAGCGCCACAGTCTCGCTGGCCCTGCGCGCGCCAGCGGCCGTGGTCTTCACTGTTGCGGTGATCTCGTCCAGCGCTGCAGCCGTTTCCTCGAGGCTCGCGGCCTGTTGCTCGGTGCGACGCGAGAGGTCGTCGGAGGCGTGGGCGATCTCGTCAGCTCCCGTCCGCATGGCGTCTGAACCGGTCCGCACCTGCCCGAGGGTTTCGGAGAGCGACCCCACCGCGGCGTTGAAATCCTTGCGAAGCTGCTCGTAGTCGGCGGGGAAGGTCTCCAAGATCTGCGCCTGCAGGTTGCCTTCGGAGAGGCTGCTCAGGCCGCTGGCGAGCGATGTCACGACCGCCGCCTGCTCCTGCGCGCGCTGGGCGCGTTCGAGCTCGGAGGCTTCCCGCGCCATCTCGGCGGCGGTGATGTCGCTGGCGTACTTCACCACCCGGAAGGGTTTGCCATCCGCCCCGATCAGCGGGGTGTAGCGAGCCTGGATGATGACCTTCCGACCCCCCTGGGCGAAGCGGGTGAAGACGTCGGAGATCGCCTCACCGGCTCTCAGGCGCTGCCAGTGACCGGCGTACTCGGGCGTGCGTGCATAGTTGGGATCCACAAACAGCACATGCTTTCTTCCGACGATCTCACTGGCCGGGTAACCCATGGTGTTGAGGAAGTTCTCGTTGGCCTCGAGGATCGTACCGTCGAGGTCAAACTCAATCCTGGCCTGGGACTGGTCCATCGCCGAAGCCATGGCCTTCAGGTTGAAGATGGACTTGGCGTCAGCTTCCTCGCGTTTGCGCAGACCACTCGCCACGGCGAACGCAAACCAGGCGGCGAGCGCCAGGATCCCGATAACGATGCCAAGGTGCAGGGCCAGTTCGCGGTAGAATCCCTGGATCCGGTTATCCAGGAGGCGACCCAGCTCGGCGGAGGTTCCAGACCAGATCGTCTTCATCTCCGTCACCAGGGCGGCATGGGCGGGGGTGACGTCGACGGGGGCCCCCGTCAGGGCCAGTTCGCCCTGCTGGATCAAGGCCTCGCTCACCGGATCGAGGCGAGCGAGCTGGCTCTGAAGATTCGCCTTGGATTCACCGGGTTGGCTGGCCGCAATCGCCGCACTCAGCGACCCTTTGGCGGCGTCGCTGGTCGCTTTGACCCGGTCCAGAGCGACCGCAATGTTCGCGGGTCCCGCGCCCGTGCTGATCGCATTGTGGAGGCCCGCCGAGGACTCCAGGAGGGCCGGAAGCCGGATGGTGATGGCGTCCATGGCGTAGAAGCTGTCCAGATCCGGATCGAGCGTCAGGTTCGAACCGTCCGCGACCGCGGTGATGAGCGCCCGCCCGGTGGAAAGCCTGGCGGCGTCTCCGGCGGCGGACTGGAACGCCGCCAGGGCCTGCTCTGCCTTGAAGGCCTGCGCGTCGCTCAGGAGGGCGCCGTCGGCCACAGGCGGCGAGGCGCTCCTTTGCCCACCGACCTGCGCGCTTTCCATGACCGTAGGCCAGACCTGCTCGATGAAGACCCGACCGCTCTGTTCCTTTGCGGCGAAGTTGATCCGCTCGAAGCGCTCAAGGATGATGAGCGTCATGGCGATCACAACCGGGACAACAAAAATCCCACCCACAAGTGTAATCCGCGCCATGATGGAAAGGCGGTTATTCAACATATTTAGCATTGATGGTTCCCCAAGAATGTCGATTCCATGCCGAATCTGCATGGCCTCGGACGAGGCTGAACAAATTGGCCATCTCTTCGCGCGTCGGTCGCAGGAAGACTAATGACCCATTCCTCGCAAGGTTCAATTAATGGCGCGTTTAAGGGTCGAGTTAAATTTTCCTTTCTTTCTCGACTTGATGTGGATGCCGCAGGCGAGGCTGCGGCGGCTACGCACCCGGCGCTGATTTCCTCTACAGCCAGGAGGCCGTGCAGACGGCGACCGCGCCGGACGAGAAGGTCGAGGGTCGCGCCAGCGCTCGGGATTGAGGCTTAGGGCGAACATTCGGAGCGGGTGGGTCTCCCACACGGCGGCGTGCATGCCGAGAAACCGCGCGCGGCCGGCGATGGGGGGGCGCCCCTACGGGCCAAGGCCCCGATCACCCCTTCCAGCAGACGACATCAAGCCAGACGCTCGTTCGCCCCGGAATGGCGCCATGAAAATGTTCTTGTTTTGTTCTTGCCAGATCCCCGGGCGAGTGGCAGGGTTCCTTCCCAACGCGGAGGCCTGCATGCGGCGATATCAAACCGATCCTTCCCAGCTCGAGGGCGACGACCTGGACCGATGGTTCCGGCGTTCACCGGCACAGGTCCGGGCGGATCGTGAGACGGCGCGGCAGGCCCGTTACGACGCCTTTTTCGGCGCCCGAGAGGGGGCGCCGTCTTCGGGGCCCTGGGAAGAAGATGCTCCGGGGTCCCAGAACCCGACGGCGGGACCCGGGTCGAACGTTATCCAGTTCGCCTATCTGCCGCCGGTCCAAGCGGCGCCTTCCGGCATGCGGGTCGCCATGCCGATCCCCGTCGGCCAGACGCCGCCAGATGCGCACGGCGGAGGCTTCTTCGATACGCACACGCCGATCCCAAACCCAATCCGGGGCCCCGCCTACATTACCGACCTTCCAAGCCCCCTCAATCTGGTGACCCCCAGGGCGGGGGGTTGGTTCGAGCTCGGGGACGGGCGACTAGTCCGGAGCGCCGACGAGGTCGAGCGGCTCTTCGCCGAACAGCAACTGCGGATGACGGGCGAGGAAAAGCCCGAGCCCCCCGCGCAGGTCCGCTCGATGGACCAGTGGAAGGACGGCGCCATCCCCAGTGCGGAACAGGTGGCGGCGGGCCAGCGCGAAATCGACCCCACCTGCCACGTCAACGGCGGCTGGGAGCGGGATCCGACTTTCTCGAGATACAAGGCCTGGACGCAGGACTATGAGGACCAGATCACCCGGGCGCCGGGTCTCGACTATGTCGTGCGCAATCCAGAGGAGAAGGCGGTGAGGTTCGATGGATGCGCCGTCTGGGACCCCCGCAGGCAGCTGCTGGAGGCCAAGGGGCCCGGCTATGCGGGCCTGGATCGACGGGCCCGAAAGTCGAATTTCGCCCAGTTTCTGTGGAAGGGAATCCACAACCAGTCCCAACGGCAGAACCGCGCCGCCCGTGGCAGGACCGTTGAATGGCACATTGCCGAGCCGGAAGTCGTTCCTGCCTTCAGGACAGCCCTCGAGACCCCTTCCACCCTGAGGGTCATTCAAACCTCGCCCCGAACGGGCGCCCCGCCACCTCCGAGAAAGTGACCAAGATGATGTCTGATGATCAAAGGCCGTCGCCAGAGGACTCAGATGCCTATGCGGCTTGGGTCGAGGGCATGCGTGAGAAGGCCAAGCTGAGTTCCGCCGACGAGATCAAAGAGCGTCGGGAGGCCGACTTCCCCAAGGCTCTGCAGGGGCGATGGGTCGACGAAGTGGACCCGAGCGATGAACTCCTCATCCGGGGAAGCGAATTCATCCGGTCCGGCGAGTCATGGCCCTATCTCGACAAGCTCTTGCTCGCCCACGACGCGGACCGGATCCACCTCGAAATCACCTTCCCCTGGAACGAAGAGGAAGGGTCTTCAACGAGCCTATTCCTCATGGACGATGGCGCGCTCGGGTACGCCACCTGGCACGAAGCCTGCACCTACCTCAGGCCGGACGACTAATGTAGATCGCGGCCTGTCGGCCGGCCAAGGCAGGACATTCCAACCGGCCCTAACGGCTTCCACCGCTCGATGAACCGCACCGAGGCCGAGACCCTGGCGCCCACCTGGGCCTTATCCGAGGCCGCGGTCGCCGCCAAACCGGAGCGCCCCCTAATCGCCCCGCCGCCGTCACGAATTCGCCTTCACGGCCCGGCTTCCTGTCCGCGTACCTTTGGTCTGGACGGCTGGATGAAAAGGCCGTCCCTTCGTTTCAGTGATTTTCAGCACCCATCTCCCAACCCGCCCTGGCAGCTACTGACCGCGGGTCGGGCCAGAAGCAGGAGGGATATTCCGTGGGACTCTCCCTTTCATTCATCGCCAGCCAGGGGCCGGATCCCCTGGAGACCCTCGGCCTGTCCGCCGACGGCAAGACCCTCAGGGCCGAGCCCCTGCCACCGCCCGCCAAGTTCGTCACCTTCGACCTGGGGGGCTGGCGCATCGTCATGAGCGATGACCACCGCTTCGCCAGCCGCGAGCGGGTCAGCAACGCCGCCAGGGGCGGCGTCGCCATCGGCGTCTACATGGAAGAGCATGTCATGATCAGCGGCGCCTTCGGCGCGACGGACGGGCAGCTGACCTGGAGCGTCCAGCACGACCCCGAGCATGGGCTGGAGCACCTTGATGTCTGGGGCGATCCGCCCGACGCCCTGGCCTCGATCCGCGAACGCCTGCTGGCGGAACTCCAGGACGACGACGAAGTGGACGCCCTCTTCGACGCGCCCCTCGACCTAGCGGCCAGCGTCTGCAGTTTCCATCCTCACGAATACGAGGGCGAGGTCGACCTGACCATTCTCTCCGTGGCCCGCAAGGACCTGATGAAGATGCATGAGCCCGGACTGTCCACGGATCCCGGTCCGGCGGCACCCGCGGCGGAGGCGGCGACCAGTTCGCGCCCCGGCTTCTTCGCGCGGCTGTTTGGGCGGCGGTAGGAGCCTGCTGCGAGGCGCCGGCTGTCATGCGACAGCCGCCGCCACCGCCGCACTTCACCCGCCCAGCACCCAGGCCCTCAGGTCCGTATCCAGCGCCCCTGGGGCGTCCCGGGCCAGGTTGTGTCCCACCCCGGGGTAAGAGACCCGCCGCACCGGCGCGTTCACCAGGGCCGCCTCGATGGCGTCCTGGTAGGGCGGCGGCAGGACCGGATCCTCATCGCCGCCCAGGATCAGGACCGGCGTCGTGACGCCGGCCAGCGCCTCCTCGAAGTGGAAGGCCTTGGTCTCCCGCCCGAAGAAGTCGAACAGGAGGGCATAGTTGGTCCTCGTGCGGGCGTCGGCATCCTGGTCGGTCTTGCGGGTCGTGCTGTAGAGGGGCATGCACCGGGCGCCGAACTCCGTCACCGTCTTTGGGCCGGGATGGGCGGCGAAGGCGGTGAAGGCGGCGGCGGCCTCGTCCCCGCCCTGGCGGCGGAACCCTTCCGCTGAGATCGCCGGATCAAAGAACGGCCCCGTGCCTGAGAAGACCAGCCGGGCGGCGTGGCCCGGATGCCGGATGGCGTAGGACTGCGCGACCATGCCCCCGAAGGAGTGGCCGATGACGACCGGCTGCTCGATCCCCAGGGCGTCGCAGAGGCCCCTCACGTCGTCCCCCCACTGGGCCAGGGACCAGAGGGCGGGATCGCCGCGATCACTCCGGCCGCAGCCCCGATGATCATAGACCACCACCTGGGCGACATCGGCCAGGGACTCCACCATGTCCCGCATGTGGCCGTGGTCGGTAGGCCCTCCGTGCAGCGCCACCACGGTGGGGCGCTCGATCCATCTGGGCCCGTCCGCGACCAGCTTGGGGCCCAGGACCTCAACGAACAGGCGCACGCCATTTACGGAAACGAACATCGCAGGCTCCCTCAGGCGCCAGAGCGGGAGAGGCCGGCCAGCGCCTGCCGGATGGCGATCAGGGACTGGCCGAGCACCATGCCCCGCCAGATATCGGTGTCGATATAGAAGGCGTCGCGGATCTGTTGCTTGATGGGCCCGGCCTCCGGCGCCGTCGGATCCCCGTGGGCGTGCAACCAGTTGTCGGCCCGGACCGCATCCAGCACTTGGCCGGAGTCGACCGTGCCATACTCCAGCGCAATACCGGTCACGCGGGCATGGGGAAGCCGTGCCGGCGCCGCCCCCAGCCAGTCGCCGGCGATGGCCGCCGAAACGGAGTCCCCTCCAGAATGGCTGGTGGCCGCCAGCCCATGCCAGGCCATGGCGCGGGCATGCTCCGGCGTCCCCGGAGGGGCGCTGATGATCTGCTCGGCATAGCCCTCAGGGCCCAGGCCCGTGTGGTAGTCGATGATCCCGATGTCGGAGGCCCGGGACAGCCGATCCTTCAGGATCGCCTCGAGGGTCCGCCGGGACCAGGTCGGCGAGAGCCCCCCGTAGAAGACGCCGTCGGGGTGGGTGTACTGCCCGCCGGACATGACCTGGACCATGGCCGGAAAGCCGTGGAGGCGGGCATAGTCCAGGATAGCCTTGCGGGAGGCGGCCTGGCTGGCCTCGCTCCAGTCGGCGGGCTTCACCGCCCCGGCCAGCTTCGCATACTCGGGGTTTTCCGGCAGGGGCTGGTCGAAATCCACGAAGTTCCGGTTGAGGTCGACATTCTCATGGGTGACCCTGCGGCTCCAGGCGAAGCCGTAGGGATTTATGGCGTGGACCAGCAGGACGGCCTGCCCGGGCCGCAGCCGGGTCGCCTCGCCCCGCCGCAGCCAGTCCACCTGGGCCCCCGACCCGCAAAAGCCCTCGACGCCATGGGTTCCCGAGACCAGGACCAGCACGGACGTCGCGTCTTCGGGGCCGATCCAGGCGCAGTCGGTGGCCAGGCCCCCCCCATCAGGGCCGCGCTCGGGATGCTCATGAGCCGACAGGACGGCCCCGGCCGCCCCGGCGGCCTCCAAGAACTTCTCGCGCGCCTCGGCATAGCTGGCGCTGAACGGACCTGACCTCATGCGTGATGCTCCTCGGGAGCCTCTCGACTTTCCGGCCAGGCGCTCCTGACGCTGACATAACGCCGACCTTAGACCGTATGCAATTGCAGGCGCGGGGGGCGAGGCGCCCTGAGCGAGTGTTGCCGCCCCATCGACGAGCTGCGCTTGAGTTGCAGGGGGGAAAGGCGATCACTTCACCCCCCGCGATCCTGGCCTTCCGGCGCGACGTCTCAAGGCTGGATTCAGTCCGGGACCGCTCGAGGCTCAGACATGATCGGGACCACAGGTTCTGCGGATCGCTGAATGTCAGCAGGTCAAGGTTGTCGTCGCGGAGGACCGCCGGCAATGTTAACTTTACTCGTGACGCGTTTTCGCCAAAAAATTCTTCTAGCGAAGCTGAAGCACGGGAACGAGTTGGCTGCGGTGGCGCCGCCGGCGCTCGACCGAACAGGAGACGTACATGAAGCGATGGGTCATCTTGGCGCCGCTCGCGTTCCTGGTCGCCTGCAGCGGCGGATCGCCGGTCCAGAGCGTGGCCCCGACGCCGGAGACCATCGCCTTCCTGCAGATCGACCCCGCAGCCCTGCGCAGCTGCGTAGACGTGGAGTCGTTGGTCGTGGGGGGGATCGCGGGCCTCATCACCGGGTCAGAGGACGCCGCCCTGGCGTCTGCGGCGCAGACGGGACTTCAACGCTGCGGGGAAACGGCGCAGCTCATCGACGTGGCGGGTCGGCCTCCTGAAGAGCGCCCGCGCGCGGAGGCGTGCCAACGGGCTTTCGCCGCTAAGGCGGCGGCCTACACGGCTGTCAACCAAGCGCTCGCGGCGGATGGTGACTTCATGGCCGTGCAAGAGGGAACGCGGGCCTTCATCGCCGGTATCCGGGAGTCGACGCCCCAGATGCGCGCCTGCAACACACCGAGCTGAGCAGGCTGTTCGGCAGCTGGATCAACTCTCCGCGTGACGCGTTCTTGCGTGATCACTCTGCCGGCAGGGGAACGGCGGAAACATCAAGGCCGCACCGTCTCGTGGCGGATGTCGATGCCGCGCTCGAACAGCAGATCCTCGACGTGGCGCAGCGACAGCGGGTCGCGGCAACCGCCGCGAGGTGATCCCGGCTTCGAGTTGGGCCTTCTTCGGCCTGGCCATGTCAAGCTGACAACACCGGTTGGCCCTATGGACGCCGTACCCAAAATCCGCCATTGCCAAGCGTCGTCCCGTGTCATTGGACCTCATCCAGTTTGGGCTTTACGAAGCGCCAAACGGGGCGCCGCTTGAGGTAATCGTCCGCTCGCCGAAGGTAACTGAACATGGAAAAACTACTCGCCTGGGTTGGATCCCTGCTCTACGGCATGAGGTTCACCATGCTGTTTTTCTATGTGGGTCTGGTTGCGATCATTCTTGGTATTCTGGGAAAGTTCCTGATCGAATCTTACAAACTCATGATCACCTTGATGTTTGGGGAACTCAGCAAGATCGATCTGATTATCAAGGTGCTTGAACTGGTCGACATGACGATGGTGGCGCAACTTGTATGGGTTGTTGCGCTGGCGGGCGTGTCTCTCTTCGTGACCACTGGACACTTTGAGAACAAGGACGTGAAGAAGCCGGACTGGTTGGATCACGTCAATACATACAACCTCAAACTGAAGCTTGCATTCGCCATAATCTCGATCTCAGGCGTTCACGCGTTGAAGACTTACCTGGGTGGCGACCTCACCTTCGAAAGCATTCAGATTGTCGTCATGGTGGCCGTCATTCACTTCACCTTCGTACTTTCCGCCATCGGCATCTCCTATGCAGAACGGTTGACGCGGGAGAAGGGAGAGACGTGACCCCCGGTACCTCATCCCGCCATGACGAGGGTCGCGGTTTGATCTGAGCCGGGTGCGGGGGTGCCTGGGCGCTAGGGCGCGGCGGGATGTGCCGACGACACATAGGCTTCCAGCGTTCCATCCCGTAATGCGGCTCTGATGTCGTCGTTCGCGAAGGCCTCCGCGCCCAGTCGCTCGCGCAGGAAACTCAGGGTCTCGGCCACCAGCCGCTTCGCCGCCTGCGCAATCTGCGGCTCCAACGTCGGAGACAAGCCCATGCAAATCTCCGCATCGTGGCGGAAGTGCTCTGGCGCCTCCTCAAAGCTCAGCGCGACCCGCAGCGCTTCGATCGGGGTGCGAACATTGACGGCGGGATTGAAGGGCCTCAGAAGACCCGCGGCATACTCGGCCAGGTTTCGCGCCGCCCAGCGAAGAAGCAGGCGATCATCTGTCGCCTCCGCGCGACGCACCTTCATGTAGAATTCGACGAAGTCCTCGAGCTCCGGCGTCCCGGCAGGCAACCTCTCACTCGGATCGTCGCCAAGCACGGCATGTCCCTTAGGCGTTGCCCATGCGAGCCGCATGGTGTCCTCGACAGGGAAGCCCAGGGCCCAACTCGCCGCCTCTGTCTCCGCTTCCTCGAAGTCCTCCAATGACTCAGCGCCCACCGAAACGTGGAGCATCTGCCCCTCCATGCCGATCTCGAACCATGCCCTCTCTTGCCTCTTGGGAGGGCCATCCGTGAGCGCCATGATGTCGATATCGCTGAAGGGCGCGCCTTCTCCGCGCGCGTGACTGCCACAGAGCACCACGGCTTGCAGCTTCGGCTCCGCCGCGCGCAAGCGCACGATGATGCGATCCAATACGTCCTGACTCAGCGACATGGCTCCCTCTGAACCTGGCTTCCAGACGACAGAGCTTGAAGAGCAGGAACCTGGCCGGCAAGTGACCGGGCTTGTGAAACAGCGCCCGCGAACTTCCGGACCCTTCATCAGCCTATAGCGCGGTAAACGCTGACTGTTCTGAACCCGAACCGCAGAGGGCGGAGTTCGGGTGATCACAGACAACTGCGCTCAGAAACCACCTTAGCCGATCGCCCCAGTCTCCCGGGCGCCGACAGCATCCGGATAGCGGCGCGACCACTGGGGGCTTTGCGCCCCTGCGACAGCCCGATTTCAGGTCCGCGACAGGGAAGTGGCGGTGAGAGAGGGATTCGAACCCTCGATAGAGTTTCCCCTATACACGCGTTCCAGGCGTGCGCCTTCAACCACTCGGCCACCTCACCCCACGCGCCGGAGGCGGGCCTCCGACGTGGACGGGTGGAGATATACCGGCGCGGAGCGGGGGGCAAGGCGGCAGGTGCAATCGGCGGCGGGCGGGCCTATCTTGGAGGTTACGCACCGCCACCGCCCCCTGAAGGAGCCTCGCATGGTCTTCCTGCGCAAGTCGCCCGACATGCCCACCGCCGCCACCGCCCTGCCCGGCCGGCCCGACGCCATCCCCACGGCGGCGGTCAACTTCGTCACCGGCCAGCCTCTGAAGGGGCCCTTCGCCCCGGGCCTGCAGCTCGCCCTCTTCGCCATGGGTTGCTTCTGGGGCGTGGAGCGCAAGTTCTGGCAGACCCCCGGCGTCGTCGCCACGGCGGTCGGCTATGTGAATGGCTTCACCCCCAACCCCACCTACGAGGAGGTCTGCACCGGCCGGACCGGCCACACCGAGGCGGTGCTGGTGCACTTCGACCCCTCGGTCATCTCCTTTGAGGGCCTGCTCAAGGTGTTCTGGGAGGGCCACGATCCCACGCAAGGGATGCGCCAGGGCAATGACATCGGCAGCCAGTACCGGTCGGGGATCTACGCCTTCGACGCCGGACAGGAGGCCGCCGCGCGCGCCTCCCTGGCCGCCTACCAGGGCGCTCTGTCGGTCCGGGGCTTCGGCGCCATCACCACCGAGATCGCCCCGGCGCCGGCCTTCTTCTATGCCGAGCACTACCACCAGCAATACCTGGCCAAGGTGCCCGACGGCTATTGCGGCGTCGGCGGCACGGGCGTGGCCTGCCCCATCGGAGTGGGCGTGAAGGCGTGAGCCCGGAGGCCTTCGAGGCCGCCGCCCTGGCCCTGCCGGCGACGGAAAAGGTCATCCAGTGGGGCGGCGCCGACGTCTACAAGGTGGGCGGGCGCGTCTTCGCCCTCAGGACCCTGGAAGGGGCCCTGTCGATCAAGGTCAGCGACATCGCCTACGCCGTGCTGGTCGAGACGGGGCGGGCCCGGCCGGCGCCCTATCTGGCACGGGCCAAGTGGGTGGCGTTTGAGGCGCTGGAAGACCTGGGCGCCGAAGAGGTGCGCGGCTGGCTGGCCGCCGCCCATGCCCTGGTCGCCGCCAAGCTCACGCGCAAGGCGCGGGCCGAGCTGGGGCTCTCGCCGCCTGCTGTATAGGTGACGACGTCGATGAGGGGGTCAACGGCGCCTCAGCAGACCCCCTCCGGCCCGCTGCGCGGTCCACCTCCCCCTGGGGGGAGGAATTACGGACCCAATTGCTCCCCCAAGGGGGAGCTGTCAGCGAAGCTGACTGAGGGGGTCAACGGCGGTTCAGCTGATCCCCTCCGGCCCGCTGCGGGGTCCACCTCCATCTGGGAGGAGGAATTGGGGTGCAGATGCCGCCTCAGAGCGACACCCGGTGAACCGCTCACATGGACCCAGAGCCTAGCCCTCGAGGATCAGGCTCCGCCTCTGGGCGTCGCGCAGGCGCAGGGCGACCAGCCGGGCTCGCTCAGGCCTGGTCGGCCGTATGCCGTTCCGCCTGGTCGGAGGTGGCGCGCAGGTAGGCCATGTGCCCGATGAAGGCGCCCTTGACGATCGGCAGCAAGCCCAGGGTCACGACCGCCAGGAAGCTCAGGGTCACCGGCACGGTGACCAGGGTCGGCCCCTGCCAGACCCAGGGAATGAACAGGATGGGCACGATGACCAGGTGGCCGACGATCAGGATGGTGAAATAGGCCGGGCCGTCGTCGGCCGGATACCTCGCCAGGTCAACGCCGCAGGCCGGGCAGGCCGGGTTCACCTTCAGGTAGGTCTGGAACATCCGCCCCTCGCCGCAGTGGGGGCAGTGGCCGCGAAGGCCGCGAGAGAAGGCGGGGAAGAAGGCGGGGCTCTGGCTCATGGGTCCCATATGCGCGCAGGCAGGGCAAAACGCCAGAGGGGCGCGGCGTCTCGCGGCGCCTACCCCGCCAGTTGGGAGGTCAGGACCTGGGCGTCGAAGTAATCCCGGTAGAAGACGATCCTGCCCTCCTTGACCTCGAACACGCCGGTGACCGGCAGTTCCACCCACTTCGACCCGAACAGGTGGCGGTCCAGGCGCTCGATGAAGACCACCGGTCCGGCGACGGCCCGGCGCAGGACGTGGAACTCGTTCTTTGAGATTGGCGCGAAGAAGGGCTCCAGGAAGCCCACCACCCCGGCCGGGCCCACATGCACCGTGCCCGGGGCGTTCATGTTCTCATACCGGCAGTCCTCAGCCACGAAGGGCGCGGCGGCGGCGTAGTCCTTGGCCTCCATGGCGGCCAGGAAGGCGTCGACGACGGCGGCGGGATCGGTGGGGGCGGTCATGGGCGGTCTCCGTGTGCGAGGGTCGAGAGGGTCAGGCGCGGGGCGTCGCCCAGGAGGATGCGCCGCATGTCGCCGCCCGTCCGGGCGATCAGGAAGAGCAGGTAGATGCAGAGGAAGGGCATACCGCCGAAGAAGGCCACGACGGCCAGGCCCAGCCCGCCGGCAGAGAAGCCGTTGCGCCAGGCGGTCCAGAGGGCGGACAGGACCAGCATGAACATGAAGTCCAGGTTGAACTGCCCCGCCCAACCCATGGCGGCCATGTCGCCGAAGAAGGCCGGGAAGAGGTTGAACCCGTGATTTGCCATCACGACCGCGGTATAGGCGGTGATGATCCCCAGGGCGGCGATGAGGAAGAGACGGAAGAGGGTCATGGCCCGGACTCCGGAATGTAGCGGTCGCTACATTCGTGGCATATTGTAGCGGTCGCTACAAGAGGACGTGATGACCATCCGCGAGGAACAGAGGCGCAGGGTGACGGAGCGGCTGGCGGGGCACCTGCTGGCCACCGGGCTGTCGCGCGCCAGTGTCCGGCAGCTGGCGGCGGCGGCGGGGGTCTCGGACCGCATGCTGCTCTACTATTTCAAGGACAAGGCCGAGGCGCTGAGCGAGGCCATGGCCCAGGTGACGAGCCAGCTGGGCCAGCGGCTCGAGGCCTCGGTGACGGCGGGCGAGCGCCTGGCGCCGGAGCGCCTGCTGGCCGAGGCGGCGCAGATGGTCACCGGGGCCGAGGTGCGGCCCTTCATGGCCCTGTGGATGGAGGTTATCGCCGCCGCCGCCCGGGGCGAGGCGCCCTTCGCCGACATCGCGGGGCAGGTCACCGCCGGCTTCCTGGCCTGGATCGAGAGCCGGCTGGACATCGAGGACCCCGAACGCCGCAGGGCCACGGCGGGCCTCATCCTCGCCGCCGTCGACGGCCTCGCCCTGCTGGAGATCGGCGCCGGGGCGCCCGCCGCCCTGGCGGCCGCGGAACGGGCGCGGGACGTGCGGTTCACGCCGTAAGGCCAGACCTAACCGCTGTTGACCCCCTCACCGACCTTCGGTCGGAGCTCCCCCTTGGGGGAGCAACTGGCGCCGTTTCATTCCTCCCCCCAGGGGGAGGTGGATCGGGGCAAGGCCCCGGGCCGGAGGGGGTCAACGGCGTCTCAGCAGACCCCCTCTCCCGGCTTCGCCGGGAGCTCCCCCTTGGGGGAGCAATTGGCGCTCTTATTCCTCCCCCCAAGGGGAGGTGGCGCGCGCAGCGCGGCGGAGGGGGTCAGCTGAGCCGCCCCTGCGCCTCTAATCTGCGTCCATCTTCAGGGCGGCGATGAAGGCTTCCTGGGGGATGTCGACCTTGCCGAACTGGCGCATGCGCTTCTTGCCGGCCTTCTGCTTGTCCAGGAGCTTGCGCTTGCGGCTCATGTCGCCGCCATAGCACTTTGCGGTGACGTCCTTGCGCAGGGCGCGGATGGTCTCGCGGGCGATGATCCGGCCGCCGATCGCCGCCTGCAGCGGGATCTGGAACATGTGCGGGTTGATCAGGTCCTTCATCTTCTCGACCATGCCCCGGCCCCGGGCCTCGGCCCGGTCGCGGTGGACCAGCATGGACAGGGCGTCGACGGGCTCGGCATTGACCAGGATGCTCATCTTGACCAGGTCGCCGACCCGGTAGTCCTCGACCTGGTAGTCGAAGGAGGCGTAGCCCTTGGAGACGCTCTTCAGCCGGTCGTAGAAGTCGAAGACCACCTCGTTCAGGGGCAGGTCGTAGATCACCATGGCCCGGCTGCCGACATAGGACAGCTCGCGCTGCACGCCGCGGCGGTCCTGGCAGAGCTTGATCACGGCGCCGAGATACTCGTCGGGCGTCAGGATGGTGGCCTTGATCCAGGGCTCGGCGATGGTGTCGATCTTCACCGGGTCCGGCATGTCGGCGGGGTTGTGGAGTTCCAGGACCTCGCCGTTGGTCAGGGTGATCCGGTAGACCACGCTGGGGGCGGTGGCGATCAGGTCGAGGTCGAATTCGCGCGACAGCCGCTCCTGGATGATCTCCAGGTGCAGGAGTCCCAGGAAGCCGCAGCGGAAGCCGAAGCCCAGGGCCGCGGAGGTCTCCATCTCGTAGGTGAAGCTGGCGTCGTTCAGGCGCAGTCGGCCGATGGCGGCGCGCAGGTCCTCGAAGTCGGCGGCGTCCACCGGGAAGAGGCCGCAGAAGACCACCGACTGGGCGACGCGGAAGCCCGGCAGGGGGGTGGTGGTCTGGCGCTTTTCCTCGGTGATGGTGTCGCCCACGGCGGCGTCGGCCACCTGTTTGATCTGGGCGGTGATGTAGCCGATCTCGCCGGGGCCCAGTTCGTCGACCTCGGTCTGCTTGGGCTTGAAGACGCCGATGCGGTCGACCTGGTGGACGGCGCCGGCGTTGATCATCCGGACCTTCATGCCGGCGCGCAGGCGCCCGTCCATGACCCGCACCAGCACCACCACGCCCAGGTAGGGGTCGTACCAGGCGTCGACCAGGAGGGCCTTGAGGGGGGCGTCGGGGTCCCCCTTGGGGGGCGGCAGGCGGGTGACCACCGCCTCCAGGACGTCGGCGATCCCCTGCCCGGTCTTGGCCGAACACAGGACGGCGTCGGAAGCGTCGATGCCGATCACGTCCTCGATCTGCTCGCGGACCCGGTCGGGGTCGGCGGCGGGCAGGTCGATCTTGTTCAGGACCGGGACGATCTCATGGTTGTTGTCGATGGCCTGGTAGACGTTGGCCAGGGTCTGGGCCTCGACCCCCTGGCTGGAGTCCACCACCAGGATGGAGCCTTCGCAGGCGGCCAGACTGCGGCTGACCTCATAGGCGAAGTCCACGTGGCCGGGGGTGTCCATCAGGTTCAGGACATAGGTCTCGCCGTCCCGGGCCTTGTAGTCCAGGCGCACGGTCTGGGCCTTGATGGTGATGCCCCGCTCGCGCTCGATGTCCATGTTGTCGAGGACCTGCTCGGTCATCTCGCGCTGGGTCAGCGCGCCCGTCTCCTGGATGAGGCGGTCGGACAGGGTCGACTTGCCGTGGTCGATGTGGGCCACGATCGAGAAGTTGCGGATTCGGCTGAGCGGGGTGGTCATGTCGCCGCGCCCTTAGCACACTCCGGCGGCCGGGGGCGAGGGCGGTTCAAAGCCGGTCGCGCAAGGCGTACCAGGTCAGGCCGGCGATGGTCAGGGGCCGGCGCAGCCAGCGCCCGCCGGGAAAGGCCGGGGCAGGCAGCCGGCCCAGAGCCTCCAGGGCCTCGGACGCCACCTCATCCCCCATCGCCGCGCGCCCCAGGAGGTCGCCGACAAAGGGGGCCAGCAGGACCCCCTGCCCCGAATATCCCGCCGCCAGGGAGACGCCCGGCGCGGGTGAGGAGACTAGGGGCGTACGGTGCAGGGTCACCCCCACCGAGCCACCCCAGGCGTGGGTGATGCGGATGCCCGCCAGGTCCGGATAGATCTTTACGAGGCTGCGCCGGACATAGCCGGCGAGGTCGGCGGGATAGGTCTGGCGGTAGGTCTCGCCGCCCCCGAACAGGAGCCGTCCGTCGGCGGTCTTGCGGAAGTAATTCACCACGAAGCGGGTATCGGCGACCGCGGCCCCGCTGCGCAGGATCCGGTCGGCGCGATCGCCCAGGGGCTCCGTGACGAGGACGAAGTTGTTGATCGGCATGACCCGGTCCCGGGCCGCCCCGGCGATGTCGGTGAGGTAGCCGTCGCCGGTCAGGATGAGCCGGTCGCAGACGATGCGGCCGGCAGGGGTCGTCACCTCGATCGCCCCGCCCCGCCGGGTCCAGGACAGGGCGGGTGCTTGCTCGCAAATCCGTCCGCCGGCGGCCAGGACGGCCCTGGCCATGCCGAGGGCGAGGTTGAGGGGGTGCAGGTGGCCGCCGTCGCGGTCGAGGACGCCGCCGTGGTAGACGTCGGTCCCCAGGTCCGCGGCAAGGGCGTCCCGGGAGATGAGGCTGAGGGCCTCGCAGCCATAGACCCGGGCCATGTGATCAATGTGGGCCGCGTCCGCCCCCTCCCCGCCCGGCCGGTGGCGGGCCGCGATCAGGCCGGGCTGGTAGCCCGCCTCCGGCGCGACGTCGGCGAGAAGATCGGCGAGGTGCGCCCGCGCGGATTCCGCCAGCTTCCAGAGCCGCAGGGCCTCAGCGGCGCCCACCCGGGCCTCCAGCCAGGCCTGGTCCTGGCGATGCCCGGGATGGGCCTGGCCCCCATTGCGCCCCGAGGCGCCCGACCCGACCCGGGCCGCTTCCAGCACCAGGCAGGAGACCCCGGCCCGGGCCAGGGCCAGGGCGGCCCCCAGGCCGGTGAAGCCTGCGCCGACGATGCAGACCCCGGTGCGGACATCGCCCTCGGGCGCCGGCAGCTCCGGCAGGCGCACGGCGGCCGTCGCGGCGTACCAGGAGCCCTTGGGGTGGCCGTCATTGCGCATGGCGGGCCGTCAGACGTTCAGCAGGAGGAACTCGCGCTCCCAGGGGCTGATGGTCTGCATGAAGGTCTCGTACTCGGCCCGCTTCACCGTGGCGTAGGCCCCGCAGAAGACCTCGCCCAGGGCGTCCCGCAGGGGATCGCACTGCTCGAACAGGACCAGGGCCTCCAGGAGGTTGCGCGGCAGGTCGATGCCCAGGGCCGAGGCGTCAGTCTCCACCGGAGCGGTGGGGGTCAGGCCCTGGGTCATGCCCAGCCATCCCGTCGCCAGGACCGCGGCGATGGCCAGGTAGGGATTGGCGTCGGACGAGGGGATGCGGTTCTCCAGTCGCCGGTTGGCCGGGTCGGAGGGCGGCGCCCGCAGGCCGCAGGTGCGGTTGTCGTGGCCCCACTGGGTATTGACCGGCGCCCCCGTGCCCCGGGCGATGCGCCGGTAGGAATTCACGTAGGGCGCCAGGATGGCCATGATGGCCGGCAGGTAGCGCTGCTGGCCGGCGATGAAGGACAGGTAGGCGGGCGTGGCCTCGCCCGTCTTGCGGTCCGAGAACAGGGGCCGTCCGTCGGCGTCCAGGATGGACTGGTGGATGTGCATGGCGCTGCCGGGCTCGCCCGCCATCGGCTTGGCCATGAAGGTGGCGTAGATGTCGTGCTCCAGCGCCGCCTCGCGGATGGTGCGCTTGAACATGAAGACCTGGTCGGCGAGTTCCAGCGGATCGCCGTGCCGCAGGTTGATCTCCATCTGGGCCACCCCGCTCTCGTGGATCAGGGTGTCGATCTCCAGGCCCTGGGCCTCGGAGTACTCGTACATGTCCTCGAAGAGGGGATCGAACTCGTTGACGGCGGAGATGGAATAGCCCTGTCGGCCCGTCTCGGGGCGTCCCGACCGGCCGATCGGCGGGCGCAGCGGGTAGTCCGGGTCGGTGTTCTTGTCGACCAGGTAGAACTCCAGCTCCGGCGCGACCACCGGGGTCCAGCCCCGGTCGCGGTAGAGGTCCAGCACCCGCCGCAGCACCTGCCGGGGCGCCTCCTGGACCGGTCGGCCGTCGGGATGGAAGGCGTCATGGATGACCTGGGCGGTCGGATCCTGCGCCCAGGGCACGACGGCCAGGGTGGCGAAGTCCGGGTTCAGGAAGATGTCGGTGTCCGACTGCACCGCCGAAATCGTTCCCATCACCTCGGGAAAGTCGCCGGTAATGGTCTGGTAGAAGACCGCCAAGGGCAGGTTCATGGACGGGGCGCCCAGGAACTTGCGCACGGGCATGATCTTGCCCCGCGCCACGCCGGCCAGGTCGGGCACGACGCACTCGATTTCATCGATGGACTGCCGCGCCAGCCAGGGGCCGGCCGCCTCCAGGGAGGCGACGCCACGCTTCTCCCGGGAGCCCGGGGGCGGACGCTTCTTGCGGGAGCTCATCCTCCCGCCTCCGGCTTCAAGGCCCGCAGGATGGGCTCGGCTTCGTCGAGAGACCGGCGGATGATGGAAACCAGCCGGTCGATCTCGGCATGGGTGATGATCAGGGGCGGGCAGCAGACGATCGAGTCGCGGATGCCGCGGACCATCAGGCCGTTGCGGATGCAGATGTCGCGCACCACCGGACCCGCCTCGCCCTCCTTGTCCAGGAACCGCTTGTTGGTCCCCGGCTCGCGGACGATCTCCACCGCCCCGATGAGGCCGAGGGAGCGGGTCTCACCCACCAGGGGATGGTCGTTGAGGGTGGCCAGGGCGCGGGCGAGGTAGGGGCCCGTATCGTCGCGGGTGCGCTCCACCAGGCCCTCGCGCTCGATGATGTCGAGGTTGGCCAGGGCCACAGCGGCGGCGGTCGGGTGGCCGCTATAGGTGTAGCCATGGACGAAGTCGCCGCCCTTCTCGCGCAGCTCGGCCACGATGTGGTCGGCCACCCCGGTGGCGCTGATCGGCAGGTAGCCTGAGGACAGGCCCTTGGCCATGGAGATCATGTCCGGCTTCACGCCGTAGTGGTGGTGGCCGAACCACTGACCCAGCCGCCCGAAGCCACAGATGACCTCGTCGCAGACCAGCAGGATGCCGTACTTGCGGCAGATGGCCTCGACCCGGGGCCAGTAACCCTCAGGCGGGATAATGACCCCGCCGGCGCCCTGGACGGGCTCTCCGATGAAGGCGGCGACGTTCTCGGGGCCGACCTCGAGGATCCTGTCCTCGATGGCCTGGGCGGCGCGGGCGGCGAAGGCGTCGGGGTCCTCGCCGAAGCCCTCGCCGAAGAGATAGGGCTGCATCACGTGCTCGACGCCCGGCACCGGCAGGTCGCCCTGGGCGTGCATGGCCTTCATGCCGCCCAGCGACACCCCCGCCACGGTGGAGCCATGGTAGGCGTTCCACCGGCTGATGAAGATGCGACGCTGGGGCTGGCCCTTCAGCTTCCAGTAGTGGCGGGCCAGGCGGAAGACCGTGTCGACGGCCTCGGAGCCCGAGGAGTTGAAGAAGACGTGGCTCAGGTGGCCGCCCATCTTGCTGGCGATGCGGGCCGCCAGCTTCACCGGCGGCGGCGTCGCCGTCCGGAAGAAGGTGTTGTAGTAGGGCAGCTCGAGCATCTGGTCATAGGCGGCCTTGGCCAGCTCCTCGCGGCCATAGCCCACATTCACGCACCAGAGTCCCGCCATGCCGTCGAGGATGGCGTTTCCCTCTCCGTCGAAGATGGTGCTGCCCTCGGCCCGGGTGATGATCCGGCTGCCGCCGAGGCTGGCGATCAGCCTGTGGTCGGCCTGGGCCGGCAGATGGTGCGCCAGGTCCAGCCGGCGAAGCTCGGCGATATCGTGGTTGCGGATCGGAACGGTCACGCGGGGAACTCCTGAAGCGGATCAGCGGACAAGCGGTTCGCCCCGGAGGGCCCGCCCGAAGACATTGAAGAATACCTGACTTTGCGGATTTTCGCCTGTCCGCCATTCGGGGTGCCACTGGACGGCGAGGACCGGGGCGGCGTTCACCCGCGCCGAGAAGGCTTCCACCACGCCGTCATCGGCCCGGGCCTCGACGCTCAGCCCGTCGCCCAGCCGGGAAACCCCCTGGTAGTGGACGGAATTGACCCGGATCCGGTCCTCCCCCAGGGCGGCGGCCAGGACCCCGCCCGGCGTCAGGGCCACATCGTGGACGTGGTCGAACATCTCGTTGAAGCCCACCTCGTCCGGGGCGTGGTGCTTCAGGAGGTCGGGGTGCTCGGAGACATCCCGCCGCAGGCTGCCGCCGAAGGCCACGTTCAGCTCCTGGAAGCCGCGGCAGATGCCGAAGACCGGACGGCCCAGGTCGAGCATGGCGCGGATCAGGTCGCCCGTCATGGAGTCGCGTGCCGGATCGAAGGGCCCTGGGGCGTCATCCGCCGCCTCCCCGTAGGCCGAGGGGTCGAGGTTGGAGGGACTGCCGGTCAAGAGCAGGCCGTCCAGCCGCCCGGCCACGTCCAAGGCCCGCATGTATTGCGGCATGGAGGGGATCAGGAGGGCGGCGGCGTCGGCGAAGGCCATGGCCGAGGCCACATAGCGGTTCATCACCGCCTGGGCGGGCTCAATCCCGACTGTGCGGGTGCAGCAGATGATGCCGGCGACAGGACGGACCATGTCAGTTCAGGAGGACGGCGGGCGAACAGGCGTGCCAGCCGAGCCACACCTCTTCGCCCAGGATGAAGTCCTCCTGGTCCCAGCGGGTCAGGTTGGACCTGAGCACCTTGACCCGGCGGCCGCCGGCGATCTCCACCTCGTAGGTGCTCTCGCTCCCCAGGTAAGATTCATGGCGGATGACGCCCCGCACCAGGTTGGCGCCGGCGGGGGAGTCGTCCAGGACCGGCGGGGGCTGCCCGGGAACGTACTTGTGCAGCTCGATCTTCTCTGGCCGCAGGGCGGCCCAGACGGTGGTCCCCTTGGCGCCCGTGACGCCGTGGTCGAGGTAGATGTCCGTGGGCAGTTCCGGTGAACGGATCACCGCTTCATCCTGTTCATCCACCGCAAGGACGCCCTCGAACAGGTTCACCGAACCGATGAAGTCGGCCACGAACCGGCTGCCCGGAAACTCGTAGAGATCGTTGGGCGTCGCCACCTGCTGCAAGAGGCCGCGATTCATGACCGCGCATCGGCTGGCCAGGGCCAGGGCCTCGTCCTGATCGTGGGTGACCATGATGAAGGTGATGCCGACGGTCTCCTGCAGGGAGCTGAGCTCGGTGCGCATCTGGTCGCGCAGCTTGGCGTCGAGGGCCGAGAGGGGCTCGTCCAGCAGGAGGACCCTCGGGCGCTTGACCAGGGCCCGGGCCAGGGCGACGCGCTGGCGTTGCCCGCCAGAGAGCTGGTCCGGCTTGCGCCCGCCCAGGCCGCCCAGCTGCACCAGGTCGAGGGCCTCTTCGACCCTCCGGTCGCGCTCCGCCCCCGGGACGCGGTCGATTTTCAGTCCGTAGGCCACGTTGTCAGCCACGCTCATGTGCGGGAAGACCGCATAGGACTGGAAGACCATGTTCACCGGCCGCCGGTTGGGCGGCACGTTGGAGATGTCCTGCCCGTCGATCAGGATGCGGCCCTCGGTGGGGGTCTCGAACCCGGCGAGCATGCGCAGGAGGGTGGTCTTGCCGCAGCCCGACGGACCAAGCAGGCAGAAGAACTCGCCCTCGTCGATGGTCAGGGAGAGGTTGTCGACAGCGACCATCCGGCCGAAGCGCTTGG
>JADBZH010000113.1 GCA_020402585.1 Phenylobacterium sp. | reverse complement strand
GTATCCTGTTTGTCGAGGACGAGGACGCTGTCCGTAGCGTGGCCGCCAAGCTCCTGCGCGCACGGGGCTATGAGGTGATCGAGGCCGCTAGCGGCGAGGAGGCCCTCGACCTTGCGGAAGCGCATGCCGGGGAGATCGACCTCATGATCTCCGATGTCGTCATGCCTGGGATGCAGGGGCCGGAGCTCTTGCGTGCGGCGCGCGACTACCTGGCCGGCGCCCCCGTCATGTTCATCTCAGGCTATGCCGAGGCCGAGTTCTCCAACCTTCTGGAAGGTGAGGCGAACGTTTCCTTCCTGGCCAAGCCCATAGATATCAAGACCTTGGCCGAGAGGGTCAAACAGGAGCTGCAGCGAGCGGTCTAGGGGGTTTGCGGGCTTGATTTCCCCAGGGGCCGGCGGCCGACGATCTGCCGCTCATCTGGAGGAAGCGTGATGCACCTGGACCTGTCTGCCGAGGATCTGGCCTTCCGCGACGAGGTCCGCACCTTTCTCGACGAGAACCTCACAGCTGAGCTCAGGCGGGCGGGGCGCCGGGCCACCAGCGTCTTCATGGACAAGACCTATAGCCTTGCATGGCAGAAGATCCTGCATGGCAGGGGGTGGGTCGCCCCTGCCTGGCCCGTGCGTTATGGCGGCCCGGGCTGGAGCGAGATGCAGCGCTACATCTTTGCTGCGGAGTGCGCCCGAGCCGGAGCCCCCAGCCTGGCGCCCATGGGGCTGAAGATGGTCGGCCCGGTGATCATGGGTTACGGAACCGAGGACCAGAAGGCCCACTACCTGCCCCGGATCCTCTCGGGAGAAGACTACTGGTGCCAGGGATATTCAGAGCCGGGGGCCGGCTCCGACCTCGCCGCCCTCCAGCTCCGCGCAGAACGCGACGGCGAGGACTACGTCCTGAACGGGACCAAGATCTGGACCACCCATGCCCATTGGGCCAACCGGATGTTCTGCCTCGTACGGACCCGGACGGATGGCAAGGCGCAGGCGGGGATCACCTTCCTTCTGCTCGACATGCAGACCCCCGGGGTCTCGGTCCGTCCGATCATCACCCTGGCGGGAGAGCATGAGGTCAACCAGGTCTACTTCGATAATGTCCGCGTCCCGGTATCGGGCCGGGTCGGGGACGAGAACCAGGGCTGGACCGTCGCCAAGTATCTCCTGGAGTTCGAGCGCGGCGGGGGGTCTGCAGCTGGGCTCAAGGTCAGCTATGAGCGTCTCCTGGCGTTGGCGCGGGCGGAGCGCGGCGATGATGGCGGCGCCCTGATCGATGACCCCGGGTTCCGGTCACGTCTGGCGGCCGTGGGGGTCATCCTCGATGCTGTGGAGATGACAGAGCATCGCGTCCTGGCGGAGCTCGCCTCAGGCCGAAACCCCGGGCCCGCATCCTCCATGCTGAAGACCCAGGGTACGGAGACCATGCAGAAGCTGGATGAACTCGCGATTGAGGGGATCGCAGCCTACGCCGCCGTCGACCAGATGACGGCGAGGGCTCCTGACGCCGGGCAGGACTTCGTGGGTCCAGAGCATGGTCTCACCAGCATGGCCCGTTATCTCAATAACCGCGCGGGATCGATCTACGGCGGGTCGAACGAGATCCAGCGCGACATCATGGCGAGACTGGTTCTCGGGCTCTGAGGGTCAGCGGACGCCGGCCTGGGCGAGGATCGCCAGCAGGCCCGCAGACATCCCGCGGACCATCTCGACAGGCTCGACGTCGATCCATTCGTCGGGCGCATGCGCCCGGCCGCCACGCCCGCCGGCGCCTATGGTCACCGCCTCTATCCCCAGGCTCATGGGGATGTTGGAGTCCGTCGAGGACGTTTCTTCCTCGGCGGAGAAGCCCCGGTCGATGATGGCTGCGCGGGTGATCCGCACGATCCGGCTGTCAGGTGATGTCCGGCCTGCTGGTCTTTCTCCGATCACGCCAAGATCGGCCTGGATCGCCCCGTAGGATGTGGAGCGGGCGGAGTTCTCCTTCGCCACGGCCTTCTCGACGGCCTTCTTGAAGTTCCGGTCGAGCTCGGCGAGCGCCGCTGGCGCCTCGGACCTCAGGTCGACTTCGAGGAAGACCGAGGCGGGGATGGAGTTCACGCTCGTCCCGCCGCCGACGACGCTGGCGGAATAGGTGGTCTTGGGGTCGGACGGGGGGGACAGGGCATAGAGGCTGCCTACGGTGTCCGCCATCGCGGCCATCGGGTTCACGATGCCAAAGGCGCCATAGCTGTGTCCGCCCGGGCCGGTGAAGGTGACCCGGTACCTCTTGGAGCCGACCCCTCGGGTCACCATCCCGGTGGGATCAGATCCATCCACCGAGAAGAAGGCGGCGATCCGACCCGCATAGGGCCCCTTCAGGAAGAGGTGCTTCACGCCCCGCAGATCGCCGAGGCCCTCCTCACCCACATTCCCGACAAAAAGGAGGTCTGTCTCGGTCTTCAGGCCGGCGGCGTCCATGGCCCGGATCCAGGCCAGAAGGGTCGCGACGGAGCGGGTGTTGTCACCCACCCCTGGCGCCGACAGCCGCCAGCCTTCACGCCGCACCGTCACGTCGGTCCCGGCGGGGAAGACAGTGTCGAGGTGGGCCGCGACCACGACGAAGGGCCCCTTTCCCTCCGTGCGTCGGCCCGGGCGCACACCGGTGACGTTGCCTTCGGTGTCGATCATGACATTCCTGAGCCCGAGGGCCTCGAAGTCGGTCCGGACCGCGTTCGCCCTTTCGGTCTCTCCAAAAGGCGGCGCCGGGATCTGTGTCAGCCTGATGATATCCGCGACGGTGCGATCGTGTTCGGCCTCGAGGACCTTCTGCGCCGCGGTGAACCGCCGATCCGACGACAACCGGGCGACCTCGGCTTCGGGCGAGGCCCAGGCGGCGGCGGGCCCCAGGAGCATGAGGGAGAGGCACAGCCAGAGGATGGAGCGCATGCTGGGTCTTCCGCACAGAGGGACAGGTACTCCTAACCCGGTTAGCGTGTCTCAGATATGTGCGATATGGCTAATGTCCGGGAAACCTTGATACAGAACCAACCATTTACGCGCGCTCGTCATCATTCCCCCTGCTCGCCGCCCAAGAGGTCGACGGAGACTTAATCATGAACGGATCCGCCAGGATCAACCTCTCCAGCGCCAGCGTCCTGGTTGTCGACTACAATATGCAATCCGTGGAACTGCTTTGCGGGGTCCTCGACGGGTTCGGCATGCGGAAGTTCCGGCGGGCGACCAGCGTCGAAGAGGCCAAGGAAGCCTGCGGAGACTCTGTCTACGATCTCATTCTGACGGACGCACAGATGCCGGGCGTGGACGGCTACGAGTTCATCCGCTGGCTGCGCCGCTCCCCGGAGGAGCAGACCCGGCTCACTCCGGCCATCGTCGTGACCGCCCACACCCGCCGGAGCCAGGTGACCAAGGCCCGGGACTGCGGAGCTAACTTCATCGTCGCCAAGCCCTTGACGCCCAAGATCATCCTGGAACGCATCATCTGGGTCGCCCAGTCGACCCGCATGTTTATCGAGACTGAGACCTTCATTGGTCCCGATCGCCGCTTCCGGAAGTCTGGCCCGCCCGCCGAATTCGGGACGGGGCGCAGACGGGAGGACATAGAGGCCGCAGAAGCTGCCGAGACCCCAGAAGACTCCGCCACCGAGGCGACATCCCAGGAGACCATGGCGTGAGCGAAGTCCGCAAGTTCCGGGTCAAGACCCGTCTTTCGAGCATGATCAAGGAGCCCGGTGGCATCCATGTCAGCGAGGCTCTCAAGCGCGGGGAGGCTGTCATCGCCAGCCAGACCGAAGTGTGCCTTGACCAGATCGACATGTGTATCGCGCGCATCGAAGCGCTCTTCGCCGACCCGAAGGGTGATCCTGAGGAAATGTATCGGCTGGCCTCGGACGTTGTGACGCTCTGTGCTGTCATGCCCTACCCCGCGCTGGCGGAGGTGGCGCGTTCCCTTTGCGAGTTGATCGACCAGGCGGGCGAGACGGGCCGGCGCAATCCGCAGGCTATCCAGGTTCATATCGCCTCGATGAAGCTCCTGCATCGCACCGGGCTGGATGCAAAAGGCAGTCAGCAGATTCTTGACAGCCTCAACGCCATGGTCGCCAAGCTCGATCGCTAGAGCGCTCTTCCTTTCGACAGCACCGCCTGACGGAAGAAGGGACCCGTTCGAAAGAGCAGGGCGCACCCTGATCCGATCATCAGTCCCCGGCCGTCAGGGGCGTGCCAGGTGGGAGTCTCATCCCGAGAGGCCCAGGGCCTTGAGCGCGCGCGCACGGGAGGCCTTGTAGTCCACCTTGCCGTTGGGAGCCCGGCCAATACTGTCGACCACCACGAGTTCCCGCGGCGCCTTGTAGGCGGCGAGTCGTCCGCGGACATGGGCGGAGAGATCGGCCAGTTCCAGTTCACATGCGCCGTCCGGCTCGACGACCGCGCAGATCCGTTCGCCAAACCGGGCGTCGGGAACCCCCACCACAACGGCGTCCCGGACGTGCGGGTGAGTCTTCAGAGCCTCCTCGACCTCTTCGGGGAAGACCTTCTCTCCGCCGGTGTTGATGCACTGGGAGCCGCGTCCGAGCAGTTTGAGCGTCCCGTCCTCATTGACCTCGGCCCAGTCGCCCGGAACCGACCAGCGCTGGCCCTCGAAGGTCAGGAAGGTCTTGGCGCTCTTCTCGGGGTCCTTGTAGTAGCCCATCGGCAGGAAGCCGCTTACCGCCACCAGGCCGCGTTCACCGGACCCGGGCGTGACCCGGCGTCCATCCTCGGTGAAGACCGCACACGTAGGCCCCAGGACAAAGGCCGCGGTGGCCGCCTCGGCCCCAGGGGTCGATGAGGAAGCGCCCAGCCCCACCGCTTCCGAGGAACCGAAGGAGTCAAAGATCGTGGCGTTCGTGCAGTGTGCGAGCAGGCCCCGCTTGTTCTCCTGGCTCCACATGGACCCCGAGGAGCTGATGGACCGGACGCTCGAGAGGTCCCATCGACCTGGCTCCGCTTCAAGGGCTTCCAGCATGGGTGTCGAGAAGGCCAGGCCGACGATGACGACGCCGTCCGCCTGCAGTCGCTCCACCTCGTTCCAGAGCTCCGCCGCATTGAAGCCGCGTGAAGGAAGGGTCGCCACGGCGCCCCCCTGATTTAGCGTGATGAAGGCCGAGAACTGACCGGTCCCGTGCATGAGCGGACAGCAGACGAGGGTCACCGGCGGGCGGGGCCCCTCTGGGTCCAGCCGATCCGCCGCCCCCTGGACGCTCTCGATCGGCTCCACGCCGCGCGCCGCCTGGCCGCCGGCGCCGAGAACGTTGAACAGATCGTCCTGCCGCCACATGACACCCTTGGGCATGCCGGTCGTGCCGCCGGTGTAGAGCAGAAGAAGGTCGTCGCCGGAGCGGCCCCAAGGCGATCTGGCCGGACGCGCTTCTGGCGGGGCTGAAACCGCAGCCTCATAGTCCATCGCCCAGGCGGGTGCAGGATGCCCAGGTTCGGCGACGGCGATCCACAGCTTGACCTTGGACAGGCGTGGCCGGATCGCCTCCAGGGTCTCGGTAAACCCGGCGTGGAAGACCACGACCTCAGCGTCAGCATTGTCGAACAGGTAGACGAGTTCCTCGCCGCCATAACGATAGTTGGTGTTGATCGGGGCAAGGCCCGCCTTGAAGGCCGCAAAGTAGACCTCGAGGTACTCGGGCCCGTTGAAGAGGTAGGCGGCGACCTTGGCCTCGGCGCTGACCCCTCCCGCCGCCAGAAGCGCCGCCAGGGCGTCTGCCCGCGCGTCGAACCGCCCCCAGGTGATGACCCGGTCGCCCTGGACCAGGGCGGGACGGTCAGGGGTCTTGCCGGCGATGGCCTCCCAGACGTCGGCGATCCTCCAGTCGGTCATCTCGTCCTCCCGCTCAGCGCTTTTCGCCATTCAGCGGCGCGGAAGCCGAGGAAGTCAACTCGGCCGCCGGTCATTCAGAGGGGCGTCACGCGCTCCGGGTGACCCGACCACATCCAGGCCATGGTTGGACGGGAAATCCCCAGCATGACCCCGCCAAGGGTCGGAGGGTGGATCCAGATCTGGTCCGGTGACTGGTCGTCCCTGCGCCCCTCGGGCCGGTCGATCGTCACCCCGCCAGGGGCGATCTGCTCCTCGACGCCCTTCAGGTCGGAGGCTTCGGCGAAGCCCATGTAGAAGCAGGCGCCTTCGCGGGCGTGGTAGCGCCCCATGGTCTTGTCCCGGTCGATGGGCGTGATCACCTCGAACCGGTGAAGCTGGCCAGCCCGGAACAGGGTCAGGACACCAGTGTAGCCGAACATTTCCGAGGTGATGGTCGTGAAGACGGTCTCATCCAGACCGAAGGCGTCCCTGATCTTGGTCACGGCGCCCGCCTGGTCGGCGGCAAGGACCGTGGCTTCGTAGAGGAAGTCCAGCCGGCCGGCGGGCGCTCGTTCTTCCTCGGGTGAGATCACAAAACGGATCGGCGCCCCCTCGATCTCAAGGGTGATGACGCGTCGATCACCGTCGGCCTCCACCTCCGCGCCTGACGCCTCGGCCGTCTGCGCCACGGCTCCAGGATCCGGAGAGGCGGCCCCTGCCGCCCAGACATGCCCCCGACCGCGGCGGGAAAGGGCGTCGGCAATAGGCCCCGCACCGTCCGGCTCCAGGAACTCGATGTCGGACCGACCGACCCGGAAGACCCGCCGGACCGCCCCGAGGGCGGGAGCGCGCTCCGTCAGGACCTCCTCCGCCCCGAGGATGCGTCGCCAGGCGGCGCCCGCGGCCTCTGAGTCGGGAGTGGCCACGAGCAGTCGGTCGACTTCCGTCAGCATGGTTCAGGCTCCGGGATGAAGGACATTGAGAGGAATGCTGCGCCCCGCCGTCTCGACGATACGGACATGCTGTCGCCCCAGTTCACGGGCGTGCCGGCACCCACAGGAGTGGGCGATCATGTCGATCTCCCGATTGAGGCTTTGCACGTAGTTCAGGACCCGTGTGGCCTTGTCTTCGACCACCAGACCTCTCTGGAGGCGGCGGTTGTGGGTCGCCACGCCGGTAGGGCAGGTATTGGTGTGGCAACGCATCGCCTGGATGCAGCCTATGGCGAACATGAACCCCCGGGCCGAGTGAACGAAGTCGGCGCCGGTGCAGAGGGCCCAGGCCGCCCGGGCGGGGGTGACCAGCTTTCCCGACGCGATGACCCGCACCCTGTCCTTCAGGCCGGCGCCGCGAAGGGCGTCAATGGCCATCGGCAGGGCCTCTGCAATCGGAAGGCTCATGTGGTCCATGAGGGTCTGGGGCGCAGCTCCCGTCCCGCCCTCGCCGCCATCAATGGTGAGGAAGTCCGGTGCATCCTGAGCGCCTCTCCGCAGGACGGCCTCGCACAACTCGGTCATGAAGCTTTCGTCGCCAAGGGCGGTCTTCACGCCGACTGGCCGCCCTGTCAGATCCCGCAGGCTGCACACCCGGTCGAGGAGTTGGTCAATATCGGCGATGTCCGGATGTCGATTGGGGCTGATGGAATCCTCGCCCGCGGGTATGCCCCGGATCCTGGCGATCTCGGGCGTCACCTTCGCCCCGGGAAGCACGCCGCCCTTCCCGGGCTTCGCCCCTTGGCTGAGCTTGATCTCGAAGGCCTTCACCGAGCGGGCGATCTCCCGCGCCCGCTCAGGCGAGAAAGACCCGTCGGGGTTGCGGACACCGTACTTGGCGGTCCCGATCTGCATGATCAGGTCGCAGCCGCCTTCGAGGTGATAGGGCGAAAGACCGCCCTCTCCGGTGTCCATCCAGCAGCCAGCCAGCCCGGCGCCTCTGGAAAGGGCCTGGACTGCGGGTTTGGAGATCGCCCCGAAGCTCATGCCCGAGATGTTCACCACGGAACGGGCCAGGAAGGGGCTTTCGCATGCCCCCTCGCCGATCAGGAGCGGGGGGGTGGGCAGCCTGTCTTCCTCAAGAACCGGAAAGGGATGGTTCACGAACAAGAGGGTCCCCGGCTCCCGTCGATCATTTGTCGACCCGAAGCCGACCGCGCCGCCTTCGTTCTTCGCCTCCCGGTAGACCCAGGCCCGCGTCGCCCTGTTGAAGGGCATTTCCTCACGGTCGCTGGCGAAGAAGTACTGGCGGAAATACTCGCCCAACTGCTCCAGCCAGTAGCGGAGGTGCCCGATCACCGGGAAGTTCCGAAGGACTGAATGCTTCTGCTGGGTCAGGTCATAGACAAGCAGCACCAGTAGGATCAGGGCGATGCCGAGCCCCACAACGACGCCGACACTCTGGGTCAGGACGCCTGCGAGCCAGCTCATGGGGCGTGCGCCTTATTCTTCGACCGTTGTGATATTCTGCTCGAAGTCCTTGAGGATATCGAGGACTTCGTCGATGGGCGCCGCAAGGGAACGGGCGTCCGGAAACCGGTAGCGCCAGAAACTCGTGATGTGCGAGATGACGCCGATCCGCTCGCCCAGCATCAGGAACATTTTTGGGGCCCGCAGAAGGAAGTTCCGGAAGGCGAGGGGCTTGCCGTTCTTGGTCAGGTCCGCGAAGGCGCGGTCATAGACGTCCAACGCTTCGGTGACTTCCCGCCGTTTGGCGTCGACCGTTTCCACCAGGCGCCGCCGGGTCCGGTCGATATAGGCCATCAGGTCGGCATCCTTGTGCCCGGTGACCCGGACCTGCGGCATTTCGCGCAGAACTTCGACCAGCTTGGGCCAGAGGTCATTCAGGACCCACTTATAGTAAAGGAAGCCCTTCCAGCTGAAAACGCCTTCCTTGTAGTCCTCGCCCTCAAGTCGAAGAGCGATTCGAAGCGGTTCCAAGTGCTCGTTGATCTCGGTCGAAAGCAGAACTTGGACAAGCTTGCTTGAGTAGCTCGAGCCCTCACCAGCAGTGGCATAGGTCAGGCGGATCAGGTTATTGATCTCCATCGCCACAAAATCCTGCATTCGCCCAAGGTCGGCCTCCGATATGGCGAAGTAGCAGGAGGCGATCTGAATCCCTCGACGGTTGAGGTGTTCCCGGAGCAGGAAGGGATCGAGGGATGGAATCTCGTCGACGGCGCTCATGACGCGGATGTCGCGTTCGATGTTCTGCTCATCGCCCCCGGTCTGCCGAACAATGTCGCGCCATCCCCTCTGGCCCACGAAGAAGGAGCGTCCCCCCATGCGCAGGTCGCCGCGCTCGAAGGGCAGGATGATCTTGGTGGAGTTCTGCCGCTCGTCATCGAAGACGTAGCGCTCGTCTGCCCGGATGCGGTGCTTCAGGACGATGCACTCGTTCAGGATCGGCGTCGTGAAGAAGGGCTTTGTGTGGTAGTCGGACTCGCCCTTGTGCGAGTTGGCGATCGCCACAAGGTTGAGCACCCGGCTGGTCGAGGCCGTCCTCTGCAACGCCCCGAGGTTACGCACCGATCTGTCGGTGGACGCCTGCCGCATGACTTTACCCTTCCCCAAACACATGAACCGCCGACCAGGGGCGGAGGATAGCGAAACGGCTTTGTGAAGGCCTAGGGAACCGATCAAGCAGGCTTGGAACGACGCGCATCATGGATCAGTTATCGCCGCCCAGCGTGTATTCGAAGTCGCGGACAATCTCAAATAGTTCATCCATGAGAATGGGTTCGTCGGAACCCTCCTTGAACCGGAACCTCCAGTAGCTCGCCACATGCGAGAGGGCGCCGATCCTCTCGCCCAGAAGGACGAACATGTCCGGCGTCTGGCGAAGGAAGTTCGCGAAGGCGAGGGGTTTTCCGTTCCGGGTCAGGTCACTGAAGGCGGCTTCGTAGACCCGGATCGCACCGATCACCTCCTCCATCACTTCGTTGACCCGATCCACGAGCCGGCGCCTGGCCCCATCGAGGAGGCGGCTCAGCTGGCGATCGCGGGCCCCGTAGGTGCGCATGGTCAGGATTTCACGAAGGAACGGCCCGAGCTGTGGTCGCAGTTCGCTGAGAACCCACTGGTAGTAGAGGAAGCCCTTCCAGGAGAAGACGCCTTCCTCGAAGTCCTCGGGATCCAGGCGCAGGGCAAGCCGGATCGGATGGATCGAATCGCCGGGCTTCGGCGCAAGAAGGGACCGGATCATCCGGTTTGACCAGCTGGAGCCGTCGAACCTGTTGCGTTGGGTGATATCGAGCAGGACCTCCACCTGACTCCCGACGAAACTCTGCATCCGCGCGATGTCGGCTTCGGAGATCGTGAAGTAGCAGGAGGCGATATTCAGGCCACGCCGCTTCAGCTGTTCCCGCACCAGGAAGGGATCCAGCGAAGGCAGCTCATTGAGCGACAGCAGAACCAGGATGTCGCGCTCTGGATTGCGGTAGGCCCCGCCGATATCCTCGACGGCGTCACGCCAACCCCTCTGGCCCACCAGGAAGGAGCGCCCACCGATTTTCAGGTCTGTCCGCTCGAAGGGCAGGATCACCTTGGTGCCCGTGCTCCGGTTATCGGGCAGAAGCCCCGCCTCGTCTGAGCGGAGCCGGTGCCTGATGATGAGACTCTCGTTCAGTCGCGGGGACGAAAAGAACGGGTGTTCCAGATAGCCAGGCTCATTCCGGACCACGCCGCCGATCCCGATCAGGTTCAGCACACGGCTCGTCGACGCCGTCTTCTCGATCTCGCCGAGGTCGCGCATGGTCCGGTCAACGTTGGCGCCCTGGCGCATTCTTCACCTCAGTCCCGACCCATCCAAACTATGTCACCGTTCCAAACGGCGGGTTAAGGGATCAGTCGAGATTACAGCCTCTGCATATGCTGTGAATGGACGGAACGCATCAATCCGGCGCCAAGTGGTCAAGGCCCGGCCGAAGGGCTTCGATGGCGGGCGAATTGACCTTAAGGCGGGGTGTCGCCGGCGAAGTCATGAACAGAGAGAGTTTGGAGGCCTGACCGAGAATCGAACTCGGGTGCACGGATTTGCAGTCCGCTGCGTCACCACTCCGCCATCAGGCCGCACCGGTCCGCGCCGGGCCGGGGACCGCTAACAGATGGCGGGGGCTGGGGCAATGTCCGAGACGGCCCGCATTGCCTTGGGTGCGGCCGCAGCCTTATATGCGCCCCGGGCCGCGAGGCCCTCCGGGCGTCGCCGCCCTTTCCTCCAGCCGACCGGAGACGTGATGGACGATACCTCTGCAGCCCGCTTGAACATGGTGGAAAGCCAGGTCCGGACCGCTGACGTGACCGACTTGAGAATCCAGGACGCCATGCGGCGGATCCCTCGGGAATCCTTCCTTCCCGCAGGCCGGGGATATCAGGCCTATGCTGACGTCGAACCCGAGTATGCACCGGGGCGGCGGCTCCTGAGGCCGCGGGATGTCGCCAAGCTTGTTCAGTTGGCCGCGCCGGTCGCCGGGGAGTCCGGCCTGGCCATCGCGGCGCCCTACGCCGCTGCGCTTCTTGAGGCTTGCGGGCTGATGGTCACCCGGTTCGACGATGAGGTCCTCGCCCGCCCACCTGCGGGTCCCTTTGATGTGCTCGTCTGCGAGGGCGCGGTCGGCCAGGCTCCGGAGGCATGGCTTGCCGTCCTGGCCGTCGGCGGGCGTGCGGTGATCATCGAGCGGCAGGGCCCGGCCGGGCGCGCCGTTGTCTACCTCAGGACCGCCGAGGGCGTTGGCCGTCGCACGGGCTTTGATTCTGCGCCCGCCTTCCTGCCTGGCTTGGAACCCCAGGCCGGATTCGCCTTCTGAATCGCCCGGACTCCAGGCCGGGTCAGACGCCTGGAAACCGGATCGTAAGGTCCGGGTGAAAAATCCTTAAGGTCAGGTCTACTGGCCTGAGGGGAAAACGCCGGTCATATAGGCGGATGTTTCGCCGAACGGCACTTGGGGAAAAGAGATGATCATGCGTCATCGCAGCCACTGGCTTGCTGCGGTCTCTCTGGCGGCCTTGTCGCTGCCGGCGTCTGGGGCCTCTGGTGAGACCATGGCCGAGGCTATCGCCATGGCCTACGCGTCCAATCCGACCCTCCAGGCCCAGCGCGCCCAGCTGCGGGCCCTGGACGAGAACTGGTACCAGGCCCGGGCGGGGTACAGGCCCACCCTGTCCGTCAGCGGTCGCGCCACCTGGACGGAGACGACCATCCCCGGGACGCGTCCGCTCGCGGACGTCGAGAGCAACTCCGGGTCGGCCGTCCTTTCCCTGACCCAGCCCGTTTACTCGGGCGGGCGGGTGGCCTCGGCGGTTTCAGCGGCCGAAGCTGACAGCCTGTCGGGACGTGAAGGCCTGCGCCGGGTTGAAGCGCAGGTCCTCGGCCAGGTGATCCAGTCCTATGTGGACGTGCGCCGCGACCAGGAGGCTCTGAGGATCCGCCAGACCAACGTCGCCGTTCTTCAGCGTCAGCTTGATGAATCCCGCGCCCGGTTTGAGGTCGGTGAGATTACGCGCACTGACGTCGCCCAGTCCGAGGCGCGTCTGGCGGCCGCAGTCGCGCTCCTGAATTCTGCTCAGGCCACGCTGGCCACCTCCCGTGCGGGGTATGAGGCGGTCGTGGGACAGGCCCCGGGTGACCTCGCTCCCGAACCTCCGATCGGCGCCCTTCTGCCCGCATCAGTGGAGCAGGCCTGGGACCTCGCCGAAAGCGGAAGCCCGGTGGTCCGGTCTGCGGAGTACGCCGAGCAAGCCAGCCGCGCCCGGATCGCTGGGGCCCGGGCTGAGCAGATGCCTACGGTCGCGCTGCAGGGCCAACTGGGCTATAGCGGACTGGTCAGCCCCCTGCACACCGACGCCTATTCTAGAGCCCTCTCCGGTTCGGCGGTTGTCACCGTTCCGATCTTTTCGGGGGGACAGACCCTGTCCAGGATCCGGGCTGCCACGGAGCGTAACACCGTCGACCGCCTTGGCGTGGAGAGCGCCCGACGGACCGTCCGCCAGACGATCACCCAGTCCTGGAGCGCCCTTCAGGCGGCGCGAAGCAACATCGAGGCGACGGATAAGCAGGTCCGCGCCGCCCGGATCGCCGCCGAGGGCGTTGTCCAGGAGCAGCGGGTCGGTCTGCGCACCACGATCGATGTCCTGAACGCAGAGCAGGAACTTCGGGCCGCAGAGCTTTCGCAGATCAGCGCCCGCCGGGATGAGTATGTCGCCGCCAGCGGCGTCCTCAGCCAGGTGGGTCGCCTGCAGGTCGGTTATCTGGTCCCTGAGGTTCCCCGGTACGATCCCGCCGCCAACTTCCGGAACCTCCGGGTCACGTGGGGATGGACACCGTGGGAAGTCCCGATTTCCGGTGTTGATGGCATCCTTGTCCCCAAGCCGGCGGTCATTCCGGATCGTCCGGTTCCGGCTGCGCCTTCGTCGGCTCCGGCAAGTGCATTGGAGACGCCTGCCCCGGCGGAGTAGGCCCTTCGGGGGCGGGCTTGCGCCCGCCACCATGAAAACCTCGGGGAATCGGTTATCTACGGGCTTATGGCCCGTGCAAGTCCGCCGGGAATTGCCTGTTAAGTTATGTGCGCCTAGCCTCTGCTCTGAGGTTGGCCCTTTCCCGAATCGCGGTGGCGGATGTCCGACGAGACCAAGCAAGAACCGACAATGGAGGAAATCCTCGCCTCCATTCGCCGCATCATCTCGGAAGATGATGTCGAGCAGTCGGAGCCGATCGAAGAAGAGGACGGGTTTCCTCCTCAGCGCGCGCCCGATCCCGAGCCCGAGATAGAAGAGGAGGAGCCTCCGCCTCCGCCTCCGCCTCCACCCCCTGAGCCTGAGCCTGAGCCTGAGCCTGAGCCCGTCCCGGAGCCCGATCCGGAGCCCGCTCCCGCGGCGGTCGAGCAGGAAGACGTGCTTGAGCTGACCGACCGGATCGAGCCGCTTCAAGACATCGAGCCCGCCCTTGTGTCCGATCCCACCGCCGCAGCGGCGGCGGCGGCCTTCGGCCATCTCTCCGCGTCGATCCTCATGCCCCACGACCTTCGCACGCTTGAAGACGTGGTCCGCGAACTCCTGCGTCCGCTCCTAAAGCAGTGGCTCGATGACAACCTCCCCGATATCGTCGAGGCCCAGGTCCAGGCGGAGATCGAGCGAATCTCGCGGAGCGGCCGGATCCGCTAGGCCTATCCGGCAACTTTGCTTGACGCGGCCGGCTCTTCCGTTACGGGTCCGCCCCGGACACCGCTATGCTTGACAAGACCTTCGACCCCAAGACCGCAGAGCCCCGGCTCTATGCCCGCTGGGAGGCCTCCGGAGCCTTCTCGCCGACCGATGATCCGTCGGCCGAGCCCTTCTCCGTGGTCATCCCGCCGCCCAATGTGACGGGCTCCCTGCACATCGGCCATGCCTTGAACAATACGCTTCAGGATGTGCTGATCCGGTTCGAGCGCATGCGCGGCAAGGCGGCCCTATGGCTGCCGGGAACGGACCACGCCGGCATCGCCACCCAGATGGTGGTGGAGCGCCAGCTGGCCGCTGAGGGCAATATCGGCCGGCGCGACATGGGCCGTGAGGCCTTCCTCGAGCGCGTCTGGACCTGGAAGGCGGAGAGCGGCGGGACCATCACCCGCCAGTTGCGCCGGCTGGGCGCCTCCTGCGACTGGAGCCGCGAGCGCTTCACCCTGGACGAGGGGCTCAGCGCCGCCGTCCGCAAGGTCTTCGTCACCCTCCACAAGCAGGGCCTGCTCTACCGCGACAAGCGGCTGGTGAACTGGGACCCGCATCTGCAGACCGCCATCTCCGACCTTGAGGTCGAGCAGCGCGAGGTCGACGGTCACTTCTGGCGCTTCGCCTATCCCCTCGAGGACGGCTCGGGCGAGATCGTCGTGGCCACCACCCGGCCCGAGACCATGCTGGGCGACACCGCCGTGGCGGTGAACCCCAAGGATGAGCGCTACGCCCACCTGGTGGGCAAACGGGTCCGGCTTCCCATTGTTGGCCGCCTGATACCGATCGTCGCCGACGACTACGCCGATCCCGAGAAGGGCTCGGGGGCGGTGAAGATCACCCCGGCGCACGACTTCAACGATTTCCAGGTGGGCAAGCGCCACGGCCTTGAGATGATCAACATCCTCGACGACTTCGGCTGCATCAGCGAGGCCGCGCCTGAGGCCTATCGCGGCCTTGACCGCTTTGTCGCCCGCAAGAAGGTGGTGGCCGAGTTCGAGGCCCTTGAGCTGCTCCGCGGCATCGATCCCACCCGCCACGTGGTGCCCCATGGCGACCGGTCCGGCGTCGTGGTCGAGCCCTACCTGACCGACCAGTGGTTCGTGGACGCGGCGACCCTGGCCAAGCCCGCCATTGCTGCGGTCGAAGACGGCCGCACCGTCCTGGAACCCGCCGCCTGGTCGAAGACCTACTTCGAGTGGATGCGCAACATCGAGCCCTGGTGCGTCTCCCGCCAGCTCTGGTGGGGGCATCGCATCCCGGCCTGGTACGGACCCGACGGCGCCGTCTTCGTCGAGGAGACGGAGCCCGAGGCCCTGGCCGCCGCCAAGGCCCACTACGGCGCCGAGACGCCCCTGCGCCAGGACGAGGACGTCCTGGACACCTGGTTCTCCTCTGGCCTCTGGCCCTTCTCGACCCTCGGCTGGCCGGAACCGACCGAGGACCTCAAGCGGTTCTATCCGACCCACACCCTGGTCACCGGCTTCGACATCATCTTCTACTGGGTTGCCCGGATGATGATGCTGGGCCTGCACTTCACCGGCGAGGTCCCCTTCCGCCGGGTGTTCTTCAACGCCCTCGTCCGCGACGCCTCTGGCAAAAAGATGTCCAAGTCCAAGGGCAATGTCATGGACCCTCTGGACCTCATCGACACCTACGGTGCGGACGCCCTGAGGTTCACCCTGACGGCGATGTCGGGGCAGGGAAGGGACATCAAGCTCTCGACGCAGCGCATTGAAGGATATCGGAATTTCGGCACCAAGCTGTGGAACGCTGCGCGGTTCTGCCAGGTCAATGGCTGTGTCCGGGCCGAGGGCTTCGATCCGGCGACGGTCAAGGGCGCGGTCAATCGCTGGATCGTCGGAGAGACCGCGCGAACGGCCGCCGCCGTGACGGCGTCCATCGCCGACTGCGGCTTCGACGAGGCGGCGGGCCTGCTCTACCGGTTCATCTGGAACACCTTCTGCGACTGGTATGTCGAGCTGTCCAAGCCGGTCCTGAATGGCGAGGACGCCGAGGCCCAGGCCGAGACCCGCGCCACCGCCGCCTGGGTCATGGATGTGATCCTGAAGCTGCTGCATCCGGTCATGCCCTTCCTGACCGAGGAGCTGTGGGACCAGACCGCCGACCTGGGCGCCGCCCGCGCAGAGCCCCTGCTGATTGCGGCCCGCTGGCCGGACCTGTCGGCCCTGGCGCCCGATCCGGCCGCCGCCGCCGAGGTGGGGCTGGTCATCGCCGCCATCGCCGAGGGCCGCTCGGTGCGCTCGGAACTCAACGTGCCCCTCGGCGCCCGGCCCTCCTTGCTGGTGGTCGAGGCGGACGCCGCCCAGTCGGCCATACTGGCGGCCTACGCCCCGGTGATCGGCCAGATGCTCCGGGTTTCGGGCGTCAGCGTCGTGACCGAAGCGCCCGCCGGCTCCATCCCCTTCGTGGTCCAGGGCGCGACCCTGGCCCTGCCGGTGGCGGAGTTCATCGACCTCGCCGCCGAGAAGGCCCGCCTGGCCAAGGAGGTGGCCGCCCTGGCCGCCTCCGCCGAGCAGACCCGGCGGAAGCTGGACAACCCGGACTTCGTCGCCCGGGCTCCGGAGGAGGTGGTGGAGGAGAACCGCGAGCGGCTGGCCGAAGCCGAGGCGGCTCGCGAGCGCCTGCAGGCGGCCCTGGCCCGCCTGACCTGACCTTTCCCCTCCGGTCCTGACCCGGGATCGGTGTCTTCCCGATCCCGGCCCGGTCGCTCGCCCTGTCATGCAGGGCGAGACGTCTTACCGGGTCGCTCGCGTGTGTGGCGCGAGCTCAGCCAGGGCGTCCTCGCCTGTCCCCGGGGGGTCCGCCAGGGTGGCGAGGGGGCGCTCGCGGCCTTTGTCAGAACCGCCTGGAGACACCGACCAGAACGTCAAAGGTCTGATAGTCCGCCCTCAGCTTCTTCCCGCCGGAGCCGGACAGGTTGGGGCTATCGATTGCAAAGGCGCGAAGCTCTCCAAATCCAGACCAGCGATCGTCGAACGCGACCTCGGCGCCAGCAATGGCCTGATAGGCGAGGCGACCTGAACTCGAGTAGGAGCCGGGGGCGCTTGAGGGCGGCGCTGACGGTCCCGTCTGCTTCTTCAGGTCAAAGTCCACCTCGCGGGTAAAGCCAATGCCCGCGCCGACATAGGGCCGCAGCGGGCCCACCTGACCGATGCTGTAGAGGCCGTTGACCAGGATCGCCGTTGAAGCGTAGTCCCCGCCACCCGCGAAGCTGGCGGGCACTTTGACGTCGCTTGAACGATAGGTGTACTCGATCTCGGCGCGCCACGGCCCCTCATAGTCATAGCCGAAGGCGCCGCCGGCGAGCGTGCTCCCGCTGAATTTCCCGGACGCTGAGGAGACGCCCACGCTCACCCTGGTGTCGCTTAGGGTCGAGATTCCACCGTATACGCGGGCATAGAAGCCGGGCTGGTCGCCGGCCTCCTGAGCCATCGCAACGCCTCCGGCAAGAAGGGTCCCGACAAGCGTCGCCACAAGGATCTTGGGTCTGAACTGAAACATACTGAAGCCTCCGTTTTACTGGCGAAGCGGACCTAGGTTCGGGCCCGGGGCCCATCAAGGCGTGCTGCACGAACGGCGTGCTTGTCTGCACGAACGGCCGTGCGGGGCGCGAATGGCGAGGGCGCGCGCATGAACGGCGACCGCGTCAGGACTGGGCGCGGATCCTGCAGGACCGACGCCTGCGCCGCCCTGGCCCTTCAGACGCTTGAGAGGCGGGCGAGGATGGCGGCCTGGCGCCGACGCCCGACAGGTAGTCGCGTTCCACTGTTCAAGAGGCAGAATACCCGTCCGCGGTCCCTTTGGATCGTGGCCACATGGGAGTGCGCCACCCAATGTGAGCGATGGATCTGAGAGCCATCCGACATGGACGCCGCGAGCTCAGCGACGGCCTGGCCGAAGGGGTAGAGGATGAGCGCGTTGCCATTCGCCGTCTCCACCCGCAGGTAGTGGAGTTCGGCGGTCAGCGCGACAAGGTCGCGCCCCAGCGCTCTTGGCACGCGAGACCAGAACGGAGGCCCTGCCTCATCTGTACCCAAGGCTTGGCCCGGGGGCTGGACGTCAAGTGGCACCGGCGCCGGATCAGAGGCCTCGTTCAACTCCTGCGGAGCGGGAGGGGGGCGGGGAGAGGCCTCATTCGGGGCTGGCAAACGAAGGTTGCGCGCCGCGTTCAGTCCAACCCAGCAGAAGACTGCGGCGGGGG
>JADBZH010000112.1 GCA_020402585.1 Phenylobacterium sp. | reverse complement strand
CCTCTTCGTCTGCGAGAACAACCTCTACTCGGTTTATTCCCCCCTGGAGGTGCGCCAACCAGCCGGCCGGGCGTTGTCCGATGTCGCCGCCGCCGTGGGACTTCAGGCGTCTTCAGGCGACGGGAACGATCCCCGGGCCGCCTACGGCCTCCTAAAGTCAGCCGCTGACCGGGCGCGGTCGGGTGACGGACCGCAGTTCGTGGAACTGGCGACCTATCGTTGGCGGGAGCACTGCGGGCCCCTGTTCGACAACGACCTGGGCTACCGGACCGAGGCGGAGTACCTGGCCTGGAAGGCCCGCGATCCCATTCCGCGCCTGATGCAGGAACTCCGCGAAGAGGGCGCCCTGGATCCGGCCTGGCTGGCGGCTGCCGAGGCGGAGATCCAGGCGGAAATAGAGGCGGCCTTCGCCTTCGCCGAGGCCTCACCCTTCCCGGATCCGGTCTTGGCCTCCACCGACATCTATTCGCGGGAGATCGCGCCATTCCCCTGATGACCTACGCCGAGGCGGTGCGCGACGCCCTCGCGGTGGCCCTGGAACAGGATCCCGCCGTGATTGTCTACGGCCTCGGCGCACCCGATCCCAAGGGGGTCTTTGGCACGACCCTGGGCCTTCAGGAACAGTTCGGCGCGGACCGGGTGTTCGACATGCCGACCGCGGAGAACGCCATGACCGGCGTCGGAATCGGCGCGGCCCTGGGAGGCCTTCGGCCTGTCCTCACCCACCAGCGTCTCGATTTCGCGCTCCTGTCCCTCGACCAGATTATCAACAATGCGGCCAAGTGGCGTTTCATGTTCGGCGGCCGACGTGGAGTTCCTCTGACGATCCGGATGATCCTGGGCCGGGGCTGGGGGCAGGGACCCACGCATTCCCAGAACCTCCAGGCCATGTTCGCCCACATCCCCGGCCTGTGCGTTGTGAGCCCAGCCACGCCTGCGGACGCCAAGGGCCTGCTGCTGAGCGCCATCTTCGGGCAGGATCCTGTCATCTTCCTCGAGCACCGGTGGCTGCACGGCGCCCGCGGGGAGACACCGGCTGGCGACCATCGGGTTCCCATCGGCAGGGCCCATCGGCTGCGGCAGGGCGGGGACGTGACTGTCGTCGCCAGTTCGATCCTGAGCCTTGAGGCCCTGCAGGCGGTTGACCACGTCGCCTCGCAGGGTGTCGCCTGCGACCTGATCGACCTCCGTTCGATCCGCCCTCTGGATTGGGACGCCATAGAGTCGTCCGTTCACAAGACCGGCCGGCTCCTGGTCCTGGATCCGGGCCATGAGACGGGCGGAGTCGCGGGGGAGATCGTCGCCCGCATCGCCACCCGCTGCTGGGGGCATCTCCGCGCGCCGCCGCGTCGTCTTGCCATGCCGGACGCGCCTGAGGCGACGAGTCCGGCCTTGACCCTGGGCTATCACGTGCGGGCAGAGCACATTGCAGAGGCGATTGGCGACCTGGTGGGAACCCCCCTCGAGATTGGCTCGCTTTCCGCGCGTCCCCATCCACATGACGTCCCGGGCAATGATTTCCAGGGGCCGTTCTGATCTGACGACCTCGGCGCGCAACCCTGCAAGCCCGCGCCGTGGCGTCAGGTGGCTCCGGCAGTGGGTGCATGGTAAACCTCGGCGATTCGAAGGACGGCGGCGTCCGCCTTCAAGGGCGTCTGGACGAATCCGGTCCATTTGACTTTCGTAAGGGAAGCGGGGGAAGCAATGGATGAGGAGCAGGAGTTCCTAAAAGGCCTCAGCGGCTTGAGGGACCAGTTACTGGATGTTCTCCAGGACTACTGGATCTTCTCGATTCCTTACTCCCTTGGCGAGGTCGCGATCGCTGGGGCGCTCGCCAAGTCCTTCAAGCAACAGTACGGCGGGCCTCTCGCGTTCCTGGTTGACCCTGCGAAGATGGGGATCGTTCAGCTTTTCGCAGACCAGGTGGACGTGGCCGTTCCTGTACCGATGCACCTGCTCAGACAGCTCAGGGCACGGGGTTTCCTTTCTCCGGAGACATTTCGCCAGGGAAGTGTCCAGGATGTCTTCGTAATTCAGGGCGCAAAGCTCGAATACGTGTCGCTCTTCACGCTTCGCAATCAGCATCCCGACCGCGGTCTCCCGGTGACGGATGTCTTCAGGTTCGCCATGCGGCTGCCTTGGGAGGCGCCCCTTCATCCGGGCCGCCCCGGCAAGGAGGCATTGGAGCAGGCTGAAAGGGTGGCCGCATCGGTCGGGATAGACCCAGGAAACTCGGTCATTCTGTTCCCGGGCAACAACACCAATGTGCCTGCTCCATCGGTATTCTGGAGACGGGTGGCGAACGAGGCGGCGGCTTTGGGAAAGAGGGTCTTTGTCAATGTCAGCGGGGCGGCCCTCCTTCCTGACGACCTGGATATCCCGGGCATTCCTGTCGAACTGAATGATGTCCCCCAGGCGATCGCGCTCTGTGAGATCGCGGGGCGTATTGTCGCCGGGTCCAACGGGTTCCTCATGACCGCACTCCTTACGGAGACCCGCTTCGGACTGGACGTGATCCTCACCGACGCCTTTGACCCGACGGCTTCCGGTCGACATTACCAGCCCATGCCGATGCGCAGCGGATCGCTGTTTCTCCACGCCCCGGAGATCACGGAGGACATCGACCGCCCCTACCGGGAGTGGGAGGTTCCAGCCTCGGTTGACACGGAGTCGATTGCGGTCGAACTGGTCAGGGCCTGGTCCGCAGGAAAGGGCTCGCCTTCGTGACGCGCGTTTCCGTGCAGAACAGCGAGGACGAATCCGGCCGGTCGCCGCCAGGGACACCCCTTTCCCCCCTCATGGGATACCCACAGGGATGAAGGCTGCAGTCCTCTTCCAGACGGGCAAGCCCCTCCGGATCCTCGAAGACGTCGAGGCGCCGCCGCCAGCTCGGGGACAGGTCTTCGTCGCCCTGTCCCACGCGGGCGTGTGCCACAGCCAGGTCATGGAGGTCCGTGGCGGCCGCGGGATCGACCCCTACCTGCCACACCTCCTGGGCCATGAGGGCGTAGGGACGGTTCTGGCGGTGGGAGAGGGGGTCACCCGGGTGGCGCCAGGCGACCGGGTGGTGCTGGGCTGGATCAAGGGGCAGGGCCTGGACGCCGATCCCATCCGCTACGTTTGGAGGGACACGAACCTTAACGCTGGCGCTGTCACCACCTTCAACACCCACGCCCTGGTCGCCGAGAACCGCTGCCAGCGCCTACCGGAAGGCGTACCCGACGAGATCGGGGTGCTGTTGGGATGCGCCGCGCCCACGGGAGCCGGGATCGTCACCAACGAGTTGAAACCCGCACCTGGCGCCAGCGCCGCGGTCTTCGGCCTCGGCGGCATTGGCCTGACCGCACTCATGGCCCTGGTGGCTGCCGGCTGCGATCCGATCATCGCCGTGGACATCGCCCCTGCCAAGCTTCAGGCGGCCCTCGACTGCGGCGCCACCCATGTGATCGACGCCAGCCGGGAGGATCCGGTCACCGCGATCCGTTCCCTCACGTCGGGACGGGGAGTGGACTGCGCCGTGGAGGCGGCGGGACGGGTGCAGACCATCGAGCAAGCCTTCGAAAGCACCCGCAAGTTCGGCGGCCAGTGCGTCTTCGCTTCCCATCCGCCGGCGGGTCAGAAGATCTCCGTCGATCCGCATGACCTGATCTCAGGGAAGGGCCTGAAGGGCACCTGGGGCGGCGCTTCGGTCCCGGACCGCGACGTCGCCCTCTTCGCCCGCATGTACCTCGACGGAAAGCTTCCCCTTGAGCGCCTGCTGAGCAACCGATACGACCTGGAGGAAATCAACCAGGCCATCGACGACCTGGGCTCAGGGTCCGCCTTCCGGCCGCTGATCCGCCTCTGAACCGTTGGGCATAGGCCTGCCAAAGGCCAGAGATCAGGCGGGAGTCGGAGTCTCGCTGAAGGCGCTCCAGGGCCCCTCGATGGCGAAGGTCCTACCGGGTGAATAGGCGTTCACAAACAGGATGCGGCCATCGGGCGAGAAGCAGGCTCCGGCCAGCTCGGTTCTCATCCGGAGGCGGGCGAGGGCGCAGACCTGGCCCGCTGAGGTGACGACCCTGAGGTGGTTGGTCTTAAGGCCAAAGCGATCCTCGCAGACCACGAGGTGCCCCCAGGGGGCTATGGTCAAGTTGTCTGCATAGTCCATCACCCGCGGATCCCGGGATTCCAGGAAGAGGCATAGCTTGTCCGGCCCGACCTTGGGCTGCGACGTCAAGCGGAAGATCTGTCCAAGCCGCCGATCTCCCCCCGAGGTGCAGGTGAAGAAGACATCGCATCCCCCCTCAGGCCTCGTCGCCAGATGAATGCCCTCACCCCGGGCGAACAGGACGCCGCCCGCGGCATGGCCCCGTACGCGAAGGTCATCCTTAGGGCTCTCGACCTCGTCGAGATCGATCCAGCGCACGGCGCGGACCTCGTTGACCGTCATGTCAGCCTGACGCCAGTTCCGGCTGTCACTCCCACCGGATTCAAACGCCAGGGCCTGCAGTCTTCCGCCTTCCGCAAGGCGACCGGGAGACCGGGGAAGGAAGCGGTACAAAAGCCCGTCCTCCCTGTCCTCTGTCAGGTAGACCGTCCCGGTTTCCGGATCGACCGCCGCCGCCTCATGCTTGAAACGGCCCATTGCGGTCAGGGGAACCGGAGCGACTGGCCCGGTTGCGCTGGCCGGGACCTCAAAGATCCAACCATGGCTGGCGCCTGTTCTCGGAGCCGAGATCGTTGTCTCCTCGCAGGTCAGCCATGAGCCCCAGGGCGTGGCGCCGCCGGCGCAGTTCACCACAGTCCCCGCGAGAGTCAGGGACTCGCGTACACGACGGCCGTCGGCGGGATCGACCACCAGGGTTGTCACCCCACCGGGGAGGACCCGTCCATCAGCCCGGCGATCATAGGCGGGCAGGGTGGCGAGCCGGGCCTCAAGCTCCGGTCGACCTCCCGTGGGGCCCAGCCGGATTTCGTCGGGATCCAGCTCGTGATTCCGCACCAGGGCCAAACGCCCGTCTGGAAGGGACAGGCACCCCATGCCGTCGAACTTGTCGGGCGTGATGAACCCATCGTCCATGATCTCGCCCGCGGACGACAGGACCCGGTAGGAGAAGCCCTCCGGCAGGTCCAGGACCCCGGCCGGGTCGCGCTTCAGGGCCCCGTAGCCCTGCACCTGATCGATAATGTCGCCACTTTCGGTCGCCTGGGCGGCGCGGGCGCCCAGGCCGGAGAAGGCGAGAGCCGTGGCCGACAGGACAAGGCCGCGGCGGGAGGGAAGGACGGAGGAAGGGGCCGGGCGTTTCATGCCGACATTCTGCCACAGAACGCCGAAGGATTCATGACGCCGGCCCCAACCTCTCAGGCCCTGGCGCTGGCCCGGGCGAGGTCTTCCCGGATCGAGCCCCTGCCCAGCCAGAAGAGCGCGACAGCCACCAGACCAACGAGCCCACTCACGATCAGGCCCCAACGCAGCCCATCGTCACGGGCAAGGCTGCAGGCGGCCGCCAGCTCCGGATTGGCGGCGGCGAGGCCCTGTCCCAGCTGGCCGGCAGCTATCAGACGGTTGTCGGCAAACAGCGGAAGACAGGCCGAGTTGAAGTCCTTGCCGACGGCGATGAGGTCCGCAAGCCGCCAGTTGCTGAGCCCGTCGGCGAGCATGCCGAGCAGGGTGGGGCCGAAGCCAAGCCCGATCATGTTGACGATGAACAGCATGATGGCGACCGCGGAGGCCCGAAGCTCCGGTCCAACCACGCCCTGGATTGAGGCGTAGACAGGCCCGTACCAAAGGGAGTTCAGGAGGATCGGGACAATGAGGATGGCGAGCGACCAGAACGTCGGGTCGCCCAATCCTCCCGAAAGGCCGGGCGGGCCGCTCGGCAGAAGCATGGCGACGAAGAAGAGCGGGGTCGAGGCGATCATGGCGATGGCCGGCACGCTGAAATAGGCGCGGGTATCCTTCTTGGCGGCGGCGTCCGCGATCTGCCCCCCCGCATAGGTCCCGATGGCCCCGCCGATACCGATGACAATCGCGAGGGCCAGTCCGATCTGGGCCAGGGGCGTGGTGTGAACCTCGCCATAGAAAATCCCAAGGAAGGCGATCTGGCCGTAGCCGATGAAGGCGAGCACGGCGGCGCCGAAGCTGGCGTACCAATAGGACCGAATGGACCCGAGCGCCTTCAGGGACTGGCCGAAGCTCAGGGTTGGCGCATCCGCCTTCGGCGGCGCAATCAGGCCAAGCTTGCGGGGTTCCTTGATGGTGAACCAGGCTATGGCCGCCAGCAGCACGCCGGGCAGACCGACCATCAGGAAGGCCCAGCGCCAGTCGAGGGCCTGGGCGATCCAGCCGCCGAAGGCGAAGGCGAAGAAGGTGCCGATGGGCACGCCCATGGAATAGAAGGCCAGGGCGGAGGCGCGCTTCTCCGGCGGAGCCGTATCCGAGATCAGCGAGTGGGCGGGCGGCGTGCAGCCGGCCTCGCCAATCCCGACGCCGACCCGCGCCAGAAGGAGCTGGAGGAAGTTCTGGGCGAGGCCGCACAGGGCGGTGAACATCGACCACACCACAAGCGCTGCGGCGATGATGCCGACGCGATTGGAGGAGTAGCGGTCGGCATACCGCGCGATCGGGATGCCGAGCACCGTGTAGACAAAGGCGAAGGCGAGGCCGGTCAGCAGGCCCATCTGGGTGTTGGAGAGGTTGAACTCCGCCTTGATGGGGCCAGCGAGAATGTTGACGATCTGGCGATCGAGAAAGTTCAGCGTGTAGATGATGAGAAGCAGCCACAGGGCGTAACGCACCTGGCCGGGAGTGAGCGGCTGTCCGGGCGTTGCGGGGTCGGGGCTGGCGGGGGTGGCTTGGGTCAGGTCGGTCGACAATGCAGGCTCCATTCAAGGGGTCTACACCCGGCCCCGCGGCGCTCCGGCCGCGAACGGGGGCCGCCGTCCCGGGGCTCCGGGATGTCAGGCGTGCGGCGCCGGCACCATGGCAGGGTGGGTCGCGTCGGGAAAGGTTCTCGCTTCCCCACGCCTCGACGACGGCCCTGCATTTCACGAAGCGCCAATGACGCGCTCCGGGCGCTCACGAAGTCCGCGCCTTCATCCACGCAAGGGCGGTTGCCCCCGGCCGGGGGCGTCGGGATTGGACGGACATTCCCGCTCATCGAAACCCCGGAGATCGTCATGTCCGAATCCAAACAGAGACCCCTGGTTCTTCTCCTGTCCGCCCTGACCCTGCCGGCGGTCCTTCTCTCGTCTGGCCCCGCCAACGCCGCGCCGGCGCCAGAGACCGCCCGCCTGACGATCAGCTTCACGGGCGTCAGCAAGCCCGGCGGCGCCATCATGGCGGGCGTCTTCGACAGCCGGGAAGCCTTCGATGGGGACCGGCCGGTCCAGGGCGTCCGCATCCCGGTCAATGGCCCGATGGCGACCGAGACGATCACGGGCCTCAAGCCCGGCCGCTACGCCATCAAGGCCTATCACGACGTCAACGGCGACGGTCGGATGAACACCAACCCCTTCGGCATACCGATCGAGCCCTACGCCGCCTCCAACAACGCCCCGTCGAGGATGGCCCCCCCGGCCTGGGCCGACGCCGCGATCGACCTGGTGGCCGGCGACAACGCCCACACCATCAGGATCGACTGATCCCATCCTGACCGGAGCCCCCCATGAACCGTCGATCCTTTCTGACCGCCGCCGGCGCCACCGCCACCCTGGCCCTCAACCCCGACAGCTTGTTCGCCGCCGCCGCCCATGGCGACTGGACCCTGGGCTTCGCCGACGTTGAGGCCGACGTCGCCCCCCGGGACCTGACCCTCATCCAGGGGCGCCCGCCAGGGGGTCTCTCCGGCAGCCTCTTCCGCAACGGTCCCGCGCGCTTTCGGCGCCCTGGCGGGTCGGCCACGCACTGGTTTGACGGAGACGGCCTCGTCCGGCGGTTCCGGATCCGTGACGGTCGCGCCAGCCTCGCCGCCCGGTTCGTCGACACCCCCCGGCGGCGCACCGATACGGCGGCGAATGCGGTGGTCACCGGAGGCTTCGGCACGCCGCACGCGCCGGGCGTGGCTATCGCTTCGGCCGACGATGTGAACTGCGCGAACATCTCGGTGCAGTTCGCCGGCGATGAGCTCTGGGCGCTGTGGGAGTCCGGCTCACCCTTCGCAATCGACCCCGAGACCCTCGAGACGCGCGGACTGAAGACCCTCCGGCCCGACCTCGCCGGCATGCCCTACCTCGCCCATCCGCGCTACGAACCGGACGGGACGGTCTGGAACCTCGGTCTGGCCGGATCTCGAGCAATTGTCTGGCGCCTGTCGTCCTCCGGAGCCCTAGAGGCGGCCGAGGTGGTGGACCTGCCCCTGGCCAGTTATGTCCACGACTTCACCGCGACCGAGCGCCATCTGGTGATCGTGCTGCAGCCCTGGGTGCAGGTCCGGCAGTCGGCGCCCCTGAACTCCGGCTTCGCCTGGAAGCCCGAGCTCGGGACCCGGATCCTGGTGCTCGACAAGGCCGACCTCAGCCGCCGCCGGGTCTTTGAGGCCGATCCCTTCTTTGTCTTCCACATGGGCGACGCCTGGGAGGAGCCGGATGGGACCGTGCGCTTCGACCTCTGCGCCCTTCCAGACGCGGGTTTCGCCGTTCAGGGGGGCGCTGACCTGCTTGCCGGGCGTCGTCCATCCGAGGCCCTGCGCCCGGAACTGCGGCGGGTCTCCCTGGCTCCCGACGGCGTCTGCCGGGTGGAGCGGACCGGTCTGGTGGCCGAGTTCCCCCGGACCGACCCGCGCTTTGCGGGCCGCCCGCGGACCCGGACGCTCTTTGCCGGGATGGGAAGGGGAGACAATCCGCTCTTTCAGTCTCTCGGCATCCACGACGGCAAGCGCGATCGCACCGACAGCTTTGACTTCGGAGCGCGACACCTGGTGGAGGAGGCCATCTTCACGCCCCGTCCGGATGGCGATGCAGAGATGGACGGCTGGGTCCTCGGCGTCAGCGTCAACCTCGACGCGCGGGCCAGCGAGCTCCATGTCTTCGATGCCCGGCGGATCTCCGACGGGCCGGTTTGCACCTGGCGCGCGGACCTGGCCCTGCCCATCAGTCTTCACGGTCAGTTCCGGCCAGGCTGAAGGGAAGCGGGCAGGGAGGTTTTCTCCGAAACCGCGGCGTAACTTATTTTTCTCAAGGAGTTGCGAGCATTTCCTCAATCTGCCCGAGGCGTTCCTTCCCGAAGAACATCTCGTCGCCGATGTAGAAGGTGGGAATGCCGAAGGTCCCACGCTCGACCGCGCGCTCGGTATTGTCGATCAGAGCCTGCTTGATCGCTGCGTCCTGTGTCCGCGCGGACAGGGCCTCGGCGTCAAAGCCGGCTTCGGTCAGCACGGCGGCGACCGCTCCGGCGTCGGCGACATCCAGCTCCCGCTCCCAGATGGCGGGATTCAGGGCCTCGATGAAGCGGATCTGGTCTTCACCCTCGAGAGAGACCAGCATCCGGAGCAGGGTTACTGGGTTGAAGGGGAACTTCGGGTTCATCCTGAATCTGTTGAGGTCGTGCTTCTTGATGAAGCGCTGCATTTCCAGCGAGGCGTAGGCGTTCTTGCCCTTCACTTCGGCGTCCCGGATGAAGGGTGGGGCATTGCCCGTCAGCTTGTGCATACCACCCAGGAAGACCGGCGTGATCCTGAGGTCCGCCCCCTGCCGTGCGGCGATCTCGCGCAGGGGTCGCCAGACCAGATAGGCGTTGGGACTGACGAAGTCGAAGATCAGTTCAAGGGTCTTGCTCATGTCGCTCTCCTGGGCGCGGGCGTCTCGCAGAGGTCACCTGCCTCCGCCGCCCGCCGATGGGAAGGGGTCCTATTTCAGGTCGGGGTTGCCGGCGTGGTTCCACCAGGCGAGGTCGGAAAAGGCGCGCAGGTCCAGCTCGAAGGTCCAGGCCGAACGGTGCTGGTGCGCCAGATGAAAGTAGGTGTTGGCCACCTCGGCGGGCAGGATCAGGCCATCATGTTCCAGGCCCTTTGTCTCCCGAAGCGCCTGGAAGCGCTCTGGGCCCAGCAGTTTCCCGAGGGTGTCCGGTGCGTCCACAGCGCCGTCAACGACGATGTGGGCGACGTGGATGCCCTTGCTGGCGAACTGCGCATTGAGCGACTGGCACAGCATGCGCCGCCCGCCGATGGCCGCCGCATGGGAATGCTGTCCGGCGTTGCCGCGCATGGCTGAGGTGGCGGAGGTCACGAGCAGCACCCCCGAACCGCGCGCCTCCATGTAGGGGAACAACACCTGGGCCAGTCGGAAGAGGCTCAGGGTGGCCATCCGCCACCCCATCTCGAAGGCCTTGAGCGATGTGCTCGCCAGGCCCCGGTCTCCGATCTGGGCGCCCAGGTTGAACACAGCAACAGTGATCGGGCCGACATCAGCCTCGATACCGGTCACCAGTTGCTCGATGCTGCCTTCGTCGACCGCATTGATCATGTAGCCTGTGGCGGAGCCGCCCTCAGCCTCGATCTCGGCGACCAGCCTGTCCAGGCCCGCCCTGTCGCTGCGGCGCGCAAGACAGGCGTGGTAGCCCTCGCGGGCGAAGCGCTTTGCGACATTGCCGCCGATGCCGGCGCCGGCGCCGAGGATGAGACAGACGGGTTTTGTCATGGTTGAGTCCTTGAACCGGCAGGCTTGCAGCGCAGGGTTGCTGATGACCTTCGACGATTAGATATCCGCTCTGGTACGATCTATTCAATGCGCCAGTCCGGCGCTGGGGTGGTCTATCGCAACGCAACCGGCGTTGTCCGCGCCACACCCAAGGCAGTACGCATGCCGCCAGTTGCTCGAGAGATTGACGGGAGGTTCCGGCGCGTTGCGTCGCGGGTTTGAGCGATCGTTCGATGCAATTGGCTCATTCAACGGCGAGGAGCCGGATCGGATTCAACGTCAGTTTTCGACATCCTTTCCCGACCTCCCGATATGGGGCTCTGCAGCCCCAGGTTGCGATATCAGCGCGCGGAACGTGATTGCCTTACTCGAGGAGACCCGCCGAAGGCCTCAGGGGCTCGTTGCTGCGAAGGCCGGCGTCGGCCCCAAGGCGGTCGTGAGCCTGGCGAGGCGTGGCAGGCTGGCCGGATTGACGGCCCCCGGATCTGTTCGCACCCCGGTTTGGTAAGCGATCACGGCGGCGATGTCGGCGTGGGTGAGCCGACCCTCGGAGAAATAGGCACCGTCTCCGAGACCCTCCGGTGCGCGGGCTTCCATCGCCATCAGCCCGCCGATCGCCTGGGCCTTGCACCGGGCGGCCCATTCCGGCCAGACTGTTTCCGGCGGCCGCCGCGAAACCTCGTAGAATGCGGCTACGAACTTCTCCAGGGCGCCTGTCGCGTACGCAAGTATCTGACCATAAGCGCGCAGACTATCCAATTGTCGAGGGCATAGTGCTCGCTCTGGTCCGACCATGCGATCCAATTCGGCCAGGATTTGGTTACTATCGATCATCACCTCGCCATCATCGAGCACGAGTGAGGGGACTCTGACCAGATCGTTGTAAGAGGAGATCTCCGAGCGGTTTTCCACTACGGAGAGCGCTTCATGTTCGAACGGCAGCTCTAGTACGTTCAACGCAACAGCGACCCGACGGACGAACGGCGAAATGAAAGCTCCGACCAGACGCATCAGAACGCCTCCTTGTGCGTCCGCACATCAATCTCATGCGACCAGGCGTCACGGGGCTGGTTGTGAAGCAACTGGTAGAGATCGGCGATACCCGGAAGTCCAATTAGGCCGTCAGGGCCCGCCTTGGCTGCGAAGCCGGGGCGCCCTCTTAAAAGCCGATCGCCGTTGATCCCTCCGTCGATCACAACGTGGCCAACGTGGATGCCCTGCGGTCCAAATTCGCGAGCAAGCGACTGGGAGAGCGCCCGCAAGCCGGCCTTGGCCGCAGCAAAAGCCGCAAAGTCTGGCTTGCCCCGGATCGACGCGCTGGCTCCTGTGAATAGAAGCGTGCCAGCGCCACGTGGCGCCATGCGCCCCAGCGTCTCCCGGGCGAATACGAACCCTCCAAAGCAGGCGACCCGCCAACACTCTTCGAAGTAGGCGCTCTCCATGGTCAGGAAATCGCCCGGCATGTTGTTTCCGGCGTTGTAGATGGCCAGGGTGATCGGCCCGATCGCCTCGGCCTGCTCGATCAGCGTTTGGATCGCGACCTCATCGGTGGCGTCAACCTCGAACGGAGTGGCCACGTCCCCGGCGGCGCGAATGCCTGCCGCGACCTCCGCCACTTTTGCGTAGGTACGCCCCGCCACCAGGGTATGAAGGCCCTGGGCCGCAAAGCGGCGGCACAGGGTGGCGCCGAGGCCGTTCTCCGGACCTACTCCGATAATGACTGCAGTTGGCGTGGCCATTGTGTTGTCCTTTACTGAATCTGCGACACAGACTCCCGACCGCCGACCAGCTTCGGACAGGGGGGGGCGACCTGTCTGAGGGCGAAGTCACCGTTTATTTGGCTCGGCCTTCGGGCTTTAAGTCGCCGGAAGGCTCTATGCCCCCACGGTCGCGCCCTGCTTGATAAGCTCGGCTACGGGCACGCCGGCCCTGAACCGGCCTATGAGGACCTCGGGGTCAAACTCGACCCCGATCGGATTGCTCTGGAACGCACCTGAGGCAAACCAGGTCTCGAGCGCCTCCACGCTATCGAAGTTGTCGATCTGCAGCTCGACCTGATTGCCGTCAGGATCGCGAAAATACATCGATGTCGTCGGTCCATGGTTGATGCACCATGAGGGTCGGATGCCCTCGTCCCTGAGGCGTTCATAGGTCGATGCGAGATCGGCGAACGAGGCGTAAGTGAAGGCCACGTGGTCCAGACCTGCGGCTCCGGGGTCCAGGTCCGCTAGCATCGGCATGTTCAGGAAGGCCACGCGGTGATGTTCATCATCATAGGTGATAAACGAGATCATTGGTGTCTCAAAGGCAGGCGTGGCGTCAAGTACTTTGATATACCAGGTCATCATTTCAGCATAGCGCGGTGTTCGGAAAACTAGATGCGCCAGTTTCTCGGGCGAAATCTGACCTGATCTCCGGGTAGGTAACTTGAGTGGGACTTGGGTCATGCGTCATCTCCTCTTTCTTGGGGTTTCGGTAGCGCAATTCCCTTGAAGAACACATCGACCATCGCGTCAGCGAAACTTTCAGCTATCGCGGCGTCGGCAAGGTCTGCGCCATACAGTCGCTCGATTATCGGCCTTCCGCCGAAGTATAGGACCGTCGGTCCCACAACCATGGTGGTCAGGTGGACCGCGGGGATCGGACGGATTTCGCCTGCGGCGACGGCGCGGGCGATAAGTTCATCCGCGAGGCGGTGCAGCGGCGCCAGGTAGGTTTCGACCAGCCAGGTGAACCGCGGCTCCAGCGAACGAGACTCCGCCATGATGATGGCCGCGTGGTTCGGATGCTGTGATGCAAAGTGTATAAACGCCCGGATGAGGAACTTAAGCGCCGGCGTCGGCTCCAGGTCCTCCACAGCAAAGGAAGCGGTGTCGAGGATCTGTTCGAGTCCTCCGAAGGCGTGGGCGATGGTGGCCCTCCACAGGTTCTCTTTGGAACCGAAGTGATAATGGACGAGGGGCTGGCCCATGCCGGCTTGCTGAGCGATGTTGCTGACCGCAGCACCATCAAATCCATCCCGCGCGAAAATCTGAAGGGCGATATCGAGCAAGGTTCCATGCTGGTCCGTACCTAGCGGGGGACGCCCGATACGCCTGACGGCGGGGAGACGTTGTGGAATAGGAGCCTCGTTGGACATGGTGATTCTCCTCTCGCAGATCAGCGACCACTGGAAATGGCGGATCGATGCTGCACGCTAAACCCAGTCTTTAACATTTCGGCTTGCGATGAAGGCCGGCTGAGAATGGCGATTAAGGCGGCGGAAAGGGCGGCTTGTGCCGCTCCGATCGTCGCGGGCGCCTCGGCTCGCCAGGCGATGTGACCATCTGGCCTGACCAGGATCGCGGATCCAGTTGCCGGGCCGAGCGCCGCCCATTCGCCCTTGCGATCGATCGCGTCACCGTCGTCGGCGACCCGGACGACCCGCAGAGGGAAGTCCGAGTCAAGGGTTCGGCTGGCCTCCACCCAGAGGGCGCCTGCGGGGCCGACCAGAAGCGTGAAACGGTCAGGCCTGGCGATATCCAGCGTCGATGTGCGTCTACCCCCGACCTCGAGCCAGACGTGGGGCAGGCGACATCCTGGCTTCAGCGAGGGTAGATAGGCGCCGACCTCCTGTCGCGGATCGCCCTGTTCAGGCAAAACCGCGCCGGCGGTGTAGCAGAATCCTAGATCAAGCCCGATCGAGTCGAAGTGTTCTCGCTGGGCCTCGATGACGCGGTCGATCTCGGCGCGACGGGCGCGGGCGGCCTCGCCGTCGCCCTCGAGTCCGAGGTCCGGCCCTGGGCCGGGCGCGGTTTCGCCAGAGGCAGGGTCAACCGGGTCTATTGTGGAGGCGCCAAGCACCATGCCGACTTCCGCCATGCGATAGGCGTTGCTCAGACTGTGCTCCGCGTTTGTGAGTGCGATTGGCCGCCGCTCTGTTTCGAAGGTATCGAGGAGGTCGGGGTGAGCGTCTCCGCCTAGCACCGCTGCGAGCTTCCAGGCGAGGTTGTGGGCGTCTTGGATGCCGGTGTTCATGCCGAGCCCGCCGGTGGGAGGGAAGCGGTGTGCGGCGTCGCCCGCCAGGAACACCGCTCCTTGCCGGTAACGCTCTGCGATCTGTGAGCTCATATTCCAGTGACCGGTGGAGATGATGCGGAAGGGGGCTTGGTCAGAGCCAATCGCCTTGCGCACGAGGCCCTCCACGCGAGCCGGGGTGAAGTCGTCGTATTGGTTCGGTTCGGAGAACGGGCACATCAGCGCCCAGGTCGTCCGGAGGTCGAAACCGATAATGACGCCGCGGACGTCGGGCCCGGCGAGCCACAGGATCGGACCTGGTCTGTGAGCCAGGTAACGCTGAAGATCGGCCTCAAAATAAATCGTCACGAAACGCTGAAGGGTCTCGGGCCCAAGCATGGGTATTCCGAGCGACTGACGCGTTCGGCTGCTGGCACCATCGCAGGCGATAACGTAGTCAAATTGATGCTTCTGCACCGCCGTCCCTGAACGGACATAGGCTGTGGCGACACGTTCTCCGGGTGTGTTGACCTCAAGAACCTCGTGTTCGAAACGCACGTCGACCCCGAGCCCACGGCAACGGTCCAGCAGGATCGGCTCCAGACGGTTCTGCGCCACATTCGCAAATATGGTGGGGCTTACTGACATGCGCGCAACGGCGGCGCCGGGATCTGTCCCCAGAAGCGACAGCCGGCCGAACTCCCGGCCGGCGAGGGTTTCGCACCAGGTTATGAATCGCATCTGCGACACGGGTGGAGAGAGGGCGAGGACGGCCCGGTCAACGCCAAGCGTGCGGAAGACTTCCATCGTCCTTGTGTTGATGACGTGCGCTTGGGGGTTTCCGTGTAGGTCCGACCGGCGCTCCAGCACCCTTACCCTCACGCCGCGCTGCGCAAGATCAATAGCGAGGCTGAGCCCGACAGGGCCCGCTCCGATAATGCCGATCTGCGCCGCGTCGGACTGATGCGTTGGACCTGTGCCGGGCTCTCTGATGGTCAAGGTTCGGGTCGCTCCGTATTTTCTTGACAATGTGATCAAACATATTAACTGAAATGTCAAACAAGAAAATGCGAGCAACCGCCTGCACCCCCTAAAGGCCACGGAGACTCAGGTGCGACTGATCACTTTCAGCAAAGACGGCGTTAATCGGATCGGAGTTCTCGACGGTGGCGAGGCGTGCGACGTCACAGCCGTCGACCCGGATATACCGCGGTCAATGATCGACTTTCTGGAAGCCGGAGAACGCGGGTTTGAAGCGGCGCGCGCCGCCATCGCCACAGCGCCCCGCTTCGACGTCGCCACCGTGGAACTGCGCGCGCCTGTAGCACCTCGGAAGCTCCTCGCTCTGGGGATCAACTACAGGGAGCACATCGCGGAGATGCAGGCGCTGATGCCAGCGTTTGTATTTCCCGATACACAGGTCTGGTTCAACAAGCAGGTGACTTCGGTGACCGGGCCGTTCGACCCGATCCACAAGCCCAAAGTCTCTGATTTACTAGATTACGAGGGTGAACTGGCGATTGTGATCGGCAAACGGTGTCGTCATGTCTCCGAGGCCGAGGCTGCGTCCGTCATCGCCGGATACACGATCTGCAACGACGTTAGCGTGCGCGACTGGCAGATGGCGACACCAACCCAGACCATGGGGAAGTCTTTCGACACCCACGCACCGCTTGGCCCGGCCATCGTTACGTCCGATGAAGTGGGGGACCCACAAGATCTGCGTGTCCGTGTCTGGGTAAACGGGGAAGCGCGTCAGGACTTTTCCACATCGGATATGGTTTTCAGCTGCTTTAAGCAGATCGAGCATCTATCAAAGGCATTCACTCTGGAGCCTGGCGATGTGATCACAACCGGGACCTCTGTTGGAAACGGGGTCCTGCGGGTCCCCCCGGTCCTCCTGAAGGCCGGCGATTTGGTGCGGGTCGAGATCGACCGCATCGGAGCCATCGAGAATCGGGTGGTTGATGAACCCGAAACCGCACTCTTCCAACGTTGAGGGGGCACAATGAAACTGACGCTTTGGCACAATGCGTTCTCGACCTGCTCGCAGAAGGTCCGTCTTGCGCTCGCCGAGTCCGGGCGCGACTGGGAGAGCTGCGAGGTCAATCTGATCGCCGGTGACCAGAAGAACCCGGACTATTTGGCTATCAATCGCCGGGGCCTTGTCCCGGCCCTTGCGGTCGATGACGTGATCCTGATTGAGTCAAGTGTCATCAACGAGTTCATTGCCGATCTGGCTCCAGACTTGAAACTCCGCCATGATGAGCCGCTTGGCCGGGCCCGTGAACGACTTTGGGTTCGCAGGATCGAGGAAGCAGTGCATCCGGCGATGGGTGCGATTACCCTCGCCACCGTTCTTCGAACCATGATGTTGCAGAGGCCGCGCGACGAGGTTCTGGCCGAGATCGCACAGGTGGCTGACGCGAGCGAGCGCTCGTCGCGCCTGGAGATCTTCGAGCATGGCGCGGAGACGCCGATTTTCAGGGACGCGGTGAAACGCTTGGTCGAGTTCCTCGACGATCTCGACAGTACGCTTACGACCGGTACCTGGATTTGCGGCGAACGATTCAGTCTCGCCGACTGCGCCGCCATTCCCTATGTCGACAGAATGGACCGTCTTGGCCTAGGCGTCCTTTGGACTTCGCAACGTTTCCATGTGGCGCGGTGGCTTGCGGCTGCAAAGGAGCGGCCAGCCTACAGGATGGCTATCGAAGATTGGGTGCCGGCGGTGACGGCGGATATGGTCCGCATGATTGGCGAAGCCAACCGACCTGCGTTCCTCGAGGCGGCTATCAGCTGCTCTAAGCCGGTCCCTGGCGTCGAGGCATCATGAGCCGCTTCAGTGATCTTGCCCCGCCTCGGCGGGGTCGCTGCCTCCCGTGGGTACGGGCTACCCAACCCGTCGGATCCGCGTCACAAGCTTGGCCGCTTTGCTGATCTTCTGTGGACGGGGTCGCCGGCTCCGGCGCCGGCCTTGGGATGCAGGATCCTTCGGGAGGGTTAAGCCAAGACGCGGAGCCCACACCGGGCCTTGCCGCGTCAACGCAATGTGCCGCGGCGGTGGCGAAGGCGCCCCGGCGCCAACCGAAGCCCGCGCGCCTCCATGTAGGGGAACAACACCTGGGCCAGTCGGAAGAGGCTCAGGGTGGCCATCCGCCACCCCATCTCGAAGGCCTTGAGCGATGTGCTCGCCAGGCCCCGGTCTCCGATCTGGGCGCCCAGGTTGAACACCGCGACAGTGATGGGGCCGACATCGGCTTCGATACCGGTCACCAGCTGCTCGATGCTGCCCTCGTCGACCGCATTGATCATGTAGCCGCTGGCGGTGCCGCCTTCGGCCTCGATCTCGGCCACCAGCCTGTCCAGGCCCGCCCTGTCGCTGCGGCGCGCAAGACAGGCGTGGTAGCCCTCGCGCGCGAAGCGCTTTGCGACATTGCCGCCGATGCCGGCGCCGGCGCCGAGGATGAGGCAGACGGGTTTGGACATGATCCGCTCCTTCAACTGGGAGGGCCGGCGAGGCCAGGATTGCCGAAGCTTCCGGTCGAGATGGGCCGCATTCTGAACCGTTCGGTCCGCTTCGCAAGCCGGACCCGGCCCTCCATGTGCGATCTCTCCAGGCCCAGGCGCATATCGGGCCTTGTGCCGGAACTCAGGAACCGGGCAGGCTCATTCGAAGGGCCAGTTGAGAGGCTCCGGTGGGGAACTGAAGGAATGGATTACCTCCGACTGATGGCTGAACTGCATGGGGGAGGGGCCCGCCAGGGTCCCGGCGGTGAGGCGCAGACCCGGTTGGCGATGCAGATCGCCGGCCTGTCGCCATCGCCCGACCTCAGGGTCGCGGACATCGGGTGTGGAACTGGCGCCGCCACAAGGGTGCTGGCCGCCAGCCTCGGGGCCCAGGTGACCGCCGTTGACCTCGTACCCGCCTTTCTCGATCGGCTCCGGGCTGAGGCGGACGCAGCGGGGCTGGGCGACAGGGTCCGGACGCTCGCCTGCCCGATGACAAGCCTTCCCTTTGCAGAGGGTGAGCTCGACGCCATCTGGTCGGAAGGCGCCATCTACAACATGGGGTTTGAGGCCGGGGTCGCAGCCTGGCGCAGGTTCCTGAAGCCCGGCGGCATACTCGCCGTGTCGGAGTTGACCTGGCTGACAGCGACGCGGCCACCGGACCTGGAGGCGCACTGGCTGAGCGCCTACAGCGAGGTCGACACCGCCGCGGCGAAGATGGCGGTGCTGGAGAAGCAGGGCTACAGCCCGCTGGGCTACTTCGTGCTGCCGGAGTCCTGCTGGCTCGAGAACTTCTACAGGCCCATGGAAGGAAGGTTCGCAGCCTTCCTCGAGGCGAACTCGTCCTCGGCCGCAGCGCGCGAGATTGTGGAGGCCGAGATCCGGGAGATCCGTCTCTACGAGGCGCTCGGCGCCTACTTCGGCTACGGCTTCTACATCGCAAGACGGACAGAGGAGGGAGAGGGGCCCGAGGGTGGAGCCTGAAGCTGGGGCGGGGTTCCGGCGGGTGTTTGGCGGAGGGGCGCACCGTGATAGGATCAGGCGCGGACGCCAATCCGGAGCTTCCCTTGCATGAGCCTGCTGCGATCCACCCCCGTTCTGCGGATCTTTGATGAAGCGCTGGCTCGGGCCTTCTATCTCGACTTTCTCGGTTTCCAGGTCGACTTCGAGCACCGCTTCGAGCCCACCGCCCCCCTCTACCTGGCGGTCAGCCGGGACGGGCTGACCCTGCACCTTTCCGCCCACTACGGCGACGCCAGCCCGGGCGCCTCGGTGCGGTTCGTGACCTCGGACGTGGACGCCCTGTGCGCCGAGCTCCAGGCCCGGGGCAACCCGCACGCCCGTCCCCAGGTGGAGGATACGCCCTGGGGAACTCGCGACTTCACCGTCTGGGATCCCTTCGGCAACCGCCTGACCTTCTCCAATGTCGTGGACGACTGAAGGCGGCGATCTCCTGGAGTTCCAGACGTTGCGCCAGGTCCGGATCGCGGCGGATGAAGGCGAGGCACATCGCCTCAGCGGTGAGGCACAGTAGGTCCTCCTCCCTCTGGCGCTTATCTTCGAGGAGCCAGGCCTGGAAGCTAGAGTTGGCCTTTCTCGGCGCCTGCCAATGAACGGAGAGACTCATGGACTTTCAAGGACGCACGATCTGCATCACCGGGGCGTCGCGGGGCATTGGCTACGCCCTCTGCGAGGCCTTCGCCCGGCGGGGCGCGGCCACGCTCATTGCGGCGGGACGCAGCCGCGGCGAGCTTCCCGACAGGATGGGACAGGCCCGGATCGCCTTCGTGGAGGTCGACCTGTCTGATCCCGAAGGTCCGGGCCGCCTGGCCCAGGCCATCACCGAGGCGCACGAGGATTGCTCAGTCCTCGTGAACAACGCCGGGACGCAGGAGACCGTCGACTGCATCGCCCCGGACGCCGGCGAGGCCGCAGGCCGCATCGCCCGCGAGATCCAGCTGAACTTCATCACCCCGGTGACCCTCGGGCTGCATCTCATGCCGGTGCTGTTGCGTCATCGCGAGGCCGCCATCTGCAACATCACTTCGGGGCTGGCCCTGGCGCCCAAGCAGTCGGCTCCGGTTTACTGCGCCACGAAGGCGGGGCTCTCCAGCCATACCCGCGCCCTTCGCTACCAGGCACAGGCGAGGGCGCCGAACGTGAAGGTGTTCGAGGCCCTTCCGCCCCTCGTCGACACCGACATGACCCGGGGCAGGGGCTCCGGGAAGCTCAGCCCGGAGGCCTGCGCTGAGCAGATTGTCGAGGGCATGCGCCGGAACCGCCCGGTCATCGACGTCGGCAAGACGCGCCTGCTCCGCACCGTTCTCCGGCTCTCACCCGCCCTGGGCTACAGGATCCTCCGGGAGGGCTGAGCCTCCGGGCGGAGCCGCCCGCAGGTCTCCCGGCCTCAGCCCGATGTTCCACGGCGGCGAAGGCGCGCCGGCGCCGACCGGAGCCCGCGAGCAAGGGCCGCCATCGGCGTCAGGACCAGTCGCTCCGCGGTGAGCCGATGGTTGGCCAGGATGAAGAGCCAGGCCGGAAAGTCGCTCCGGCGCCAGCGGGCGTCGCCCACCGCCTCGCTGCGTTCCACCAGGCGGTGTCCGATCAGGCCCGGCGCGCCGTGGATCACCGGAAAGAGCAGGACCGCCAGCTTCCAGAAGCCGGGCGCCGCCAGCGTCGCGGCGACCCAGGCCAGGCCGGCCAGCGTGCCGAAGATGTGCAGGGCGACGTTGAGGGGCTGCCGGTGCTCGGGAAGATAGACGTCGCGATAGAAGGTCGAGAAGGCCTTGGGGGAGTCCGTCATGGGTTCGCTCCAATCATCTGGGTCATGCCGGCCGGAAGAAGGGGCGCAGGGTTCCCGGGGCGCCCCGTCTTGGCTCCGGACGGCTTTCCGAGTATGTGAGCAATTACTCGCGTAAAGGACTCGCATTCTCCGCCATGGACAAACCCCATCTGGAGGCCCGAAAGGCGCCGAAGCAGGCCCGGTCCCAGGCCACCGTGCAGGCGATCCTGACCGCAGGGGCTCGCGTTCTGGCCCAGGAGTCGCTGGCCGGCTTCAACACCAACCGCATCGCCGAGGTTGCGGGCGTGAGTGTCGGCTCGCTCTACCAGTACTTCCCGAACAAGGCCGCCCTGGCGGTGGCGCTGATCGACCAGGAGCGGGAGCGACTCGCCGTCGCTCTGGAGGCGGCGGTGGCCTCCGTCTCCGACGCCCCGCTTCTCGAGGGCCTCAGCCGGCTGGCCCGGCTGGCCATCGAGCAGCAGTTCCAGGACCCGGTCTACGCAGCCGCGCTGGACCATGAGGAACGCCGTCTGCCCCTGGGGACCCGACTGGCGTCCAGTGAGAGCCGGCTCGTCGGGGCCATTCTTCAGTTCCTGGAGGATCACCGGGACGAGTTGCCCACCTTTCCGGACGGAAGCCCGAAGGAGGTCGCCCGAGACCTGTTGCTGATTACCCGGGTCCTGGTCGAGGCCGACGCGCACGGCGGGCAGGGCGCCCCGCCATCGCTCCACCCCCGGCTGGTGCGCGCGCTCGCCGGCTACCTGCTCGCCCCAGGGGTTGCCTGACCCCCAAAGCCGGCCCCTCGGCGGCGTCAGTGCGCCAGTTTCAGGGTCACGACCCCGGCGAGGATGAGGAGCACGCCCAGGTAGCGCATCAGCGAGGAAGGATCGCCGAAGAACATCACGCCCACCAGGAAGGTCCCTGACGCTCCGATGCCGGTCCAGACCGCATAGGCGGTGCCCATGGAGATGTGGCGCTGGGCCAGCCACAGGAAGAAACCGCTCGCCGCCATGAAGAGGACGGCCACGGCGATCCCCTGCCAGCGGGTCGAGGGCGACTGCGCCCACTTCAACCCGACTGGCCAGCCAATCTCCAGGACCCCCGCCAACACCAGGTAGAACCAGCTCATCGACATCCTCACTCCAAGGCCAGGCGCTGCAGACGCCGCTGCGGAGAGATAGGACAGGCGGCATCATGAAGCCACCGCATGGCGGAGGCGCGCCGGGGTTCGACCCGGACGCCGACAGCCGGAAGCCTCAGTTCAGAAGAGAGCGGAGCGGCGGCCCGTAAACTCCGGCGACAACGGCGGGATCGTTTCCCGCTCTCCGGGCTCGAGTTGAAGCGCATCCCAGCATCCATGGCGCCGCAGCGTGGACTCCAGGTCGCCCGCTCCCGCCGCCAAGGCGTCGGAAAGGGCCAGCTTCAGCCACCCCAGACAGTTCGACCGATAGGGTGCCGTGCGCGCAATGAAGGGCATGCCGCGCAGGGACATCGAGACCTTGGGCGCGTCGCTCCGCACGGCGGCGGCGTTGGCGACCATGTAGGGCAGGAACACTTCACCGATCAGGACCAGCAAGCCCTCCAGACCTGGACCCATGGGGCCAGCGGGATCGCGCCATTCGCCCTCGATCCCGGAGGCGTCGTCCAGATCCTGCACCCACTGGAAGGTCCGCACGGCGTCGCGTCGCATGATCGCCGACGCGCTGGGATCAATCGCGCATTGGGAGAGCTGGCCGAACAGACCTATGTCACCAATGGAAGGGCGTCCGCCAAACAGGAACCGGCTGACCTCCAGCTGCGCCTCGATCGCGGCCAGCACCTCGCAATAGGTCGACCGGAGCAGGGGCCGGTTCACCTCACGATCGCCCAGCCGGGCAAGCACCCCGGTCTGGCGGGCCCTGAAGCGCTCGATGATCTCATCGAACTGCGCCTTGGGCATCGCCCCCAGCCACCCGGCCATCTGCCGGCGGGCGCAGAAGTCCTGGTCCGCTTCCGCGTCCCAGCGGAAGTCGAACAAGGGCTGCACCAGCCACTCGTCCGCGAAGTCCTCCACCAGCAGGGCCAGGAATCGATCACCGGGATCGTCGGGCAGCAGGCTGCGCTCTCGCGGATGCCTCTCTTCAAGGGCCAGGATCATCGGCGAGGAGTCGGCCCAGTATCGCCCGTCGGGCAACTGCATCACCGGGATCATGCCCTTGCCGGCGGCCTTCAGTTCTCCGCCCTCTCCCAGATAGCCGGGCGGCACGATCCAATCGTGGGGGAGGCGACGACAGCGAAGCGCGGCGCGCAGCTTCAGCGAGTAGGGCGAGCCCGGTCCGCCCAGGATACGGTAGCGGCCCATAGCAAGGTCGGTCATGCCGGATTCCTGAATATGCTGTGGGGCGTCCTTGCCTGCGCTTGGACACGCCTTGTCGGTCTGGCGCCGATACCTCATGCCCCCAGGCTGAAGATGTCGGTCTGGCGTCAGGATGTCTTCAGATGCGGCCCTTCGGCAAGAGGCAGGGCGGTTGAGCCACCCGCCATCGTAGTCTGGCCATCGAAATCCCCTTGCGGCGACGGCCCGGCTCGCGCCTAACTCCCGCTATGAAGCGTCTGTTCAGAAGACGCGACCTTGAGGGGAGTCCAGTTCCGGTGTCGCAGTCCCAGTCCGGCCCTACGGGCGGTCAGATCTCCTTGCCACGAGCCCTGGTCTTCGCCAGCGCGGCTGTCCCCATCGGGGCGCTTGGCGTCGCCGCCACCGTTCACCTGCCGCGCTATTTCGCCGCTGAACTCGGCCTGTCGCTCGCCCTGGTCGGCACGGTGTTCGCGCTGGTCCGGTTCATCGACATTCCGATCGACACCGCCATGGGCCTGGCGATGGACCGGACCAAGACCCGCTTCGGTCGCTACCGGGTCTGGATGGCGCTCGGCGCTCCGGTGCTGATGCTGGGCTTCTACATGCTGCTGAGGACTGGCCCCGGGCATGGGCCCCTGTACCTCGGCCTGTGGCTGTTGGTCATGTACCTCGGCTATTCCGGCGTCCTTTTGTCCCATCTCGCCTGGGCCGGACGACTGGCCCCGACCTACACGGAACGCTCCCGGATCTTCGGGGCCATCACGGGGCTGGGCGTCATCGGCGCCATGGCCGTGCTGCTGATCCCCATCGTCATGAGCCAGCAGGGCTTTACGGACGCTCAGGGCGTCCAGGCCATGATCTGGTTCATCATCGCCAGTACGGCGCTTACCTGCATGCTCGTGGTCTTCAGCTCGCAGGAACGCATCGCCCAGGATCGGCCCGCCCAGTTCACGCTCAAGGACTACGCCCAGCTGCTCACCCGGGGGAACGTGATCCGGCTGCTGGCCGCCGACCTCATGGTCACCCTCGGGCCGGGCTGGATGGCCGCGCTCTACCTGTTCTACTTCAAGGACAGCCGGGGATTTGACACCGCCGCCGCCAACCTGCTGCTGCTGATCTATGTGGCGGCCGGGTTCGCCGGCGCGCCCCTGGCGGCCTGGCTGGCGAACAAGATCAGCAAGCACATCGCCTTCCTGGTGACGACCACCGTCTATTCCGTCGGCCTGATGTGTCTGCCCTTCCTGCCCAAGGGGGACTTCCCGATTTTCTCCGTGCTGATGTTCGTGGTCGGCGCCATGGCGGCGGGCTTCACGGTCATGATGCGGGCGATCGCGGCCGACATCGCCGACGAGCTCCGGCTCGACAGCGGCCGGGAGTGGATGGGCCTGATCTATGCCGGCCTGACCGCCACGGCGAAACTGGCCACAGCCGGCGCGATCTTCCTGACCTTCAACGTCCTGGCGCTGGTGGGATACCGGGTCGGCGCCGGGGTCACCAACACGCCCGAAGCGATCCGCGGTCTGGAGCTGGCCTACATCGTCGGCCCGATCATCTTCGTGATGGCCGCCGGCGCCTGCTTCCTCGGCTACAAGCTGACCGCCGAGCGCCACGCCGAGATCCGCCGCAAGCTCGACCTTCTCGATGTCAGCGAGACCGACCCGGGCGCCGCGGCCGAAGCCCTCACCGGCGTTGACCTCGGCCCGAAAGGGCGGGGGTGAGGGAGAGGGTGACGCCCGCGCCGGCGCCGCGGCGCGGACGCCCTCTCCGCGCCTGATCACCCCAGGATCGTCTCCGCCAGCAGGGCGTTCACCGCCATGATCGCCGCTATGCCCGCCAGATTGAGGAAGAACCCTGCCCACAACATGGTTCGAAGCGACGGCAGGCCGGTCGCGAAGGCAATGGCGTTGGGAGCCGTGGCGATCGGCAGCATGAAGCCCAGACTGGCCGTCAGGGTCACGGGGAAGACCAGCAGCAACGGATTGATCCCCAGTGCGACGGCCAGGGCGGCGACAATGGGCAGCATGGCCGTCAGGGTCGCCACGTTCGACATCATCTCTGTCGCGATCAGGGTGATCAGCAACAACACGACCAGGATGATCAGGGGCTCATAGCCCTGCAGGCCCTGCATCGCCAGGCCCAGCCACTCGGACAGGCCGGTGCTGTCCATGGCGGCTGCAATCGACAGCCCGCCGCCGAACAGGATGACGATGCCCCAGGGAATGCGCTCGGCGCTGGACCAGTCCAGCAGTCGGGGGCGTTTGGGATCACCGGAGGGCAGGAGGAAAAGGGCGAGCGCGCCGGCGATGGCGATCCCCATATCGGTCAGCCGTTCCAGGCCGGGAATCTTCACCAGCACAAGCTCGCGCAGTATCCAGGCGCAGGCGACGACGACGAAGACGGCCAGAACCCGACGCTCCGCGGGGCTGGCCGGACCGAGCGCTTCGCGGGCGCGCCGCAAGACTCCACGCCCCCGGGCCACATCATCAGGGGTCGCGGCCACCAGGCCCCGGCTGACGATGAACCACAGGACGGGAAGCAGAATGGCGACCACCGGAACGCCGAGCATCATCCACTGGACGAAGGAGAGGTCCACCCCGCGGTCATTCAGGAACGCCATGGCGATCACGTTCGTCGGAGACCCTACGGGCGTGCCCATGCCGCCGATGGACGCCGCATAGGCCACCCCCAGCACAAGCGCAGCGCCCAGGCGGGGATCCTTGTGGCCGTTGTCGGCCATGGCGCCGGCGACGGCGACGGCTATGGGCGTCAGCATCAAGGCGGTAGCCGTGTTGGAGATCCACAGGGACAGCAACCCCGCCGCCAGGATGAAGCCCGCAACCAGGGCCGCGGGACGGGCGCCCACGGCGCCGGCCACCGTCAGGGCGATCCTGGCGTGCAGACCCCAGCGCTCGATGGCGGCCGCCAGCATGAAGCCCCCGATGAACAGAAAGAGGATCGGGTCGGCATAGGGCTTTGCGGCATCGGCGGTGTTCGCCGCCCCGGTCAACGGCAAGGCGATGAGAGGGATCAGGGCGGTGGCGGCGATCGGGACCGCCTCCGTCACCCACCAGACCAGCATCAGGGCCATGATCGAGACGACCCACCAGGCCTGGACAGACAGGCCTTCCGGCGCCCCCAGCAATTGAAGTCCGGCCGCAATCGCCGGTCCCAGCACGAGCCCCAGCCTGCGCCCGAACGCGCCCAGCCCCCCGCCTTCGCCCGGCCCGCCGTCCGCCTCGATCTCGCTGGCCGAGTTTTTGGACATGATCACCCCCCGCTGCCCCTCTAGGCTTAGATCATGTTCCGATAGCTGGGAACCGGCTATCGGATCCAAGCATGATCTAACATATTGGATTTAGGCTCTGTTTCGCCTCGTCAGACGTTCCGCCTCAAGGGGACAGGCCCCGGCGGATCATGGAGCGCCGTCGGCCAGATGCGCCTGCCCCTCCTGCCCTAAGGGGGACTTCCCGATCTTCTTTGTGATGGCGGCCGTCGCCTGTCGGGCTCGTCCTGTCGCGCCTTATCTTCGACCCAGAGGCCTTCGCCAATACCTCGCTCGATCAACGGGCCGCAGAGGTTGCCAGACGAAAGCGGCAGGTGAGCTGGTTCATGCCCCGCGAGCCAACCGACTTTGCGGGCAATCGGGCGGCGGCCAACCCGCCGGGCTCGCCCAGAAGCATCGCTGACCCATAGCCATCACCCGGTCAGTTCTCGCGCCTGGCTCGCATGGACCGCTGGCCGTCCACACTCAGGAAGTAGCCGCCCATCGCACCGCGCTTGATGATGACCTTCGAGCCAGGCTTCGGGTCGCGGACCAGGATCGTGTCGTCGGTCTGCACCCAGAGCGCACCGTCGGGCAACCGGATAATCCATCGCCCGTTTAGCTTTCGGGACGAGACGACCGCCGACTCAAGCGAGTCGATGACCCCGGAGGTCCGCGACTCACCGTCCGGGGCCTTCGATGCATTGGCGTCACCGCCGACGGTCAAGAAGCTGGGCATCCGGAAATTGAAGCCGAACGCTGCGCGCTGGGCTTCCTGAACCTGCGCGCGGTCGACCACGACCACCTCGCCCGTGGCCTCGGCGGCCTGAAGGCGGCCCGCCGCCGCGTCATAGCAGCCCAGGCGCAGGGTTGGGTCGGTGATGGTTCGGCAATCCACTAGCGCCTGCAACACCGAAGCGCGCGCCTTGGGCGAGTCCTCCGCCACGGCGATGGCGGCGACGGCGAGTGTCGCCACAATGACGGCCGCCAGCAGGGCGGCGGACTTCAGATCGCCTGAGAGCGTCGACATGGGTGACTCCTTAAACCGGCGGACCGCCATTCAAGTGCCGCCGGCGATGCAGCGCAATGTCTTCCTTGCAGGAACAGCTCCCCGAAGCATCGCGACCTCGCCTGTTGCCGACGCTGGCGATGTCGATCGATCGCGACGTCTTCGTCTGCAAACGGTCTCGGGGCGGTCAGGCCCCCGACCTGACCATCGGGCCCACGGGCCTGGTCCGCTATCGCGGGGTCAAGCCAGGCGCACGGTGGTCGCGGTCGCGCGGATCGTTCGCGCCGCTGACACCAGCATCGACAACTCTGAGGGCTCCCGGGCCACAGACCGGGTCATCAAGCTTGTCGACCATCCCCAAACGTAATGGCTGACCTTTCAATTGAGCGGAGGGAAGCCGGCATCCTCCCTCGGGTGCGAATTCCAGGACCGCGAAGCTTCGATGACCTCTCTCGCCGGAGACGATCCCCGCCACAATTGCCTCGGTTTGGACGCGCTGTTGCCAAAGTGTGACAATCTTGCATCGATCGTATGACGCGTCTGCGATGCGCGTTGACCGGAATCCAGGCCGCGGGCATGAACCCCCACAGCCGGTCGTTTATGCGTCCGAAGCAGTTCGTCCACACTTAGGGGGTGCCTCCGAGACCCGGGCGGCGCCGATCCGGAGGGAATTAACTTGAAGCTCCAAACCACGCGCGGCCGCCTGCTGGCGTCCACCATCATCTGCGGTGCGGCCGTCGCCGCCGTCGCCACCGCCACCGCCACTCCTGTGCGCGCGGCGGAGGACACGGCGGAAGTCGAAGCCATTGTCGTCACCGGGTCGCGGATCGCTCGCCAGGATTACGTGGCGAACAGCCCGATCGCGACCGTGACCGGCGAGCAGATTGTCGCCAACGCCGACATCACGCTCGAAACCTATCTCAACACCCTGCCGCAGATTAATCCGGCGGGCACGACCACCTCGAACAACCCGGGCAACGGCGGCCGCGCGAACATCGACCTTCGGGGTCTGGGGCCCAACCGCAACCTGGTCCTGATCGACGGGCGTCGCCCGATGGTGTCGTCAAACGACCTGACGGTGGACGTGAATACGATCCCGGCGGCCCTCATCTCCAACATTGAGGTCATCACCGGCGGCGCCGGTGCGACCTATGGCGCCGACGCCATCGCGGGCGTCGTCAACGTGAAGCTGAAGAACAACTTTGAGGGCGTTGACTTCCGCGTTGGCTACTCGGACTCCACAGAGTACCGGGATTCCCCGGAATACCAGATCTCGCTGGTCCTCGGTGGAAACTTCGCTGACGGAAGGGGCAATGCGGTCATCGCATTCGATCGCTCTTATCGCGAACCGGTCGTCAAGGGTGCGCGCCCGTTCTCGGCCTTCGCCACCTCGACGACAGGGACGCCGCCGGAAGGCGCACTGCGCTGGGGTTCGGGCAACCCGATCCCGCTGTCGGCCATCCAGAGCCTCTTCAGCACCTACGGCGTCGCTCCCGGAAACGTTGGTTCCTCCTCCGGTACGCTTGGCTGGAACCTTGACGGCACGCTTTTCTACGGCGGCACGTCGGCCAGTGCGTCGACGCTGAATGTTGAAAACTACAAGTATCCGATCGACGTCACGGTCAATCAACGTTTTTACCCGAACTTTTACACCTACAACTTCGACTCCATTAATCTGTTGACGCTCCCGCTGGACCGTTACTCATTTATGTCGAAGTTGAATTATCAGTTCGAGAATGGTGTCGAGGTCTTCGCAAATGTCGGCTGGACAGAGTACACGGCGTCTCAAGCCCTGGCTCCCACGCCGCTTCCAACCGTCAACATTGGCTCCATGCTCGGTACCAACACGTTCTGGGTCAAGTCGCCGCTCGTGACCCCGGGGGTGACCAACAATGTCGCCACAAACCTACTGGTTCCAGTCACGAACCCGTTCATTTCTCCGAACACCGCCTTCCTGCTGGCGCAGCGCACCGGGGATGACCCACTGATCGTAGGGTCGGGCGCGACCGAGCCTTTCCGTCTCGGCTTCCGCCCGCTCGGCTTCGGGCCGCGCAAGTCGGAATTCCAGAACACGGTTGTCCAGTTCACGGCGGGCATCAAGGCGCCCCTCACCGACAACTTGACGTTCGAAGGCTACGTGTCGCAGGGGCGCACCGAGATCGACCTGACCCAGTTCGGCAATATCGACACCCAGCGCCTTCAGGACGTCTTGGCCGACCCGAACCAGTCACCGGGCGGCAATACTGCCTGCGCCACCAACAACTTCTTCGGCGATCGCCCGACCTCTGCCTCCTGCCGGGCCTACCTTGAGTCCCCGGTATCGCAGAAGACGGCCCTGGAGCAGACGGTCGCCCAGGCGTTCCTCGGCGGCACACTCATGGAACTGCCCGCCGGCGACCTCCAGGTTGTTTACGGCGCAGAGTACCGCGGCTTCGAGTACAGCTCGCGATACCTGTCCAGCCCCGGTCCGTTCTCGGGCTTCAACGTCGGCGACCCCGACGCGGGCAACAACGCCTTCTACGACCTCTTTGGCGAGGCTCTGATCCCGCTGGTCAAGGACATGCCCTGGGTCCAGAACCTGGAACTGTCGCTGGGCGCCCGTTACAGCCGGTCGCAGTTCACGGACAAGCTGAAGCAGCTCAGCAGCAGTTCGCGGGGTTCGACGGCCTACAAGGCGGAGTTGAGCTGGACGCCGGTCGAGTTCGCCCGCGTCCGGGGTTCATTCCAGCGCTCGGTTCGCGAACCCAACTTTGGGGAACTGTTCGCTTCCAGTAACAGCGCGCCGCAGATTTTTGACCCCTGCGTCACCGAGACCCAAGCCTGGAAGAAGAGCACGGCCTCCGGCCCCGGGACCTTCCGCGGTCTTTGCATCGCGCAGGGCGTGCCGGCGACGGGCGCGACCACTCCGCCTGCGGGTCAGCTGAATATTGCTGTTGCGGGCAGCACCAATCTGAATCCGGAAGAGGCCAATACGCTCACCCTCGGTGTTGTGGTCAGTTCGCCTTTGGACAACCCCTGGCTTAGCCGGCTGCGCGGTACGGTCGACTACTATAGGATCGAGATCGCAGATCCGATCCTGTCGATCGACACCAATAGTTTGCTGGCGGACTGCTACAACTACTTTGGCTCCAACCCGACCTATAGCCCGACCTATGCAAACTGCGCCGCCATCAAGCGGGTGGGTGGCAACCTCGGTAGTGGCGCCTCAATCGACGGACCTGACGCCAACCAGCGCTTCCCCGGCGAGAACGGCGGCTCGATTGACACCTCCGGTCTCGACTTCCAGGTTGACTACGGCTTTGACTGGGAATGGGTCGGCCTCCCGTCCTGGATGGGTTCGGTTCAGGCCAACCTGATCCTGACGCGGGTGCTGGAGTACACCCAGGCGGACAAGAGCTTCCTGCCCGAGGTCGACTACACGGGCACAATCAGCTACTTCGGCGCCCGTCTCGGTACGAGCTTCCCTGAGTGGAAGGGCGTGTTCAGCACCCGTTGGGCCATGAGCGACCTTCCCTTCGGCGATCTCGCCATCGGAGCCCGCGTCCGCTACATCGACTCCATGACCAACCGGCAGTTCGCCCAGTTTCCGGGCGAGACCTCGCTGCTGATCCCGGGCGTGACGCCGAACGTTCCGGCGACCTGGTACACGGATTTGGACGTGAGCTGGGGCGTGACGGACAATGTCGAGTTCAAGCTTGGCGTCAACAACGTCGCCGACCAGCAGCCGCGTCTGTATGGCCCCAACGTCCAGTCTGGGACCGATCCGTCGACCTACGACGTCATCGGTCGGCGTGTCTTCGGCCAGCTCCGGCTGCGCTTCTAGAAACAGAGAAGCTTGAGAGAATTGGGCGGCGGGACGAAAGTTCCGCCGCCCTTTTTCGTTGTACGGCGGCAATGCTGGCTTCGATGGCGGCGCCGGGACTTTGCTCACGAACGTCGCTGGCCCATTGCTCGCGGGTGGAGGACGACAGGTAAGTGCCGTTTGAGGAGACAGGGAGGGGAGGGACCCGGACAATCTGCCGGGATCATCACGCCCGGAAAGGGTCATGCTTCGTCACTCATGATCCTGCAAGAAATGCAGGATGTTGAATAGTTTAAGAGCGTTTGTTCATTGATTGAAACTCAGGCGGATCGGGTGCCGCACCCCACGGTCATAGCGTAGGGGGGCCACCTTGCGCGGTCTGACGCAACCCACTGGGCCGAAGCGCTGGCCGCGCTACAATGCCATTCAGGATCCGGTGAGGGTCAGCACCCGCCTCAAACTGTGTTTGTGATCCGCGCCGGCCATCAGGACCCCATCGGGTACGCCGGCTTCCGGGGGATCTCCAGCCTCGAAGCATGGCGCCGTCGGGCTGTTCCACAGCCTTGGATGACAGGATGCGCGTCAATCAACTCATCGGAGACGTCCGGGTCCTCGCGGGCGCATTCGCCCAGACCTGGGCTCCCTGGCGGCTCAGGTCTGGGCCGAAACCTTGTCGAATCAATTCCGGATCAGGGAACCGAAGGGAGAGGTGACTCCCGATGGTCGCGGGTCCCAAGTCCAGCGCCACGACACTTCCCCCATGAAGGCGTGGCGCCTCTGCGAAGGATAGGGGCTCCTCTGGGGTTACACGGACATCCCGGGTCCGACACGAGCCTGCGCCCCGATGCGCCCAGCCCCCCCGGCTACGCCAGGCCCGCCGTCCGCCTCGATCTCGCTGGCCGAGTTCTTGGACATGATCACCCCCCGCTGCCCCTCCACGCTTAGATCATGTTCCGATGAGTGGGAACCGATTATCAGATCGAAACAGGATCTAACGTATTGGAATTAGGGTCTGTTTTGCCCTTCCAGACGTTCCGCCTGAAAGGAACGGGCTCTTGCGGATCATGGAACCCTCTCGGCCTGACCTGTCTGCCCGTCCTGCCCAAGGGGGACTTCGCGATCAACACTGTGATGGCCGCCGGCGCCTGCTTCCTGGGCTACAAGCTGACAGCCGAGCGCCATGCCGAGATCCGCCACAAGCTCGACCTTCTCGATGTCAGCGAGACCGATCCCGGCGCAGCCGCTGAAGCCCTCACCGGCGTTGACCTCGGCCCGAAGGGGCGGCCGTGAGGTTCGGGTGATCAGAGGCCCATTGCGTTCAGAGACCGCATTGGCCGGTCGCCCCGGTCTTTGAGGTTCGAGCGGCCTGCGAAAACGGGCGCAATGCCCGTGGGCTTTTCGCCCTCGCGAGGCTCCGCCGAGGCGGCGCTGGGCCCCGTCGTCAAATCCTGTCGTCCACCTGCCTGAACCGCCAAAGGGGCCAGGCCAGGGCCGCGCCGCCGGCCAGGATCCAGACATCCCCCAGGAGATGGCTCAGGTGCATGGGATTGTGCACAGCGTGAAACAGCATGACCGCCCCGTGCGTGAAACTCGAGATCGCGACAAACCAGAGGAAGCTCGCGTGCCGGAGGGGATCCTTGACGGCGCGCAGGGCGCAGATCCCGAGCGCGAAATAGACGCTGACCATCATCTGGTCGTAGATCGCGTTGTAGGGCGGCCAGCGCCAGCCCCCCAGCAGGTCGAAATAGACCGCAGCGGGAATGCCCAGGAGGCCGGCAAAAGCCCACAAGGCCACGGCAGGGCGTAGCGCGCGATTGGCCTGGTCGACGGTCATGACGTGCGAGACCTTCAGCTCTCTTGGGTTCCAGGCGAAAGGCTAGGCGTATCGCCAGTGGCGGGCAATTGCGGAACCAAGAGAGCCAGACAGGCCGGCGTCAAGTGCATGCTGGACAGGCGGGGCCCAATGCGGAGACGCCTTCATCCAGAGCGTATCTACAGGTCGCCAAACCAAAAGGGGCGAGCCGTTGCCGGCCCGCCCCCAATCTTTTGGCGATGTCGCCGGATTTACGGCAACAGAACGCTGTCAACGACGTGGATGACGCCATTGGTCGTATCAAGATCGGCAGCCGTCACGTGAGACATGCGGCCCTTGGCGTCGGTCAGCATGACCTTGCCGCCCATCACAGACGCGGTCAGCTTGCCGCCCTGGACGGTGGTGACGACGGCCTTGCCGCCGCCGGCCGTGATCGCGGCGAGGACGTCCTTGGCCATCAGCTTGCCGGGGACGACATGATAGGTCAGCACCGACTGGAGCTGCGTCTTGTTCTCAGGCTTCAACAGACTGTCGACAGTGCCAACCGGCAACTTGGCGAAGGCAGCGTTGGTGGGCGCGAAGACCGTGAACGGGCCCTTGCCCGACAGCGTGTCGACGAGCTCAGCGGCCTTGACGGCGGCAACCAACGTCGTGTGATCGGCAGAACCGGCGGCGGCGCCGACGATGTTGGCGCTCGGCGCGGCGAGCGCCGGCAACGCGGAGGCCGTCAGGCCGGCGGCGACAATGGCGACCAGGGCAGCCTCTCGGCGAGAATGCGGCTGGGCAGTTTTCATGATGAGACCTTGGCACGGAGTGGCCTGCACTCCCGGCGGGATAGCCGGGCGTACGATTTCGCGACATGATCTTCAGCGACAACGGCGCGGATTACACCTCCAGCACAATCTGGGTTGGGCCGACGTGAGGGGCTTGAACTGGCGCGACAGCGCACCCGGCAGAGTTCACCGGACGGTCCCTATCGAGGAAGTCACACCAAGGCTTCGAACAAAACCAAGCCACCGATTGTTACGACCAGATAGGCGATCAGCCAAAGGCTTTGACGATCGATCGTGCCCGGCAGGGTGCTCCATCCCTCGACCGAGGTGGGTGCGCCGCTGGCCTCGAACCGGGCGCGTTGACCGGGGATCGAGTAAGGCGACCAGTGCGCCTGCCGCCCGGTAAGAAGGCGGCTGGCGACCCATCCTACGATCATGGTTGCCCCTCCGCCGATCAAGCAGTACCAGGGCCAAGCGATATCGGTGCGGGTGGCCACCGCCCAGATCACGGCGAAGCCCGCGAAGACCCCGACCAAAAGACCGCGCTCAGTCGTGTGCTTCGAGAAGAAGCCCAAGCCGTACATGCCTAGTTTCGCCCCCACGAAATAGCTGCCGATCTTGCTTAGCAACTCCAGAATCGACCCGCTTGAGTTCGCATACAGGATGGCGGGGACGATAACGATCGCCCCCCAGAAGAGCGTCATCCAGCGCGTGACGGCCAGATAGTGCGCGTCCGAGGCATGGGTACGGAAGTAGCGCTGGTAGAAATCGACGACACTGGCCGTCGCCATGCTGTTGAAGGCTGAGCTGAGTGTCGACATTGACGCGGCCAACACCGCCGCTGCGAGGATGCCAAGCAGGCCGGGGATGCCAGAATCCCGCGCGAACTGCAGTATGATCTCATTGGTGTTCTGGAACGGGCGTCCCCCGAAATAGCCCCAGGCCAGCACGCCGATGAAGAAGAACAGGAAATAGATCGGAAAGGCGGCATATCCCATCAGCAGATAGGATTTCTTGGCGTCGCCGATCGACTTAGCCCCCAGGGTCCGCTGCACCATCATCTGGTTGGCTCCATAGACCGTGACATGGAACAGGGTCATGCCGATCAGGCCCGACCAAATGGTGGTGGGAATGGTGGCGTCCAATGTCGGGTCGATGGCGGTGAGCCGCCCAGCGGCCTTCAGACTGCCCAGAACATCGCCGATTGGTTCAGGCATCAGGAAAATCATCACGACCATTATGACAATAGCCCCGCCGAACAAGATCACGGCCTGGAACACGTCGGTCCAGATCACTGCCAGCATACCCCCCATGGTGGTGTAGATCAGGGCGAGTACGGTGATGGCGACAACGGCCCAGGTGATGGGGACGCCAGTGATGAACTGCAGCACCAGGGCGGTGGCGTAGAGGATTGCGCCAGTCGATAGTCCTTGGGTCACCAAGAAGATGCTCGACATGATGGCGCGCGAGGTCGTTCCGAAGCGGCGCTCCTGATACTCGTAGATGGAGGCAACGCCGCTGTTATAGAAGAATGGCAGGAAGTAGGTGGTCACCGCTAGGATGACGATCGGATAGTTCAGGTGTATTGCCAGGGCCGCCAACCCGTCGCTGTAGGCCCAGGCGGGTGCTCCAAGAAAAGACAGGGCGCTGATGTAGGTAGCGATCACGGACACCCCGATGGCCCACCACGGGGTCCGCCCGCTGCCGATGTTGAACTCCTTGGCGGTCTTCACATTTCGCCCTAGCACGAAGCCAATGACGAGGTTGGCGACGATGAAGGTGAGGATGATCGTCCCGTCGAGGAGTGAGAGCGTCATTTGAGGTCTCCGGAGATGTCAGCACTAACCTGCGTGTCCCGACGCAACACTTTCTCGCTTCTCAATCCGCGGTCCAACCGCCGTCGATGACCAGGCTCGTGCCGGTCATGAGCGCGGCGGCGTCGGAGGCCAGGAAAACGATCGCCCCCATCAAGTCCTCGACCTTGCCCAGCCGACCCAGCTTGATCTTGGCCAAAACCGAGGCCTTGAATGCAGGATCCTCGAAGAACGGCCGAGTCATCGGCGTTTCGATGAAGGTAGGCGCGATGGTGTTTGACCGAATACCGTGAGGCGCAAGGTCGAGGGCGATGGCCTTGTTCATGCCTTCCAACGCCCATTTCGAGGCGCAATAGAGCGAGCGGTTCGCCCCGCCCACATGGCCCATCTGTGAGCCCATATGGATCAGGGCGCCCTTGACCCCTTGCGCGATCATCCGTCTGGCAGAGGCCTGAGCCACGAAATAGGCCGCCTTCAGGTTCAAGCCGAGGACCGCATCATAGTCCTCCTCCGTGACGTCCCAGATTGGCTTGGGCCGGTTTAGGCCTGCGTTGTTGACCAGGACATCGAAGGCGGGACGATCGGCGAAAAAGGCGGCGACCGAGGGTAGGTCCGCCACATCCAGGGTGCAGGCGCTCGCGAGTGGCCCCAGGCGTTCGGCCGCCGCCCCGATCTCCACCGCGGTGCGCGCAACCAGCGTAACCTGGGCGCCGGCCTGGACCAGTGCGGCGGCGGCGGCGAGTCCGATCCCGCGACCGGCGCCCGTGACCAGCGCAGAACGCCCATCGAGTCGAAACGAGGGCGTGGTCGGAGGGGGAGGAGCGTCGGTGTTCAATCCGCCTCGACTTTGCCCGCGTAGGGCACATCCCGCCCGCCGAACCGGCGCACGCGGATGTTGGCCTGCTCGCCATGTCCCGCAAACCCTTCGAGCGCACAAAGCCGGCTGCAGTATTCGCCTACCAGTGTCGAAGCCTCGTCAGTAAGAACCCGCTGGTAGGTGCAGGTCTTCAGGAATTTTCCAACCCAGAGTCCGCCAGTATAGCGCGCAGCCTTCCGGGTAGGTAGGGTGTGGTTGGTGCCGATTACCTTGTCACCATAGCTTACGTTCGTGCGGGCCCCGAGGAATAGCGCGCCGTAGTTCGTCATATTTTCCAGGAAGTAGTCCGGGTCTCTGGTCATAACCTGAACATGCTCCGATGCGATCTCGTCAGCGATCCGCGCCATCTCGGCGTCGTCTTCGGCAACGATCACCTCTCCGAAGGAGTCCCACGCGCGGCGGGCGATGGCGGCGGTGGGCAGGATCGTTAGCAGGCGCTCGACCTCGCGCATCGTCTCCTCGGCCAGCGCCCGGCTTGTGGTGAGCAGAATGGCGGGTGAATCCGGGCCATGTTCGGCTTGACCCAGAAGGTCAGTGGCCGCCAGTTCGCCATCGCAGCCGACCTCGTCACAGATGATCAGCGTTTCGGTGGGGCCCGCGAACAGGTCGATACCCACGCGGCCGAAGAGCTGCCGCTTAGCCTCGGCGACAAAGGCGTTGCCCGGACCGACCAAGATATCGACCGCCGCGATACTCTGCGTACCGATCGCCATGGCCGCCACCGCCTGAATACCCCCCAGGCAATAGATCTCGTCCGCCCCAGCCATGGCTTGCGCCGCCACGATCGCCGGGGCGGGGCGGCCCTCAAAAGGCGGCGCGCAAGTTGCAACCCGAGGCACGCCGGCGACCTTGGCTGTGATCACGCTCATATGCGCTGATGCCAACAGCGGGTACTTTCCGCCGGGGACGTAGCAACCGGCGTTCTGGATCGGGACGTGCCGGTGGCCCAGGATTACGCCCGGCAGGGTTTCAACCTGGACCTCGAGCATCGAATCCCGCTGGATCTGAGCGAAGTTCCGCACTTGGGTCTGGGCGAACTCGATGTCCTTCAGGTCCTGAGGCGAAAGCTGGTCGATGCAGTCCTGGATCTCGGAGGCTGTGAGCCGATAGCTGTCACGGTCCCAACCGTCGAATCGGTTCGAGAGCTCGCGCACCGCAGCGTCGCCGCGGGCCTCGATGTCGGCCAGCAGGGTCTCGACGGTGTCTCGCACCGCCCGATCGTTGGAAGCCTTGCTCTCCGCGGTTGCTCCGCGCTTCAACCATTCCGCCATCTCAGCTCCTGTCGTTCAGGGCAGCCATCCGGGCGAACAGGTCGACTCCCATCTGCTGCAGCAGGTTGGGGATGTCGATCATCACCCAGTTCTCAGCCAGGCGATCACCCTCGCGTCGCCAAAAATCCATCACCCGCATGGTGATCTTGCGACCCGTCGGCGCCAGGCCCAGCCAATCGCCGCCGGCGTGGGTTGCATAGATACTGGGCCATCCCGTGGAGGCGACGAAGGCGCCGTGGCCGAAACGCGCCCGGTGATTGCCCCCGACCCGATCAGGAAAGGCGGCCAGGAACGGCCGTTGGTGGCCGCGTTCGTAGTCATGGTGACCCTGGAAGCTGCCGATGGGCTCAGGACCGAACCACCAGAAGTCGTCCGTCCAGTAGTCACGCATGCCCATGCTCTTCAGTGAGCCATCGTACTGCTTCAGGCCCCCGATCATGGCTTCGACGAGCGCAAGGCTTTGGGCGCTCTCCTGCGGTGATGAGGCTGGAAACGCGACATCTCCACCCAATGGAGGCGGGGCCATAAGCGCGGGACCCATGGCGTGTCCGAGGGGCCAGACCCCCGCCTGGATCATCAGCGAAGGCAGGTCAAGGATCAGCAGGGTCTCGACAATCCGCCCGGCTTCTATCCGTTCGAAGCTGCCGAAGCGCAGGTGGGCGATCCGTCCGGTGGCAGGAATGCTAAACAGCGGCGCGACAAAGCGCCCGTGCAGGTGCCCGCTCCGCGCGATCCACTCCGCGCCTTGGAAGGCGCCCTGCATCGCGATTGCTGTCCGGATCGTCATCGCGGGGAAGGCGGCCGCAAGGGGTGCGATCAGTGCCTGCTCCGCTGCCGCCAAGCCGATCTGCTCCTCCACAGGATTGCATGCGCGCAAGAGGTGATCGGCGGCCCAGATACGGCGCCCGGCGGGCTCGAAGAGCGTTTCAGCGTGAGACATTGGCATCTCCGGTTGCCTGTACTGACTGCGAATGCAAGAAAAGGCAAGTGAAGTGAGATCGAGGTTTCGGCGTGCTTGAAGACCAGAAGAGAGCCGGCGGTGGAAGGCTGGACGCACGCATCGTCCGCTACGCTGACCTGAAGCCCTGCTACAATGCCTTTGTTGACACCCGCACTCCGGGCTCGGAGGCCAAGGAGAACTTCACCATCATTGGTCCCGGCGTGTCGGAGAATCCCGCCCAGCACGTCCACATCGCAGAGCCTCACGGGTTCAATATCGGCGGCGCGCGTCAGCCGCCAAACTGCGTGAACTCGCAACACAGCCACACGACGGCAGAGGTGTTCGTGGCCCACACCGGTTGCTGGCGCTTCGATCTCGGGGAGCACGGCGAAGATGCGCAGGTCTTCCTCGGCCCGGGTGACACTATCTCCCTCCCGACCCAAATGTTCCGCGGCTTTACCAACGTCGGAACGGACACAGGTTTTCTTTGGGCCGTACTCGGCGGTGACGATCCCGGCCGGGTGTTATGGGCGCCTGACGTATTTGAACTCGCGAAGGACCACGGCCTGATTCTGCTTGAGAACGGCAACCTCGTCGATACCGCTTCGGGGGAATTGTCGCCGTCCGACGTCTCCCCCATGCCCGTGACCACGCGCGAGCAGGTCGCGGCATTGCGGCGGTGCTCTCAGGCAGAAGCCGACGGCCTCGTGGTCCGAGATGCCCAGGGGGCTGGCCTTGTGATCGGCCCAGGCGGGCGCCTGGATTGGCCCCATGGCTTCACTCTCGAGCGATGGCATATCGTGGGCTCGGCCGACGGCCTGGAAGGCCGTTATGTTGTCTTCGTTCATCGCGGCGTCGTCACCGTGGAAGGCAGCGACGAGCCTGTAACGCTCCGGGCGGGAGACACCATGACGATCCCTGCGGACATGGGCCGGCATCGTCTGACCACCGATGATGCCGTAGTTTTCGCCGTTAGGCAGGTGTGAGGGGGTTCAAATCCTCACAGCCTGGGCCAGCGATGCTGCGCCTTGGAGCAGAAACTCCTGGTCGGACGCCAGGATGAACAGGCTGGCGCCTCTGGCGCGCCACTCAGGTACATCGTCCGACAGTCCGAGGAACATACCGGCGGCTCGACCCGACGCCACGCAGGCTGCGCAGATCTGCTCCACAGCCGCAGCCACCCGCGACTCATCCGGGCTTGCTGCGCCCAGCGAGATAGTCAGGTCAGCCCGGCCAATGAACAGGGCATCTATGCCTTCGACCCGGGCGATCGCGTCGATCTCGTCGAGAGCCTCCGCGTCTTCGATCTGAGCGATGACGACAACGTTCTGCGCCGCGGCGCGGTGCTTGGCCATGCCCAGCAGCGTATGGCCCGCCGCCCGGGTGCCACCGGAGTATCCGCGCCCGCCCGGCCCGTAATGGCAGGCCTGGACCAGGGCGCGGGCCTCGGCCTCGGTCCTGACATGGGGGACGATGACGCCGTCGGCGCCGAGGTCGAGGGCGTTGAGCAACTGCTCATGTGCAGACGAGGCCGGTCGCACCAGCACAGGCTTGCCGCCGGCTCGCGCTGACAGAATGCAGGCGTCCAGATCACGTCGGTCGAAGGGCGCATGTTCCGCATCCAGCACCAGGCAATCCAGGGGTGACAGGCTCAGCACCTCCACCACATGCGGATGCGGGGTCTTTACCCAGGTTCCTGCCAGCAGGTCGCCGGAACGGAGGCGCTCTCCAAAGCTCACCATAGCCGAGCGCTTGCCAAGGCGGCGCCTTCAGCAAGAGTGCGAAGCTTGGCCCAGACGATGTCCGGATCGACTGCGCCGAAGCCCGCAAAGGTGGAAAAGCCGCAGTCTGTACCCGCCATGATCCGCTCTCTGCCCACAATCCCAGCAAACCGCTCGATCCGCTCAGCCACAACGCGCGGGTGCTCGATGAAGTTGGTGGTGGAGTCGATCACGCCAGGGATCAAAACCTTTTCCTCTGGAATCAAGTCGCGCATCTCCAAAAAGTAGTTCCAGTCGTGCTGATGGCGCGGGTTCGATGTTTCGAACAACAGGCCTGCGGGCTTGGCCTTCATCAACGTTGGCAGGATCACGCCCATCTCGATATCGCAATGGTGCGGCCCCTCGTAGTTCCCCCAGCAGACGTGCATTCGCACCCGATCGGCCGCGACATTCCGTAACGCGTGGTTCAGAACCTCCACGTGCTTACCGATCAGCCGCAGGTACTCCTCGTCTGACCGGCCCTTATACATCATGTGCCTGCCAAGCCCGAGGTCAGGCGAGTCGAGTTGCAATATCAGCCCAGCCCCCACGATCGCCTCGTACTCCGGTCTCATGGCCTCCGCGAGAGCCTCGAGATAATCGTCCTGGGTCGGGTAGTGCTCGTTGGGCTGGAAGAGTGCGATCACGCCCGGCGAGGCGGCGTTCATGAAGCCACCAAGCGGGCTGTGCCTGGCGATCGCGCTCGCCATGTGGCCAAGATCGTCCTGCAGCGGTTCCAGTGTCTTGGGTTCTATAGGTCCGACGCACTTGGGGCGGCGATAAGTCGGGGTGCCGCCCCCCTTTGCCTGACGCTCCAGGAACCCCGGGAACGCCTCAAGGTCCGCAGGCGGTGTTCTCGGGGAGTCGCCATCAAAGCCGGTGATGCGATCCTTGATGTAGGTCGCATAGCTGATCTTCGACATCTCGCCGTCAGAGACGAGATCGACCCCAGCGGCGACCTGCCTGCCGACGGCGTCATCTACCGCATCGCCGATGACCCGACCAAAGTCTGCGGCATTGACCGGGTCGCCACGCTCGTGGGCGAATATCAGGTCTGTCACAGCCTTCGAACGCGGCAGGGAGCCGACATGGGTGACGAGAATGCGTTCAGTCATTGGGGTATTGCCTCTTCAGGGACGCGAGGCGTCCAGGGTGCACGAAGCCATGCGGCTTCGCCGGCGATGTCGGTGATCACCTGATCACCCTTCGGTGACCAGGCCAGTGCAATGTTCGTGAAGCCGGAGCGGCGCTCGAACTCACTGCTAAAGCGATGCGCCGCGATCAGGGCGGCCCCCTGTTCGGCTGTCCCAAATGCGCGGATCACAAAGGGTCGGGTGCGGCTGAAGCCCTGATCATTGTGCATCAGCGCCCGCGCCGCCTTCTGGACTCGCACGATGGCGTCGGCGGCCAGAGCCGGGTGGTCGGACGAAATCATGGAGATGTCGCCGTGGTCCTGGGTGAGGTCGGAGTCAAATGGCGTTACGATCCGCGGTTCTGTCGGTAGCGGCTCCCCGCCGCCCAAGCGCCAGAGTCTTGATAGGTTGTCCCCCGACAAGTCTGCAACGAGGGCGGTCGCACCATCGAAGATCGCCGCGTGGTCGGGCGCAGTGACAACCAACGCATTATCCGCAATCTCGAAGGGGGCGCTGCGGAACGTTTCGACGATCTGTTCTTCGCCGTGGGCTTCGATGCCAAACGCGGCAAGACGCGCGGTGTGAAGCAGCCCGGAGTCGGGATGCCCCCCGCCCGCGAGGGTTCGCAGGGTCTCAATCGGGTTCACGCGCCCAGCCCTCCCGCAACCTGGCGAAGCACAGCCAGTTCGTCAAAAACCGTCGTCTCTTCGATGACCAGGCCGCCGCGTAGCCGAAGATGCGACACCGCCATGATCAGCAGCTCGCGCCCGGTGGCCGCACCCCAAACCCCGCTGCCCCGGTGGACTCCGGCAAGCGACCAGCGCAGTGCGACTGCGATATCCGCGCCGGGGAGGGGGCGGGCGGCGATGTGTTCCAGCCGCCAGGCGACGTCATGGAGGCTCGCACGAATTTGAGTCAGGCAACCGATCCAGTATCCACGCCCATAGCCGTGGCGGTTTGAGGGCCAGCGGACTTCCACTGCGGGCGAGAGCGCCTGGGCCGCCATCCCGAAGTTGTCATCGCGAAACGCCGTCGCAAACATCGCTGCTGGGCCCAGAGCGGGGTGGCCATTGGGGATAGCCGCGTCCGGCGCCTCTCGGGTCCGGGAGATGGCCTCGGTACGCCAGAGGTGCCTGTCCTGGCTTCCGTTGCGGTCCGCGTCAGCCTGAGCGCGCGCT
>JADBZH010000111.1 GCA_020402585.1 Phenylobacterium sp. | reverse complement strand
AGCTCCACCCAGGTGGGGCGGCCATGGTTGCACTGGCCGGAGTTGGGGGTGGCCTCCATCTCGCGCAGGAGGGCGTCCATCTCCGGGGCGGTCAGGCGGCGGCCGGCGCGGACCGAGCCGTGGCAGGCGAGGGTCGAGCAGACCTCCTGCAGCCGCTCGCGCAGGGACAGGGCCTGGCCTGTTTCAGCCAGGTCGTCGGCGATGTCGCGGATCAAGCCGGCCACGTCGGTCTCGCCGAGCAGGGCCGGGGTCTCGCGCACCAGGACTGCGCCGGGACCAAAGGACTCCACCACCAGGCCCAGGGTCTCAAGCTCCCCGGCCCGGGCGGCGACCCGCTCGGCCTCTGTCGGGTCCAGCTCCACCACCTCTGGCAGGAGCAGGGCCTGGCGGGCGACGCCGCCGGCCTCCAGCTGGGCCTTCATGCGCTCATAGACCAGGCGCTCGTGGGCGGCGTGCTGGTCCACCACCACCAGGCCGTCGCGGGTCTGGGCGATGATGTAGGTGACGTGGACCTGGGCCCGGGCCGCACCAAGGGGCTGGTCGACAGGATCGGGGGCGCCGGGCGCGGGCCCGGCCGGATCGTAGGCGGCGCCGGGCTCCGACAGGCCGGTTATGGGCTCGGCCCGGGCCGACAGGGCCTCCAGGCCCGGCAGGACGGCGCTGCGGCCCGATCCGGCGACGGGGTTCCAGCCGCCCATCCGCCAGGCGGAGAAGCCCTCCGGCGAGGAGCCCGGACGCCAGGCCTCGGGGCGCCAGCCCTCAGGCCGCAGGGCCGCCAGGGCGGCGTCTGAGTGGCTGCTGGCCGAGCGGTGGGCGGCGCCGGCCAGGGCGTGTCTCAGGCCGCCCACGACCAGGCCGCGCACCAGGGCCGGGTCGCGGAACCGCACCTCGGCCTTGGCCGGATGGACGTTGACGTCCACGGCGTGGGACTCGACCTCCAGGTAGAGGGCCGTAACCGGGTGGCGGTCCCGGGCCAGGAAGTCGGCATAGGCGCCGCGCAGGGCGCCCTGCAGCAGGCGGTCGCGCACAGGACGGCCGTTGACGAACAGGTGCTGGTGCGAGGATGTCCCCCGGTTCAGGGTCGGGAGGCCGGCATAGCCCGTCAGCCGAACGCCTTCCCGCTCATGGTCGACGGCCAGGGCGTTGTCGGCGAAGTCGCGGCCGAGGATGGCCGACAGGCGGGCCAGTCGCCCCTCCGGCCCCGGCGCCTCGGCGGGCAGGCGCAGGACGGCGCGGCCGTCGATCTCGAGGGTGAAGGCCACCGCCTCGTGGGCCATGGCCTGGCGCTTCATCTCCTCTGAGATGGCCTGGCTCTCGGCGCGCTCAGACTTCATGAACTTCAGGCGCGCGGGGGTGGCGTAGAAGAGGTCCCGCACCTCGACCCGGGCGCCGTGGGGGCCGGGGAAGGCCGCCGGAGCCGGGCGTCCCACCGCGCCGCCCTCCACCGCCAGGGTCCACGCCTCCGCCGCCCCGCGGGCGCGGGAGGTCAGGGTCAGCCGGGCGACAGAGCCGATGGACGGCAGGGCCTCGCCCCGGAAGCCCAGGGTGGCGATGTCCAGGAGGTCGTAGTCCCCCGCGGCATCCGGTGCGAGCTTGGAGGTGGCGTGGCGCTCCACGGCCAGCAGGAGCTCGTCCAGGGTCAGGCCTGACCCGTCGTCCTCCACCAGGATGCGCGAGAGGCCGCCGCCCTCGACCTGGACGGTGATGCGCCGGGCGCCGGCGTCGAGGGCGTTCTCCACCAGCTCCTTGACGGCGCTGGCCGGGCGTTCGACCACCTCGCCGGCGGCGATGCGGTTGACCGTTTCGGGAGGCAGGCGTCTGATGGTCATGAGGGGCCCTGCGGAAGAGATCATGTTAGCGCGATTCCGGAGCCGCCGTCCGACCGTCCTCAGACCGTCGCGTGACCGTCGCGGGACCGTGTGGCCCTGGGGGGGGCACAGGGGCGTCCTCGGCGTCCTCCTGGCCTGCGTCCTGGGCGTCGGGGTGACGCTAGGGCGCCCCGACCCCCTGGCGGCCCAGGACCTGCCTCCGGACCCCGATGCGGAACTGATCGAGGAACTGGTCGTCACCGCCCGCTATCCCGGTCCTGCCTTCTGGCGGGTCAGCCAGGGCGAGGCGCGGGTCTGGGTCCTGGGGGTCCCCTCCCTCGCACCCAAGCGGCAGGTGTGGGAGCGCCAGCTGTTCAGCCGCTACCTCGCCGCCTCAGACCGAGTGATCCTGCCCTTCAACGGGCTGAAGGTCCGGCTTGCAGGCAGCCCGGCGGCGGCGCTGGGCTACATCCGGCTGAGGTCCGGCCGGCCCTTCGAGGCGGGACTTCCGCCTGTCGGGGCGGCCCGGTTCGCCTCCGCGCGCGAGCGCCTTGGCCAGCCCGCCGCGCGCTATGCCGTCAACCACCCCCTGGCGGCGGGGCTGATGCTGCACAATGACTGGCTGGAGGCCAACGCCCTGACCACGACCGACCCCGCCAAGCTGATCCGCCTGCTGGCGCGGGACGGGGGCAAGGCCGTGGTCCAGAGGACCTACGACCTGGGGCCCCTGCTGGGCGACCTCGCCCGGACCCCAAGGTTGGCCGGCGAGGCCTGTCTGGAGGCGGTGCTGGACGAGGTGGAGGCGGGTCCCGGGGCGATCCAGGCGGCTTCCCGCGCCTGGGCCCGGGGCGACGTGGCCGGCGCCCTCGCCGCCGAGCGGACCTGGGAGCGCTGCATCGCCGCCACGCCGGGCGCCCAGGCCTTCGACGCCCGGTTCAAGGCGGACATGGCGGGCGACATCCGCAAGGCCCTGTCCGGCCCTGGCGTGCGGATCGCGGTCGTGCCCCTGCGGCCCCTCCTGTCGGAAGGCGGGGTGCTGGACCGGCTTCGCCGGGAAGGCTTTACCGTGGAAACGCCCGACGATATCCGCGCGGCGGATGAAGCGGACGCTACAGACCCGGGATCTTGATCCGCGAGCTGCGCTCCCGTGCGATGATCACCGTCTTGTCGCCGATCAGCGACTTGATCCGGGCCTCTTCGGCGGCGGGGTCGATGGGCGCGGGCGCATTGTCCGCCTCGGCCGCCACGGCGGCGGGACTGCGGGGCTCGCCGGGCTTCCAGAACATCACCGTATCGGCGAAGCTCTTTTCCTTGTGGGCGATGTCGCCATTCTCGTCGTCGACGACGAAGCGGATCAGGGGATCGGCCTTGTCTCCGCCGGCCTTGGCCACCAGGAGCTTCTCACCGTCCGAGCGGGTCTCGGCCAGGGACCGGCCGATCAGGGCGTTACGGGCGGCGCTCTCGGGCTGAAGCTCCTGCGGGCGCGGCTGGCCCGGCGTCGGCGGGCGAAGGGCGAAGTCCGGCGGCACCACCAGGGGCGCCTTGGAGACCACGCGGAACTCGTCGGGGGTGACCTTGGTCATGCCCAGGGCCTGTCGGGTGGACTGGCAGCCGGAAAGGCCGGTCGCCCCGGCCAGGACGGCGATGACCGCGATGTGTTGGAACTTCATCAAGACACGGCTCCTCGGGCCGCCCCCGGCCACGCCCCCCAGATAGCGCAAAGCCCGCCAAGCGCCAACCGCCGTGAGGGAGGGCGATGGAGCGGCCAGCTCGGCTGACCCCCTCCGACGCGCTGACGCGCGCCACCTCCCCCTGGGGGGAGGAATTACGGAGCCATTGCTCCCCCAAGGGGTAGCTCCCGCCGGAGGCGGGTGAGGGGGTCTGCGGAGGCGCCGTTGACCCCCTCCGGCCCGCTTCGCGGTCCACCTCCCCCTGGGGGGAGGAATGACTGAGCCAATTGCTCCCCCAAGGGGGAGCTGTCAGCGAAGCTGACTGAGGGGGTCAGCTGAGATGGCCTATCGGGCCGGAGGGGTCTCGCGGCGGAAGGAGTCCAGCAGCATCAGGATGACGCCGATGGTGATGGCGCTGTCGGCGATGTTGAACACCCAGGGGAAGAAACCCAGGGCGCTGACGTCGATGAAGTCGGCCACGGCGCCGAACCGGGCCCGGTCGATGGCGTTGCCCACGGCGCCGCCGATGATCAGGCCCAGGGAGACGCCGAGCAGGCGCCGGTCGGCCTGCCGCGCCCAGGCCGCCAGGGCCAGGGCCACCAGAAGGGCGAAGACGGTCAGCCCCCAGCGGGCGAGGTCATGCCGGGCCTGGAGGAAGCCGAAGCTGACCCCCTCGTTCCAGACCATGGTCAGCCTCAAGGGGCCCAGCACCTCCACCGACAGGCGCAGGGGCAGGTTCAGGCCGTAGAGGATCCAGGCCTTGACCGCCTGGTCGGCGGCCAGGACGGCGGCGGCGAGGCCGAAGGCCAGACGTCCGGCCGGGGTCACCCTCGTCCCACCCTCAGACACGGGCGGCGTCCCAGGCGGCCACGGCCTCGGCGTCCCTCAGGGACAGGTCCGGATAGCGCGGGTCCTGGCCCACCTCGGGCAGGATGCGCCAGGAGCGGGCGCACTTTCGGCCCTCGGCCTTGCGGGGCTCGACCCGCACGCCGGGAACCTCGGCCAGGGCGAAGGCTCCCTCTGGTCCGGCGCCGGCGACCAGGGTCGCCTGGGAGGTGCGGAACACCTCGGCCGGATCGAGACCCTCGAAGGCGGCGAGGAGGCCGGCGTCGGCCACATGCACCACGGGCGCGGCCTCCAGGGGCCCGCCGAGGCGCTTCTCGCGGCGTTCGGCCTCCAGGGCGCCCATGACCACGGAGGTCACGGCCTGGACCTTGGCCCAGCGGTCCGCCTCGGCCGGATGGCTCCAGGCGGCCGGGGTCTCGGGGAAGATGCGCAGGCAGTTGGACCCGGCCTCGGGGAAGCGGGTGGTCCAGGCCTCCTCCATGGTGAAGGGGATCAGGGGCGCCAGCCAGATCGTCAGGCGCTCGAAGGTGAGGTCCATCACCGTGCGGGCGGCCCGCCGCTTCAGGCTGTCGGGCTGGTCGCAGTAGAGGGCGTCCCGGCGGATGTCGAAGAACAGGGCCGACAGGTCGGTCTGGCAGAACTCGGTCAGGGGCCGGGCCACATCCTGGAAGGAATAGCGGCCGT
>JADBZH010000110.1 GCA_020402585.1 Phenylobacterium sp. | reverse complement strand
TCCCAGACCGGCGAAGACCAGGAGCGCCCCCGCAGCGGCCAGCCCCGTCCCGCCCCTGAGCCGGCGGCCGAGACGCCCCACCCGGGCCCGCACGCCGTCGCGAGCGCCCCGCGCCCACATCCCCTGGGTCAGGATGAGCAGCAGGACGGCGAAGGCGCTCCAGTAGGCGCGGAACCAGGCGGCGAAGCCGGCGTAATCACCCTGGCCGTTCATGTCGGAGAGGGGCACGCCTGGACCGCCGCCGTAATTGTAGAGGTTGTGCTCGAAGCCTGCAGTTCCCAGGCTAATCTGCAGGACCAGGTAGACCGCCATCAGGGCCCAGCCGACGAACTTGTTCGGGGCCAGAGCCTGGAGGAAGACCGCAAGGACCGCCACCAGGGCCCACTCCGACAGCGTCGGCAGGAGATACCATCCGACGTACTGGCCCCAGTCGGGGTGGGGAAAGCCCAGGAGGGCCTGTGCGGCGGCGGCGGCGAGGGCGCTGACCAGCAGCATGGCGCCCAGCACCAGCACCAGGCCGAGCACCTTGGGGACCATGAAGGTCCAGTCCGGGGCGGCGGTGGAGTCGACGATTTCGGCGATGCGCCGCTCCCGGTCGCGCCAGACGAGCTCGCCCGCATAGTAGATGGCCACCAGGACCACCACGAAGCTGAAGGCGCCCTGAAGCTGCTCGATCATCCGCAGGGTCGTCGGCAGGAACACCGAACCGTTCTGCTCCAGGCCCAGGAAGATGCCGCCGGAGGCGTTGAAGAGCCCGAGGAACATGAGGATCACGAAGGCCGGGCTTCGCAGCACCTGGCCGGCCTCGAACCGCGCCCGGTGCAGGGCCTGGATGAGCGCTGTCGTCCCGCCTGACCGGGGCTCGCCGAGGGGGCGTGTGACGGCGCGCGCCGGCGGCGGCGCCTCGGCCTCCACCCTGGCCTTCCGGGAGGTGCGGGCCCCGGAGCGGCGGGTCTCGAACCGGAAGGTCAGGCAGGCCGCCGCCAGGGCCACCAGGCCGACGGCCGTCCAGATGAACCGGTTGGCGAGGAGGACGCCCTCCAGGGCCGGAAGCCGGGAGTTGGAGTCAAAGGTCGTGTAGTAACGGGTGGCCTCGCCCAGGGCGATGCCGCCGAAAGGGTCAAGCCAGGCCGCCAGCTCACGCATCTCCTGGCGCGCCGTCAGGGTTCCCATGATGACCCACAGGATCAGCAGGGCCGTGGCGCCGATATAGGTCGCCATCATCGACCGGGTCGTCGTGGCCAGGGCGAAGAACAGGGCCGAGGTCAGGAAGATCGAGGGCAGGGCCAGGGCGCCGTAGGCGTAGGCATAGTGCGACAGATGGTTGGGGCCCAGGGTTTCCGGGTCCACCCAGGGGGCGAGACTGCCCAGGAACATGCCCAGGGGCACGGCCAGGAAGACCAGGGCCGCTGCGGCGAAAGCCCCGGCGAACCGGCCGAGGAGGTAGTCGAGCCGGGTGATCCGGGTGGACCGCACCAGGGGGCCGAAGCCCGTTTCGTCATCGCGGACGATGACGTTGGCCACCAGGGCCGCCGTGACGAAGATGAAGAAGATCGACATGACCAGGTGGGTCATGGCGATGGCCGCCGGCGCATTCTTGTGGACGCCCCCGCCCCCGCCGCCGACCTGGATGTCGTCGACGGTCATGGAGCCGAAGACCATCAGGAAGAAGAAGGCGCCCGCCACCCAGAAGACGGGGTTGCGGAGCTGGTAGCGGAGTTCGAAGGCGGCGATGCGGCCGAGCATGATCCGCTCCTAGGCCGCTTGCCGGGAGGCGTGGAGGGCGGCGAAATAGACGTCCTCCAGCCCGCCCTGAACGGTCTCGAAACCCGGGCCGGGGGAGGCGTCGGACAGGAGGTGGGCCACGGTCTTGCCGGCCGACAGCCGGGTGGAGATCACCGGCGCGATTTCAGCCAGGCCCGGCAGCTCGGCCTTGTCGACCACCTTGCGCCAGACCCGGCCCTCGAGTTCGGTGACGAGGCTTGTGGGGGAGCCCTCGCGGAGCAGGCGGCCGCCCGCCAGGACCGCCATGCGGGGGCAGAGGTCGGCGACATCCTCGACGATGTGGGTCGACAAGATCACCACAACTTTCTCGCCGATCTCTGCAAGAAGATTGAGGAAACGGTTCCGCTCCTCAGGATCCAGACCTGCGGTGGGCTCATCCACGATGATGAGATGGGGCTGGCCGATCAGGGCCTGGGCGATGCCGAAGCGCTGGCGCATGCCGCCGGAAAAGCCGGCGACGGCCTTCTTGCGGACGGCCCAAAGATTGACCTGGTTCAGCAGGGCCTCGATGGTCTCCCGCCGCTCGGCGCGGTCCGTCAGTCCCTTCAGGACGGCGAGGTGGTCCAGCAGGTCCAGGGCCGAGACCCTCGGGTAGACCCCGAAGTCCTGGGGCAGGTAGCCGAGGGTCTGGCGCAGGCGCGAGGGCTCGGCCAGGACATCGATGCCGTCGAAGTCTATGGCGCCCGATGTCGGGGTCTGGAGGGCGGCGATGCATCGCATCAGGGTCGACTTGCCGGCGCCGTTGGGACCCAGGAGGCCGAACATGCCCGCGGGGATCTCAAGACTCACATCGTCCAGGGCGCGGGTCCCGCCCGGATAGACATGGCCAAGGTTGCGGATCGACAGCATGGGGCGGCTCCTCAGTCTGACGTGAGAAGTCGCCTGAGCGCGGGCTTGCCCGCAAGTTAAAGAAAAGTCAGCCGATCTCGGGGATCAGCCAGCCTCAATGGCCGGCTGGAACTGGCCCGTGGGCGAGGCGGTGAAGATCTCACAGCCGGTCTCGGTCACCCCGATGGAATGCTCACACTGGGCCGAGAGGGACTTGTCCCGGGTCACCGCCGTCCAGCCGTCGGCCAGGATCTTCACCTGCCACTTCCCGAGATTCACCATGGGCTCGATGGTGAAGAACATGCCGGGCTTCAGGACCTCGCCGGTCCCCCTGTGACCAAAGTGCAGGATATTGGGCGCGTCGTGGAAGACGCGGCCCAGGCCATGCCCGACGAAGTCCCGGACCACCGAGCAGCGCTGGGATTCCACCCAGGTCTGGATGGCCGCGCCGATGTCGCCGGTGGTCGCCCCGGGGCGGACCACGTCAATGCCCCTCTGGAGGGCCTCGTAGGTGACTTCCACCAGCCGGCGCGCCCGGGCCGGGACCTTGCCGACGCCGTACATGCGCGAGGTGTCGCCGTGCCAGCCGTCGACGATCACAGTGACGTCGATGTTGGCGATGTCGCCCTCCCTCAGAGTGCGCTCTGAGGGGATGCCGTGGCAGACCACATGATTGACCGAGATACAGAGGGTGTGGCGGTAGCCGCGATAGCCCAGGCAGGCGGGCAGGCCGCCGTGGTCAAGGATGAACTCCCGGGCCAGGCGATCGAGGTCTTCGGTCACGACGCCCGGCTTCACATGCGGCGTCAGCATGTCGAGACACTCGGCGGCCAGGCGTCCGGCCCGGCGCATGCCTTCGAAGCCCTCGGGGCCATGGAGCCGGATTTCTCCGGTCTTGTGCTCAAGCTGGGCGATGTCGCTCTGGTTCATGGGGCGTAACCTAGCACGTTTGCGTCAGGGGCGCGAAGCCCGGCCGGGCGTGTCGATCAGGATCCACCGGCCGCCGTCGCGGGCCAGGATGACCGACCAGGCCTCCCAGCGCCCCTCGGCTGTCTTCTGTCGCCAGTCGCAGCGATGCTCGGTGGGATCGCCCAGCACCTTGCACCGGATGTCCCGGACCTTGGCCGCGTCGACCCGGGCGGCCGCCAGCAGGGACTGGAGCTCAGCGATGGTGGGCAAGGCGGAGACGGCGGCGGCCAGGACAGGGGCGGCGATCATGGGGGAAGGCTGGCGCCTGGCCTGCCGAAGTCAACCGCGCCAGCTCAGGGGGCTGGCCGCAGGGGGTGGCGAGGCGATGACACCGTGCGCGCCTCCTTCCCTCCGTGTTACTCGGTGACGTCAGGAGGACGCATGATCAGGGCGGCGACAATCCAGTTTCAGGTCACCATGGACCTTCGCGCCAACACCGATGCGGTGCTCGCCGCCATCAGGGCGCTCGCCCCGGACACCTTGGCGGTGGCCCCTGAAGGCGCCCTTTCGGGATACGCCCCGACACCGGATTTTGTGGAGTCGGTGAGCCCTGAGGCCGTCACTGCAGCCCAATCGGAAGTGCGCGCAGCCGTGCGCGAAGCGGGGGTGCATCTGGTGATCGGGGCCTGCCTCTTCGCTGATGGCGAGTGGAGGAATGCGAGCCTGTACTTCGGACCGCAGGGTGAGACCCACCGCTATGACAAGATCAATCTCGCCGTCAGCGAACGCGGAGTGTTCACACCCGGCGACCGGCTTCCGGTCTTTGACATTACGGTCGCAGGCGCGCCGGTGAGACTTGGAATTCAGATGTGCCGCGAGATCCGCTACCCGGAGCAATGGCGGATTCTCGCCTCCAAGGGCGCCCAGGTGTTCGCCTATGTGAACAACGCCATTGGAGCTGCGAGGGGTCCACATCTCTGGAGAAGTCACCTGATCAGCCGCGCGGCTGAGACGCAGAGGTTTATCATCGGCGCCAACAACGCCGCCGTCGATCAGACCTGCCCCTCGATGATTATCTCACCGGAGGGCGAACCCCTGACGGAACTGGACCTCGGAGTCGCCCAAGTCGGACAGGCCTCTCTCGATCTGGCCACGGTCTCGGATTGGGTGCTCGATCAGGCCCGGGTCGATGTCGTCGCCGTGATGGCCCGCGAGCCCTCAGGGCCTAACGGCGCCAGGGAAGGGCGCGTCGGATTTCGACGCTCCCGCTGAGGACCTGGCAAGCATAGATCAGCACCTCCACGCCAGCTTCGGAAGCCCGATCGAGCCCCCGGGCGAAGGCCGGGTCGAGATCGGCGCAGGCGCTGAAGGCCTCGCAGTCGGTGCGCTGGACCACGAACAGGGCCACGGCCCGGTCGCCGGCCGCGACCTGGTCGGCCAGTTCCTCCAGGTGACGGGCGGAACGGGCGGCGACACAGTCCGGGAATTCGGCGAGGCCCGGCGTGCGCATCAGGTGGACGTTCTTGACCTCCAGCCAGCACCGGCCGCGCGTCGGATCCTCAAGCAGGAAGTCGATCCGGCTGGCCTTGCCGTACTTCACCTCGCGGCGGACCGAGGCGTAGCCGGCGAGTTCGGGGATGGTCCCCGCCTCCAGGGCTTCGGCCACAAGGCGGTTGGGCCACAGGGTGTTGATGCCGACGAGGCCGCCGTCGGCCTCCACGAGCTCCAGCGTGTGGGACAGCTTGCGCTTGGGATTGTCCGAGACCGACACCCAGGCGGGCAGGCCGGGGGCGTTCAGGCCCAGCATGGCGCCGGGGTTGGGGCAGTGGGCGGTGATCTCCGTCCCGTCGGCCAGCACGACGTCGGCGAAGAAGCGCTTGTAGCGCCGAAGGAAGGTCGCCGGGATCAGAGGGGCGGGCAAGGCCATGGCTCCGGGTATAGGCAAGCGGGGCTCCAGCCGATAGAGGTTCGCGGGAAACGGAGACTTCACGCATGGGCAGCCCGGGCGGAGACGGCGTGGTGACGGCGGCGGTGCTGATCATCGGGGACGAGATCCTGTCCGGCCGCACCCAGGACACCAATCTCAGGGACATCGCCCGTTACCTGGGCGTGCATGGGGTGGACCTGTGCGAGGCCCGGACGGTGCCGGATGTCCTGGACGAGATCGTGGACGCGCTGAACGCCCTTCGCGCCCGCTACGACTATGTGATCACCACCGGCGGCATTGGCCCGACCCACGACGACATCACCGCCGATGCGGTGGCGGCGGCCTTCGGCGTCGAGCTGGAAGAGCATCCCGACATCCTGGCCATGATGCAGTCCCGCTGGGGCGACCAGATGAACGCGGCCCGTCGGCGCATGGCGCGGGTCCCGGTGGGCGGATCGCTGGTGAACAATCCCGTCCAGGGGCCGCCCGGCTTCACCATCGGCAATGTGTTTGTCCTGGCGGGCGTGCCGCAGATCATGCGGGGCATGCTGGAGGACGTGGGGCCCCGGCTGCGGTCGGGCGCCGTGGTCCTGTCGCGCACGGTGCGGGTCGAGGGCTCGGGGGAGGGCGCCATCGCCGGACCCCTGGAGGCGGTGGCGAGGGCGCACCCGAGCCTCAGCCTGGGAAGCTATCCCTTCTTCACCGAAGGGCTCTATGGATCGAACCTGGTCCTGCGCAGCCGTGACGAGGCCGAACTGTCGGCCACGGTCGGTGAGCTGATCGCCGCCCTCCGGGCCGCGGGCATCGCGAATGTCCGCGAGGTCGAGCCGGCCTGAGACCGGACCGGTGAGCCTTTACCCCGTCATCATGTGCGGCGGATCGGGGGTGCGCCTGTGGCCCCTGTCGCGGCCGGAGCGCCCAAAGCCCTTCGCCCGGCTGTTCGGCGAGGGCCTGACCGCCTTCCAGCAGACGGCGCGCCGGGCCGCGCCCCTCGGGCCCCTGCTGGTGATCGGCGGCGCCGACCATGGCGGCCTGATCCGTGAACAGCTGGCCGAATTGGGCCTGTCCGCAGATGTCCTCTTGGAGCCGGAACCCCGCGACTCCGCCCCCGCCATGGCCGCCGCCGCCATCCATCTCCTGCGCCGGGACGAGGAGGCGGTGATGGTGGTCCTGGCCGCCGACCATCATGTGCCGGACGCGGGGGCCTTCCGTGACGCTGTGGTCCGGGCCGCGCCCTTCTCCCGGGCCGGGCGGATCGTGACCCTGGGGATTGCGCCCACCTTTCCCTCGACCGCCTATGGCTACATCCGGGCCGGGCGCGGAGAGAGCGTCCGGACGGTGGAGGCCTTCATCGAGAAGCCGGACGCCGCCCGCGCCGCCGCCCTGATCGCCGAGGGATGCCTGTGGAACAGCGGCAACTTCATCGTCCCGGCCACCACCCTGGCCTATGAGCTGGGCCGCCTGGCGCCGGAGGTGCTGGAGGCCGCCGAGGCGGCGGTGGAGACCGCCTCCGGTCCCGCCGACGGCCGCCTGCTGGGCGAGGTGTTCCGCACGGCCCCGAAGATCTCGATCGACTATGCGGTCATGGAGAAGACCAGCCGCGCCATGGTGGCGCCGGCGGATTTCTCCTGGTCGGACGTCGGCGCCTGGGACGTCGTCCATGCGCTTTCGGAACAGGATGAAGCGGGCAACCGGCTTGAGGGTCGGGTCGAGGCGGAAGGCATGACGGGCGCCTACATCCGCGCAGACGGGGGCGCCGAGGTCGTGGTGGTGGGCCTTTCGGGCGTGGCGGTGGTGGCCGACGGCGCCCGGGTCCTGGTGGCGCCCCTCGCCGACAGCCAGGCGGTCAAGCGGGGCGTCGAGCGGCTCCAGGGCCGGGGCCCCGCCGGCTTTTCCAGCCTGGCCGAGGCCTCCGGCTGGTTCGGACTCTGGCTGCGGACCGCCGCCCTGCCGGTCTGGTGGACCCTCGGCGCCGACCGGGAGCGGGGGGGCTTTGTCGAGACCATCGGTCAGGACGGCGCGCCCCAGCCGGCGCCCCGTCGCGGCCGGGTGCAGGGGCGGATGATCTTCAGCTTCGCCCAGGCGGGGATGATGGGCTGGAGCGGGCCCTGGCGGGAGGCGGCGCGGCATGGGCTCGCCGCCCTGACCGGGAGCTTCCTGCGGCCGGATGGCCTGATCCGGAGCCTGGTGGGACTGGACGGACGCGCCCTGGACGACACGCCCTTCGTCTATGATCAGGCCTTCGCCCTGCTGGGCCTGGCGAGTCTGGCCCAGGCGGGAGAAGGGGGCGGGGAGGCGCTGGCCCTGTCGCACCGGATGCGCGAGGGCCTGGAGGCCCTTAGGCACCCCGCCGGCGGCTTCCGGGAGGCGGGAGACCAGCCCTTCCAGGCCAACGCCCACATGCACCTGCTGGAGGCCTCGCTGGCCTGGGAGGAGGCCGGGCAGGCGGACTGGCGGGCCCTGTCCGACGAGATCGCAGGGCTGGCCCTTGGCGCCTTCATCGATCACCGCGGGGTGCTTTCGGAGTTCTTCGACGCCGACTGGCGCCGGGCGGGTGGGGATGACGGACGCCTGGTGGAGCCAGGTCACCAGTTCGAATGGGCCTGGCTGCTGGACCGCTGGGGCCGGGCCCGGGGGCGGGCGGACGGCCAGCTGGCGGCCCGGGCCCTGCATGAGGCCGGACGGCAGGGCGTGGACCCGCGCCGGGCCTGCGCGGTCAACGCCCTGTGGGAGGACCTGACGGTCCGGGACGGCTGGGCGCGGCTGTGGCCGCAGACGGAGTATCTGAAGTCATCCCTGGCCCTTGGTGAGACAGAGGATGCCCTTCAGGCCGCATCGGGGCTGAGGCGCTATCTCGAGACGCCGGTGAGGGGACTGTGGCGCGATCGGCAGGGGCCAACCGGAGGATTTGCGCAGGGGGGTGCGCCGGCGACATCGCTCTACCATATCGTCGGAGCCATCCGGCAGCTTGAGGAACAATCCCCAGCCCTTTCTTCATAAGTGACGTTTTTTGGACGGCAGGCCGGTTCCCGCGCTCGCCTTTTCACGGAAGGTTGATTACGAGGGCGCGAGTCTCCCGTCCCCGACCGACTCCCCCAACCGCCGCCACGGCTCGGAGAAGTTGAACTGATGACCGCGATCCCCGGCATTCATCCCGCACCCACCCGTCACGCCAGGCTGATCGCCTGGGTCGAGCAGATCGCCGCCCTGACGCGGCCGGACAGGGTTCACTGGTGCGACGGATCGGATGCGGAATGGGACGTCCTGACCCGCGAGCTTGAGGCCAAGGGTACGCTGAAGCGTCTCAATCCCGCCAAGCGGCCGAACTCCTTCTACGCCGCCTCAGACCCGGGCGACGTCGCGCGGGTCGAGAGCCGCACCTTCATCTGCTCTGAAAAACAGATCGACGCCGGCCCGACCAATAACTGGTCCGATCCCGTCGCCATGCGGGCCAAGATGGCCGGCCTGTTCGACGGCTGCATGACCGGCCGGACGATGTATGTCTGCCCTTTCAGCATGGGCCCCATCGGCTCGAAGATCAGCCAGCTCGGCGTCGAGATCACGGATAGCGCCTATGTCGCCATCTCCATGCGGGTGATGACGCGCATGGGCAAGGCGGCCCTGGAGCAGCTGGGAGACGACGGCTTCTTCGTGCCCGCCGTGCACACCCTCGGCGCGCCTCTGGCGGCCGGGCAGGCGGACGTGTCCTGGCCCTGCAATCCCGAGAAGTACATCCTCCACTATCCCGAGACCCGGGAGATCTGGTCCTACGGTTCCGGCTATGGCGGCAACGCCCTGCTGGGCAAGAAGTGCTTCGCCCTGCGCATCGCCTCGGTCATGGCCCGGGATGAGGGCTGGCTGGCCGAGCACATGCTCATCCTCAAGCTCACCTCGCCCCAGAACGAGGTCCGCTATATCGCCGCCGCCTTCCCCAGCGCCTGCGGCAAGACGAACATGGCCATGCTGCAGCCCACCCTGGCGGGCTGGAAGGCCGAGACCGTCGGCGACGACATCTGCTGGATGCGGTTCGGTGACGACGGGCGGCTCTACGCCATCAATCCCGAGGCCGGCTTCTTCGGGGTCGCGCCCGGCACGGGCAACGAGACCAACCGCAACGCCGTGGCCTCCCTGTACGCCAACTGCGTCTTCACCAATGTCGCCCTGACCGATGACGGGGACGTCTGGTGGGAGGGCCTGACCAAGACGCCCCCGGCCAACCTGACCGACTGGAAGGGCCGTCCCTGGACGCCGGGGTCCGGTGAGCCCGCCGCCCACCCGAACGCCCGCTTCACCGTCCCGGCCAGCCAGTGCCCGGTGATCGCGCCCGAGTGGGAAGACCCCAAGGGCGTGCCGATCTCCGCCATCCTGTTCGGCGGCCGCCGGGCCAGCGCCGTGCCGCTGGTCACCGAGGCCTTCGACTGGGCGCATGGCGTCTTCCTCGCCTCCAATGTCGCCTCCGAGGGTACGGCGGCGGCGGAGAACCGTATCGGCGAGCTGCGCCGCGATCCCTTCGCCATGCTGCCCTTCTGCGGCTACAACATGGGCGACTACTTCCGGCACTGGCTGTCGCTCGGCGAGAAGAGCGACGCCGCCAAGCTGCCCCGCATCTATTTCGTGAACTGGTTCCGCAAGGACTCCACTGGCCGCTATGTCTGGCCGGGCTTCGGCGACAATTCCCGGGTGTTGAAGTGGATCTTCGAACGCCTTGCGGGCCGCGCCCCGGCCAAGGACACCCCCATCGGCCGGGTGCCGACGGCAGGGGCCCTGGACCTGTCGGGCCTCAGCCTGTCTGAGGCGGATCTCGACCTGCTCCTGACCGTCGATCCCTCGGTCTGGGCGGAAGAGGCGGCCCTGATTCCCCCTGCCTATGAGGCCTTCGGCGAGCGACTTCCGCAGGAACTTTGGCGCCAGCACAAGGCGCTTGAGGGCCGGCTCCAGGCGACCCGCCCTGCCGAGATGGTCGCCGAATAGGCCCAGGCCGGCTCTGCGCCGACCTGCGAGCCGATCTCCGGGCTCAGTCCCGTGCGACGCCGTGGTACTCGCAGTACCAGTCGGCGAACCGCCGCACCCCAACCTCCACCGGCGTGGTCGGTTCGTACCCGAGGGCGGCGGTGGTGTCGGTGATGTCCGCCTCCGTGCGGACAATGTCGCCCGGCTGCATGGGCAGGAGGTTCAGCTTGGCGGGCCGGCCGAGGGCCTCTGCCAGCACCTGGATGTAGGTCATCAGTTCGACCCGCGTCCCCGCGCCGATGTTGAGGATCCGCCAGGGCGCCACGCCGCTCGTCGCGGGATCGGGCGTCTCGGCGCGCCAGGCCGGGTCGGGGGCGGCGGGGTTGTCCAGGGCGGCGATGACGCCGCTGACGATGTCATCCACATAGGTGAAGTCGCGCTGCATCCGGCCCTGGCCGAACACGTCGACGGGCCGCCCGGCGACGATGGCGTCCGCGAACCGGTAGAGGGCCATGTCCGGGCGGGTCCAGGGACCGTAGACGGTGAAGAACCTCAGCCCTGTGCAGGGGAGCCCGAAGAGGTGGGCGTAGGCGTGGGCCATGGACTCATTGGCCAGCTTGGTCGCCGCATAGAGGGTCAGGGGGTGGTTCGCCGGCTGGTGGGGGGAGAAGGGCAGGGTGGCGTTGGCGCCGTAGGCCGAGCTGGTGGAGGCGAACACCAGGTGGGCGGGTGACGTCGCCCGGCAGCCTTCAAGGACGCTCAGGAATCCCACCAGGTTGGAGTCGACGTAGGCCTCGGGATGCTCGAGGGAGTAGCGCACGCCGGGCTGAGCGGCCAGGTGAATGACGCCGCTGGGGCGCACCGACCGGAAGACCTCGGCTGCAGCGTCCCGGTCAGCCAGGTCGATGCGGTGGTGCCGGTATCCGGGCCGGGCTTCCAGGCGCGCGAGGCGCGCCAGCTTCAGTGTGGGATCGTAATAGGGGCTGATGCAGTCGACCCCGACGACGCTCTCGCCCCGGTCGAGAAGCGCCTGGGCGACATGGAAGCCGATGAAGCCGGCCGAACCGGTCACTAGGATCATGACACGGCGTCCGTAGCGCCCCGCCGGACCTCCCCCATCAACGGTTGGAGACCACCCGCAGCGCCGGGACGCCGGCGGGCTTCTCACCCCGGATCTGGGCGACGAGGTCGAACAGGGCGCGGCGGATCTCGTCGGTGTCGCCGCGGGCCGCGATGGCCTCCAGGCGGCGAAGGTGGGCTGGCGCCACGCCCATGACGGTGGGCGAGACAACCTCCAGCACCTTGGGTGCGCAAGGGACGGAGTCCTCCATGCCGTCGAGAAGCTCTTCGGTCAGCTTCTCTCCGGGACGAAGCCCCGTGATCTCGATCTCTATGTCCTTGCCAGGGGTCCGGCCTGAAAGCGCAATCATCTGGCGGGCGAGATCCATGATCTTCACGGGCTCACCCATCTCCAGAAGGAAAAGCCGGGCCCGGTCGGGATTCATGTCCCCGGCGCAGGTGGCGGTGGCGTGGAGGACCAGCTGGGTGGCCTCGGGGATGGTCATGAAGTAGCGGGCCATCTCCGGATGGGTCACGGTGACCGGGCCGCCCCGGTCAATCTGCGACCGGAAGATCGGCACCACCGACCCGGCGGAACCCAGGACATTACCGAACCGGACGGCGGAGAACCGGGTCTCGGAACCCTCCTGCTGGCCCTGGATCACCGCTTCGGCGAGTCTCTTCGTGGCGCCCATGACGTTGGAGGGATCGACCGCCTTGTCAGTGGAGATCAGCACCATCTGCGCCGCGCCGGCGATCCGGGCCGCCTCGGCGACGTTCCAGGTTCCGAGGACGTTGGTCAGCACGCCCTCGACGGGATGACGCTCCACCATCGAGACGTGCTTGAGGGCGGCGGCGTGGAAGACGAGATCCGGACGTTCGGCCAGGAGGCAGTCCGTGACCCGGTTGGCGTTCCGGACATCGACGAGGGCCGCGGTGCGCGACAGAGCCGGGAAGGTTTCGCCCAGCTCCCGGTCGATCTCGAACAGGGCGGTCTCGGAGAAGTCGAGCAGGGTGACGTGACCGGCGTCGAGGGCCGCCACCTGCCGGCTGAGCTCTGCGCCGATGGAACCGCCTGCGCCGGTGATCAGGATCCTGCGCCCGGACACCAGGGAGCGAAGGGCGACGCGGTCCAGCTCGATCGGGTCGCGGGGCAGGAGCTCCTCGACGCTGATGTCGCGCATGGGCAGGAGCGCCAGGCCGTCCTCATGCGAAAGGTCGACGATGGAGGGCAGGCGCAGCAGGCGCACGCCGTCGTTCTTGAGGCGGCCGAGCTGGGCGGCGGTCAGGCCGCGAAGCCGGGCGGGCTCATCGAGGAAGAGGATGGCGCGGGGATACTGGTTCCACCGGCGAAGGTCGCCGAGGGCGACATCAAGCCGCTCGATGGACTCGATGATGCAGACCCCGCGGACCTGCTGGCCGACCTCCTTGGAGTCCGGGGCGATGATGCCCACCGGGGTCCAGGTGTTGTCGCGACGGCGGCCCGTCTCGCGCAGGTAGGTCTCGGCCGCCGTTGTGGGGCCAATGAGGAGAAGTTCGGGCGCCTGAGGCGCACGATCACTCAGGGACTTGAGGGGGGCGAAGCTGTCCAGCGCCCGTTCGTGGGCCGCCCGGCGCAGCATCCGGGCGCTGATCGCCCCGACCATCTGGAAGATCGGCGCCAAGGCCAGCATGGCGCGACTCAGGCTGTGCGCCCTGTCGGCGGCGAACTGAAGCAGGAGAAAGGTGGCCGCCGTGAGTATGGCGATCCGTGCGAGGACAAGGGCGTCCGGCGTCGACACATAGCGCCAGGGGGACAGCTCCCGCCTGAACAGGCCCGTGTAGGCGGCTGCGACGCCGCCATAGATCAACGCCTGCAGCGCGACCGCGCCCAGCGACGCTGGGGCCAGGTCGACAGACCGGCCCGCTGTCAGCAGGTAGGCGGCGAACAGGGCGCCTGTCGCAATCGCGGAATCGGCCAGAAGACTGCGGGCCCGATTGGCCATCTGCTCCACGCAACAACTCCTTACTTGCGACGGCCAAACACCCACTGGTCGGCGGCAGCGAAGCTCGTTTCGCTACTGAACGCTGGACCTGACGAGTTCCGTCTCTGAGTCGACCCTTCAGTCGCACAGTAAGTTTAACGACTTTTGGCATAGACGCCGATTTACCAAAAAAGAAAAGCCGCCAGCCTCGAGGCTGACGGCTTTCCCTGTGAGTTGTGGCTCGGGCGCCTTATCAGAAGGCGGCCTTCAGACCGACGACGACGCGGCCCGAGGTGAGCTTGCCCGGATCATCCGACTTCTTCACGTTCGTGTCCCAGTAGCGGACGTCGATCCCGAAGGTGTCGTTGATGGCGTAGCCGAGGCCCAGGTTCCAGGTCTCGTAGTCCCCATCGCCCTCAAGAGCCTGGTGACCCAGCGCACCCGAGACCGAGATCTTCTCCGCCAGAGGCATGGAGCCGTTCAGCTCGACGTAGGTCGCCTGACCGGTCTGGCCGAAGTTCTCGGGCGTGTAGAAGAGGGCCGCGCCGAGCGTACCGTTGCCGGCGGCCACAGAGCCCGCGAGCTTGCCTTCCCAGAAGTCGAGATCCGCGCCGTCTTCCTGGTTGGTGTACCCGTAGCGGAGGAGGCCGATGTCCAGGGAAACCGGTCCAAGCGTCGGCTTGAAGCCAGCGTAGATGTCGTACTCCATGTCGGTGCTGTCGCCGAAGTCGACGTTGGAGATCCAGGCGCCGGCGTAGAAGATGCCGATCCCCAGGTCCGCGCCGCCGTAAACTTGCGGCTTGCTGTCCGTCTGGCTGTAACCCCGGAACACGTAGTCGGAGGCGGCTCCGACGTTGAAGGACACGGAAGGCGCGTCCTGAGCCTGGGCGGCGACGCCAAAGGCGAGAACGGCGGTGGCGGCCATGGCCGCAATCTTGACTGACTTCATTTTTGCAATCCCCTTGATTATCAGGCCTGACCCTGTGCTTCGGAGCATCCTCCCTGAACCTCAGCGCCGCCAGAACCCCGGCCCGCCGTCGGGGCGGGCCCGGCCGGAGTGGCGAAGTTTCAGGCGACGCCGCCGCCGGGCGCCACTTTTCCGGGCGCCCTGACGGCGAAATCCTCGGCAGAAGGCCCCGACAGGGATTAACGGGGGATGAACCGGGCTCAGCGCATGCCCAGCGGGGCGAATCCCAGGTGGGAGCCCGCATCCACGAGCAGGGTCTCGCCGGTCACATGCCGCGACTGCCTGGAGGCCAGGAAGGCGGCCGCCGCTGCAACGTCCTCGGCGGTAGAGGCGACTTTGAGCGGGGTCGAGGCTGCGGAGCCCTCCCGCAGGCGGGCGACGCGCTCTTCTGACATCCCCTTGCCGAACCAGGGCGTGTCGATGAAACCGGGGCAGACGGCGTTGACCCGGATCTTCGGGGCCAGGGCGCGGGCCAGGGACAGGGTGAGGGTGTTCATCGCCCCCTTGGACGCCGCATAGGGCACTGATGAGCCGATGCCCGCGACGCCGGCGATGGAGGAGGTATTGACCACCGCGCCCGGCTGCGGGGCGGCCTCCAGAAGACTCCGGGCGGCCCGGACCATCTGGAAGGCGCCGACGACGTTGACGCCGTAGAGATGGAGGAAGTCCTCCGCGGAAACCGCGTCGAGGTCGGCGTGGTTCTGGGCGAACTTGGTGACGCCGGCGTTGTTGAAGAGGGCGTCGATCCGCCCCAAAGGCGCCGCGGCGGCGGCGATGGCGCGACAGTCCTCATCCTTTGAGACATCGCCCTGAACCAGCAGGGCGCGAGCGCCCTCGGCCCGGACCAGGCCCGCCGTCACCTCGGCCTCCTCGGCGCTGCGCGCATAGTTGATGACCACGTCCGAGGCGCCCCGACGGGCGGTCTCCACTGCGATCGCCCGTCCCAGCCCTGTTGAGCCGCCGGTGACGACGACCACGAAATTCCCGAAATCCTGCTGGCTCATCGCGATGTCTCCTCCTCTTTCGGCAAGCCATAGGCGGAACCCGGCGCCAGCGGAAGAGGGGCGAGGGGGCTAAGGAATTCTTGGCGGGGCGCCAGAAGAATTGGACCCGCTTTCAGGCGATGAGCAGGTTTCCCGTCCAGCTTTGCTCTATATGCGGCCTGTCGCCTCCCGAGGGCGCGTCAAGAGGCACACGCATGACAGAGAAGCCACACGGGGCCACGCTGACCCACCTGCAGCGACTGGAGGCCGAGGCTATCCATATCCTGCGGGAGGTGGTGGCGGAGGCTGCGCGGCCGGTCATGCTCTACTCTGTCGGCAAGGACTCTGCGGTGATGCTGCACCTTGCCGCCAAGGCCTTCTGGCCGTCCCGCCCCCCCTTTCCCCTCCTCCATGTCGACACCACCTGGAAGTTCCGGGCCATGTACGAAATGCGGGAGCGGATGGCGCGCGAACTTGGCTTCGAGCTGATCGTCCATCGCAATCCCGAAGCGCTTGAGAAGGGGATCAATCCCTTTGACCATGGTTCGGCCGTCCATACCGACATCTGGAAGACCGAGGGGCTCAAGCAGGCCCTGGACCTGCACGGGTTCGATGCGGCCTTCGGAGGCGCGCGCAGGGACGAGGAAAAGAGCCGGGCGAAGGAGCGGATCTTCTCCTTCCGGTCCGCCCAGCACAGGTGGGACCCGAAGAACCAGCGTCCGGAACTCTGGCGGCTCTACAACACGAGGAAGAACCCGGGAGAGTCGATCCGGGTCTTCCCGATTTCCAATTGGACCGAGCTGGACATCTGGCAATACATCCACCTGGAGAACATCCCCATCGTTCCCCTCTATTTCTCGGATGTCCGCCCTGTCGTGGAGCGCGACGGGACCCTCATCATGGTGGATGACGACCGCATGCCCCTTCGGCCGGGCGAGGTCCCGATGCAGAAGTCGGTCCGTTTCCGGACTCTGGGCTGCTATCCCCTGACGGGAGCCGTTGAGAGCACGGCGGCCACCCTGCCGGACATCATCCAGGAGATGCTCCTGACCACCACCAGCGAGCGCCAGGGCCGGGTGATCGATCACGACCAGGCGGCCTCGATGGAGAAGAAGAAGCAGGAGGGCTACTTCTGATGGCCCACCAGTC
>JADBZH010000011.1 GCA_020402585.1 Phenylobacterium sp. | reverse complement strand
GGTGCGGAGACCATCACCGGCCTGGGGGGTGCGGAGTCGATCAGCGGCCTGGACGGGAACGACCTCCTGTCGGGCAATGACGGCAATGACACCCTCTCCGGCGGGACGGGGGCGGACACCCTGTCAGGCGGCGCGGACAATGACCTGATCCAAGGCGGTGAAGGTAACGATACGGTGGACGCCGGTTCGGGGAACAATACCGTGCTCGGCGAGACGGGGGCGGACTCCATTGTCAGCGGGACGGGGGCGGACTCGGTCCTCGGCGGCGACGGAATTGACACCATCTATGTGGGTGGCGGCAACAACACGGTGGATGGCGGCGCCGGCGCGGACGTCATTGTCTCTGATACCTTCTCGGGCGCGGACAGCGCCGACTTCCTCCTGGGAGGGGATGGGAACGATTCCATCTGGGCCGGCTTTGGCCACGACACCGTCTATGGCGGCGCCGGCGATGACAATATCTCCCTGGGAGGTGATGGCAACGACCTCGCCTTCGGCGAGGACGGTGCGGACTCGATCAGGGGTGGGCCCCGCTGCGACTCGATCTCCGGAGGGGCGGGGAACGACTCCCTGGACGGGCAGTCGGAAGAAGACAGCCTGATGGGCGACGCCGGTGCAGACTCGCTCTTTGGCGATTCCGGCAAAGATACGATCCTCGGGGGCGATGACGCGGACACCCTCACCGGCGGCTCTCAAAGCGACTCTCTGACCGGCGGCGTCGGGGCGGATGTCTTCGTTTTCGGGACTACCGACTCTGGCCTGTCTCTCGCGACGGCGGACAGGATTACCGATTTCACCTCGGCCACGGACACGCTGCGCCTCGGCCTGGCGGGCGACGGGACCGCGGGGACCGGCAACTATGTAGAGTCGGTCGACATCAGGGTGGACTTCGATGCCGCCCTCGCCGCAGCTAATGCCGCCCTAGCGGCGCTGAAACTCACGTCTTCGGCGACCCAGCTCTACGCCTTCGAGTTCGACGGGACGAACGGCTACCTGTTCGTCGACAGCAACATCGACGGCGTCGCTGACCAGGTGATCATCCTGACCGGGGTGGACCATAACGAGATCGGCGCCGGCGACATCGTCACCTGAAGCGCGCCTTCAGAGCCGCAGGTCGAACCGGCGGCTCAGCACGACCTGTCCGTTCCGCAGGACCGCGTAGTCCGCACGGTAGAGGCCCGGGCGCCACCCGCCCGGCGGCGCCCGCTTGCCCACATAGACCAGCCACTGGGCCTTGCTGCGGTCGAGGGGTGCGCCCTCGCTGCGGGCCAGCACCCCGCCGTCCGGTCCTGTCAGGGTCAGGACGGGGCGGTCGCCGCCCTTCAGGTTGATGGCGCGGACATAGGTCACAAGGGCGGCGGATCCGGGGCCAGGACGCGGCGGGCCGCCGGCCTCCACGCGGGCGTTGTCGACGGGTCCGTCCGCGAAGCCGGCGTTCAGTACGGCTCCGCCTGAGCGGTAGGCCAGGGACGCCGCCGTGGCGGGGGTCCAGAGACCCACCCCGCTGGCGCGGACCGCACAGGCGCTCCCGCCGTCCGGCAGGAAGGGGTCGACCGTCCGCGCGCCCTGGCGCACGGTGAGGTGCAGGTGGGGGTATTCGGTGTTCCCCGACAGGCCGACCCGGGCGATCGGCTGGCCGGCGGCGACCTGTTGGCCGACCCTCACGCGGATCGAACCCCGGGCGAGGTGGCAGGACTGGGTCTCCCAGCCGCCGCCATGGTCGATGACCACGCCATTGCCGCACTCGCGTCCGGCGACGGGCGGGGCGCCGGGGGCCTTCACCGAGATGTCCGGCTCCCCGTCCCGCAGGCGCACGACCCGCCCGGGCGCCGCGGCCAGAACGTCCACGCCCCGCAGGCGGGCGGCGTCGTTGACCAGGCGGATGTCGGTTCCCGTATGCCCCTCGTAGGTCTGCGTTCCACAGCGGAAGTCGCTCACCCCCGGGCCAGGATCGCGGTCCACGTGGTTCTGCAGGAAGCAGTCCGTCCCCGGCGTGCAGGCGACGGGCAAGGCCAGCCGCGGAGGGGCGGGCGCCGCGGCGCTGAGGAGAAGGAGGAGGGGCAGGACGAGGAGGCGCATGGTTATTCCCAGGAGATCCCCGTCAGGGCCTTCAGGCGGGCCTGGTCGGGGGCGTAGACGCGCTGAAGGAAGGCGGCGTCTTCGGGCGGGATGGGGGCGGGCTCGCCGACGTGCACCCGGCGGGGTTGGACCGGCGGCGGCGGCGGGGTTCCGGCGAAGTCAGAGAGGCGGGCGAGAACGGCGGCCGGGTTGGCGTCGAGGTCCTCGGCCCGGGCGATCAGCACGTCGGCGGGATCGAAGAGGGAAAAGAGGCGCTCGACCTGCTCGCCATAGAAGCCGCGCTCGACATAGGAAAACTCGCGATGATGGCCGAAGGGTTCGGCTTCGAAGAGCCGCTGCCGGCCACGGCGGATGCACCAGGAGAAGGGCCGGGACTCCGCGCCACGGGCGGTCTCCATGCGCCAGTGGGACCAGGCCCTCTCGACGGGATCGCGCAGGAGAAGGACGAGGCGCACCCCGGGGCAGGCGCCGGCGATCCGCTCAAGCGCCCCGGGCCAGTAGATGTAGATGGGGGTCGCCTCCACGCGGACACCCGGAGGGTCGGGAAAGTGCGCAGCGTAGGCCGATAGGTCGGAGGTCGGCGCCGCCGGGTCCTCGACATCGAAGAAGTGCACCTCCTTGACGTCGGACCGGACGAAGGCGGGATCGTCGCCCAGATAGTCGAACAGGGCGGTGGTTCCGGCCTTCTGGGCGCCAATGATGATGAGGTCGACGGGCCGTTCAGGCTTCATTGGCGCCAAGGTTCGGGCTAAGAGGGGGCGTGCGCAGGTGGCGCGAGAGAGGGATGCAGAGCGTCTTGACCCAATCCGACAGTCCCGCGGCGGGCATGAAGGCGGTGATCCTGGCCGGTGGCCTGGGCACTCGGATCTCCGAGGAAAGCCACCTGCGGCCCAAGCCCATGATCGAGATCGGCGGCCGGCCGATCCTGTGGCACATCATGAAGCTGTACTCCCACTTCGGGGTCCGGGATTTCATCATCTGCCTCGGCTACCGGGGCTACATGATCAAGGAGTATTTCGCCAACTACGTCCTGCACAACGCCGACCTGACGGTGGACCTGGCCAAGGGTGCGGTGGAGTACCACGCCACCCATCACGAGCCCTGGCGGGTGACCCTGGTGGACACCGGGGCCGAGACCATGACCGGCGGCCGGCTGAGGCGGGTGGCGAGCTACCTGGAGCCGGGCCAGCCCTTCTTCTTCACCTACGGCGACGGGGTGGCGGACGTGGACATCGGCGCCCTGGCGGCCTTCCATCGGTCGCATGGCCGGCAGGCGACGGTGACGGCGGTCTCCCCCCCAGGTCGCTATGGGGCCCTCGATATCAATGAGGGCGAGGTCCGCCGTTTCGTCGAGAAGCCCCCCGGCGACGAGGGTCTGATCAATGGCGGCTTCTTCGTCCTCCAGCCCGAGGTGGTGGGCCGCATTTCCGGCGATCCCATGCCCTGGGAGTCCGAGCCTCTTCAGGGCCTGGCCGCGGACGGCCAGCTGATGGCCTTTCCCCATGCGGGCTTCTGGACCGGCATGGACACCCTGCGCGACAAGAACAACCTCGAGGCCCTGTGGGCGTCGGGCCAGGCGCCCTGGAAGCTGTGGTCCTGACCCGTCCTGATCCCGCCTTCTGGGCCGGAAAGCGGGTCCTCCTGACCGGTCACACCGGCTTCAAGGGCGGCTGGACGGCTATCTGGCTTGCTTCGATGGGGGCGAAGGTCACGGGGCTGGCCCTGGCGCCGGACCAGGATCCGGCCCTGTTCGACCTGGCGGGCGTCGGCGGACTGGTCGATTCGCGGATCGCCGACCTGCGCGACGCCGCAGAGGTGACCCAGACCCTGATGGCCGGGGAGTTCGACCTGGTCCTGCACACGGCCGCCCAGCCCATCGTGCGCACCGCCATCGCCGATCCCGTCGCCACCTTCGCCGCGAACATCATGGGCACGGCCCACCTCTTGCAGGCCCTGCGCGACCGGCCCGCGCTGGCCGCCGTGCTGGTGGTGACCTCGGACAAGGTCTACGCCAACGCCGAGACGGGCCGGGCCTTCGCCGAAGGCGACGCCCTGGGCGGCAAGGACCCCTACTCGGCCTCCAAGGCGGCGACGGAGATCGTCACCGCCTCCATGGCGCGCAGCTATTTCGACCGGGCCGGCGTGCCTGTCGCTACGGCCCGGGGCGGCAATGTCATCGGCGGTGGCGACTTCTCCCGCGACCGGATTGTCGCCGATATCGTCCGGGCTGCGGCGGCGGACGAGGCGGTGGTCCTGCGCCATCCCGAGGCCACACGCCCCTGGCAGTACGTGTTGGACTGCGCGGCGGGCTATCTGGTCTATCTCGAGCGGCTGGCCCAGGACCCGGCGACGCCCCGGGCCCTGAACTTTGGACCGGCGCCGGGCGGGGCTGAGGTGACGGTGGGAGAGCTGGCCAGCCGGGCGACGGCGGCGCTTGGCGGGCGGCCCTGGCGGCACGAGCCCGACCCCGTCTCGCTGGAGGCCAAGGCCCTGGGCATCGACGCCGGGCTGACCCGGAAGGTGCTGGGCTTCGAGAGCCGGCTGGCCGCTCCCGAGGCCATGGACTGGAGCATGGAGTGGTACCGTCGGCAGGCGGCGGGAGAGCCCGCCCTGGCCCTGTGCCGCGAGCAGATCGCGCGCTATGAGGCCCTGCCATGACCTCGCCCACCTGCCGATTCTGCCACACGCCCCTGACCCAGGACTTCCTCGACCTGGGTCTCCAGCCCCTGGCCAACGCCTACCTGACGCCCGAACAGCTGGCGGCGGGGACCGAGAAGACCTATCCCCTGCACACCCGGGTGTGCGGGTCCTGCTTCTTGGTCCAGGCGGACGATCCCGTGCCGGCGGGCGAGATCTTCGACGACGGCTACGCCTATTTCTCGTCCTACTCCGAAAGCTGGGTGGCCCACGCCAAGGCCTACGCCGGAGCCATGGCGAAGCGGTTCGGCCTGGGGTCGGGCTCGCGGGTCATCGAGGTGGCCAGCAATGACGGGTATCTGCTGCAGCACTTCGTCGCCATGGGCGTGCCGGTGCTGGGTATCGAGCCCACGGCCAATACGGCGGCCGCGGCGCGCGACCGCGGGGTTCCCACCGAGGTGGTCTTCTTCCACAAGGCGACAGGCAAGGAACTGGCCGCCCGCGGCCTGACCGCCGACCTCATGGCCGCCAACAACGTCCTGGCCCACGTGCCGGACATCGGCGACTTCGTCGGCGGCTTCCAACACGTGCTGAAGCCGCAGGGCGTCCTGACCTTCGAGTTCCCGCACCTGTTGAACCTGATCGAGCAGGTGCAGTTCGACACCATCTATCACGAGCACTTCTCCTACCTGTCCCTGCTGGCCGTGGAGAACGTCCTGAAGGCCAGGGGGATGCGTCCCTTTGACGTGGAGCTCCTGCCCACACATGGCGGGTCGCTGCGGCTGTTCTGCTGCCGGGCGGACGCGACCCACGCCGAGACCGAGGCCCTGAAGGCCCTGCGGGCCCGGGAGGCGGCGGCGGGCCTGGACCGGCTGGAGACCTACGGCGGCTTCACGGCGCGGGTCGAGGCGGTGCGGGCGGCCTTCCTGGCCTACCTTGCCGAAGCGAAGGCGGCGGGGCGCAAGGTGGCGGCCTATGGCGCGGCGGCCAAGGGCAACACCTTCCTCAATTACGCCGGGGTCGGCGCTGCGGATATCGTCGCCTGCTTCGACGCCAACCCGCACAAGCAGGACCGCTTCCTGCCCGGGAGCCACATCCCGATCCTCGCGCCGGACCAGATCGACGCCGTGCGGCCGGACGACCTCCTGATCCTGCCCTGGAACCTGCGCGAGGAGATCATGGCCCAGACGGCGCGGATACGCGCCTGGGGAGGCCGCTTCGTGACCGCCTCGCCCGAGCCGCGGATCTGGGACTGATGCGCTTTACGCCCACGCCCATCGCCGGCGCCGTGGTGGTGGACATCGACCCCGTCCGGGACGAGCGGGGGGCCTTCGCCCGGCTGTTCTGCCCCCGGGCCTTCGCCGCCGCCGGCCATCCCTTCTCGCCGGCCCAGACCAGCCTGTCGCGGAACACCGCCGCCTTCACCCTTCGGGGCATGCACTTCCAGCCCGCGCCCTTCGACGAGGGCAAGCTGGTGCGCGTGGCGCGCGGCCGAATCTTCGACGTCGCGGTGGACCTGCGGCCCGAGAGCCCGACCTTCCGCCAGTGGACCGGGGTGGAGCTCAGCGCTGATAGCGGCCGGGCCTTCCTCATCGGTCGGGGCCTCGCGCACGGCTTCCTGACCCTGGAGGCCGACACCGACGTCCTCTACGAGATCGACCGCTTCTTCGAGCCCGGGAAGGGCGACGGCGTGCGGTGGAATGATCCGGCCTTCGGCATCGACTGGCCGGCCACGCCCCGGGTGATGTCAGACCGCGACGCCGCCTGGCCGGACTTCAGCCCCGCCTGACCATGGCCCGGATTCTCCTGACCGGCGCCAGCTCCTTCACCGGCCTCTGGATCGCCGAGGCCCTCGCCGCCTCTGGGCATGAGGTGGTCGCCCCCCTGACCCGGCAAGCGGACGCCTACCCCGGCCTGCGCGGCGAGCGTGTCGCCCGCCTCGCGGGGAGCGCGGCGCGACTCTTCGAGACGCCCCTCGACAGCGACCGGTTCCGCGATCTCGCCCGCACCGGAGGCTTCGACCTCTTCGCCCACCATGCGGCGGACATCCCCGGCTATCGTTCGCCCGACTACGACGTGGCGGCGGGCGTCGCGCGGAACCTGGCGGGCGCCGGGGCGGCCGTTCGGGCCGTGGCCGACGGCGGCTGCAGGGCGTTGGTCTCCACGGCGACGGTCTTCGAGCCTGGTGAGGGCGGCGAGGGCCCTGACGCCCCGGCGGTGAGTCCCTATGGCGTTTCGAAAGGCCTGACCGGACAGGCCCTGGCGGGCTTTGCAGCGGAGGCCGGCCTCGCCTTCGGGCGGTTTGTCATCGCCAATCCTTTCGGCGTGCTGGAAGAGGGCCGGATGGCCTGGTCCCTCTTCCAGGCCTGGTTCCGGGGCGAGCCCGGGCGGGTGCTGACCCCAGCCTATGTCCGCGACAACCAGCCGGTCCCGGACCTGGCGGCGGCCTACGCGCGACTGGCGCAGACCCTGCTGGGGGCGGCCGGACCGATGCGGATGGACGCCCGGCCTTCTGGCCTTGTGGGGACCCAGGGCGACTTCGCCCGGCGCCTCGCCGCCGAGGCGGGCGCGCGTCTGGGCCTGTCCTGCGACCTTGTCCTGAACGACCAGCCGCACTTTCCAGAGCCCCGGGTGCGGGTGAACGACGCGCCCTGCCTGCCGCCCGGCTGGACGGGTGAGGCCTTCTTTGACGCCTATTGCGCCTACTACGCCCGGCTGGCGGCCGAGGGGCGGCTCGGCGGGACGGCCTAAGAGGCCTCCAACCAACGGCCTTCATGGTTGACCTGTGTGTGCCCAATCGCGCATGCCGATGGACGTGATGGTTTCGGGCTGTGCGACGAGTCTGTTCCAGGCTTCGCAAGCAGCCTCGATGACGTCGTCTTAGTTCTTGAAGACGCGATTGGAGAGGACGTTCGCCCGCAGTTACCGCCAGCCGTTCTCGTCTGGGTTCAGTTCGGGCGATTTTGGCGGCGGCTGGATCGGCGTGATGTTCTTCGGCCATTCGAGATTGCTTGCGATGCGCCATCCCGCGCGATCGAGCAAGAGCAAGGCGTGTGCGCCGTCGGCGACATGGAGCGCGCTCTCGTCGATGGGGAGCTGCATCATGTCGGTGTCTTCATGGGGCGGCGCGAGCGCCGCGCCGCCGCTCTCAAGGTATGGCGTCAACTCCGTGCGGCCTGACTCATTGGGGGTAGGGCGCTTTTTGAGACTTCTTTGATCCATCGGACAGCACCAGTTCCACCGATTGACATATTAGAGCATTTGGTCTAATACTTCCCTATGCGCCCTAAGCTGTTCGATCCCGACGCCGTCATTGCCAGCGCGCTGCCCCTCTTCTGGCGGCAGGGCTACGAGGGAACGCACATGCCCGAACTCTTGGACGCGATGGGGCTTGGCAAGGCGAGCTTCTACAACGCTTTCGACTCCAAGCATGCGGCGTTCCTTACCGTCCTCGACCGCTATTTCAGCGCGGTCGATCAGGTACTGGCCAGAGCGCTTGAGGGCGTGAAGCATCGTGACGAAGCGGCTGCCTGTCTGCTTGACGCGATCCTGACCGTAGCGCGCGATCCCGAAGGACGGACGGACGGTTGGCGTGGCTGCCTGATAGGCAACACGGCCCTCGAGATGGGGGCGCAAGACGAAACCGTGCGCGACCGCCTCGATCAGGGCGTGCAGCTCCTGCGGCGTCATTTCTCCAAGGCGCTCAGCCTCGCCGATCGCGACGGCCGCTTCCTGCCGGATAGCGCCGTATCCGCGCTCGCATTGCATGCCGTGGCCGGTATCCAGGGCATCCTGGTGCTGGCAAAGGCCGGAATGCTCGAGGAGGAGATCCGGACAGCGAAGCAGACGCTTCTGTTGACGCTGAAAGCACCCCCACCGATCTGAACATCAGGCAAGGCATCATGGAGCATATAGCCTTGCCTAGTAATGTACCAATCGCTCCAAAAAGGAAGAACGACCATGAAGATCCTCAACACCTCGATTCACGGCATCCTCGACTATGCCACGGTAATCGTCTTCGCTGCTGCACCGACGCTCCTCGGGTTTTCGGGTACAGCCGCCATTCTGGCCTACCTGCTTGCCGGAGTTCACTTGGCAATGACCGTCCTGAGCGACATGCCGCTTGGCATCGTGAAGATCATCCCGATGCGTTTACACGCCCTCGTGGAGATGCTCGTCGGCCCCACGCTGATTGCTGCAGCCTTGCTGGCCCCATCGCTGGTCGTGGGAGCTCAGTGGTTCTTCGTCGCGAGCGGTATCGCGATTTGCGCCGTTTGGTTTCTCAGCGACTATGCGTCGGCGACACAGTCCGGCTGAATGCTGGCGCTGCGCGCTTGTCTCACAGGTGCGTTCAGCCAGATCATCCGCGGGATCGACGAGATCGCCTTCCAGGCTAACCTTCTGGCTCTCAAATCCGGCGTCGAGGCGGCCCGCGCAGGCGAGGCTGGCATAGAGTGCGAGGCAGTCCGGTTTGGGCAATTCATTGAGGCGCCGCACATCTGGCGCGACGCCGAGAGCACAGTGCGTTTGATTGGAGGCATATCGGGTGGCCTTGAGGTAGTTTGAGCACTGGTCAGGCTCGTAGAGGTTGCAGATGTCGCCAATAGCGCGCCCGCCTTGCCCTTGCTCGATCGCGCGGGATGGCACATCGCGAGCGATCTCGAATCGCCGAAGAACATCACGCGGATCCTAGCCGCCTCGGGGCGGTTCATCCTGTCCAGTACCGCGGCGAGCGACAACAGCCGTCGGCTCTGGTTCGCGTGCCGCGATGCCGCCGCCAGCCGACGCAGTTCGCATGCCGTCCAGTCCCCCGTGATCGCCTTGGCTCTGGCGTGGCCCCTCCATGCCACCTTGGATCACGCCGCAAAGGTGACGGGAATACCCCGCGAGTCAGTGGTCGCGGCCGGTGGAATTAGATCCCGAGATGAACGAGGAGCCGGTCGATCTGCCGGGTCCAGGACAGGTCCTCCATCAGCCGGGCGTGGGCGAGGGCGACCTCCCGGAAGGCCTCGCGGTTCCGGTAGACGGCTTCGAGGCGCTCGACGATCTCGTCCACCGAGCTTTCGCCCCAGACGTCATGGTCCGGGCTGGCGTCGGCTTCCGGGACGGGGGACTGGTCGGCCAGGGCGAAGCCGATCTGCCGGTCCAGCAGGTCCATGTGGCCTGTGTTGGCTGAGAGCAGGGAAGGCACGCCGAGGGCCAGGGTCTCCATGGCCACCAGGTTGGTGCCGCCCTCGCAGCGGTTGGGGAAGATGGCCACGTCGCACTCGCGGATCACCGGCGGCAGGAGGGCGTTGGGAATCTCGGGCAGGGCGATGACGCTGTCTTCCGGCACCCCGTTCCGCGACAGCCAGCGGCGCACGTCGATCCGGCCCTCCCCGTCCAGGAGGTCCGCGCCGTCGAAGACCTTTGAGCGCATGATCTCGCGGACGCCCTCGGCCCGGGGCCAGGCGTTGTGCCAGGACGTCACGAGGACCGCGTCGTCATGCCTTTGCCGGAAGGCGCGGAAGGCGGCCGCGACGATGTCCTGGCCCTTTCGGTGCTCGATCTTGCCCCCGGAGAAGATGGCGAAACGGTCTCCGAGGAGGCCGCGCCGGGGCGCGGGGTGGAACCGCGAGACGTCGACGCCCTGGATGTTGTCGATGACATTCCGGACGCCGAGGTCCCGGAGGTAGGCGCCGTTCCATGCGGACCCTGCAATGACGCTGTCGAACCGGTTCAGCTGCGCAATGGCCTCCGGCGAGAAGGTTGTCCGGTCGAAGAAGATACAGGCGTGGTTGGCGGTTCCGCGGATGCGCGGTGACAGCCGGCCGAACTGAAGCTCGGCATTGTTCCCCCGGGCGTGCAGGACTGGAAACTGGCAGACAATGGGCCCCTCGCCCTGCTTCTGGATCAACTCGACCAGGCGCGGGCGGAACTCCATGGCCGGCTTCAGGCGAACCCCCTCGAGGGCGTCCAGGGTCAGGGGGCCGGGCGATTCCAGCAGGGTCGGCAGCCGGCCGCGCCGGGTCAGGCCCAGGGCGAGCTGGGTCCCGTAGACGCCCCAGCCGAAGGTCGATCCGATCTGCCAGGCGATGCCGACGTGCGGGTTCACGTTTCCTGCCCCGCGCCTATTTCCGCACAGGATCGGCCATGGCGCGCTCAACCATGGCGTACCAGTCGGTGGAGAAACCCCGGGCGTCGCGAAGCGGGCTGGCGGCCAGACGCTCGCGCAGGGTGCGGCGAAGTTCGCCGATCCGGGCCGGGTCCGAAGCGAGGCGCACGGCGATGTCGACAAACTCGTCGGTGGTCTTCCCCACCAGATCGCCGAGGCCGACATTGTTGAGGATGGAGTAGCTCATCCGCTCGAAGACGGCGTCGCCCACCCGGGCCACTACGGGAACCCCCATCCAGAGGGACTCGCAGGTGGTGGTGCCGCCGGTCTGGGGGAAGCTGTCGAGGGAGATGTCCATCTGGTTGTAGAAGGGCAGGTGCCTGCCGCGCACGGTCTCGAAGATCACCCGATCGGCCGACACCCCCTGGCTCTCGAACACCGCACGGATGTTGGCGGTGAAGGTCGGGGTGGTCCCCTCCGGCCGGACGAACATGAACTTCGAGCCCGGTGTCCCGGCCACCGCCCGCGCCCAGGCGGTGACGGTCTCGCGGGTGTACTTGTAGGGGTTGTTGGCCGTGCCGAAGGTGACGTAGCCGTTGCGCTCCACCGGGGCGACGGGGTCCACCGCCGGCTGCTCGCGGAAGGCGCGCTCGCCCATGGCGTACCAGGTGTGGGCCAGGAGCAGGGGCTTTTCGATCACCAGCCGAGGGTCTGGCGGATTCATCCAGGGGTCGAGGACCAGGTAGTCGATGGTCTCGGGCCCTGCAGAATGGGGATAGCCCACCCAGCTCGCCTGGCGAGGCGCCGGCCGGTAGGACATGACAGAGAGCTTGTTCATGTGGGTCGTGGCGCCCAGCTCGAACAGCATGTCGAGGTTGTCGTCGGCGATCAGCTGGGCCGCCTCACGGTCGGTGATGTCCTTCTGCCAGCGGAAGCCGTCGACCCACTGGGTGATCTGCTGCTGGGTCGCATCCGCCTCGCCCTGGTACCAGGAGTAGCAGAAGACCTCAAACCGGCTGCGGTCGTAGTGCTCGAACAGGGGCAGGGCGAAATAGGCCACCGGATGGCCGCGCAGGTCCGAGGACATGTAGCCCACGCGGATCTTGCCGCCGGGCGCCCGCGGCGCGGGATGGTTGATGGGCCGCCGGGCGGCGGCGGCGTCCGCCAGCCGGCCCCAGATGCGGTGCTGCTCGACCAGCTCCAGCCGGTCTTCCGCCGTCTTCACCCGCGCCAGGTGGGCCATCAGGGCCGTGTGGCGGCCCGCCTCGGCCCAGGTGCGGCCGACCTTCGCGAAACTGCCGAGAGACTCCAGCCGGTCGTAATCGGCTACGCGGACCAGCAGCTCGTAGATGACCTTGAGGTTGCCCGGGGTCAGGTCGGCCTTGTCGAGGACCCCGACCATGGTGCGGTAGGCCGACTCCAGGTTGCCGCCCTCGTCGCCGGTCCGGTCGCGCCCCAGGCTTTCGGCGTAGGTGATCCGGTAGTCGACATTGTCCGGCGCGAGCTCGATGGCCTTGCGGAAATGCTCGTTGGCCCGGGGGCGGTCGTAGTCCGTCAACGCCCCGCCGAGCTGGAAGTGAAGCCAGGCGGCGTCCGGCGTGAGCTTCAGCATCTCCAGCATCTGCTGCTCGGCCTCGCGCATCCGCCCCGAGCGGCGGAGCATGGACAGCCGCGCCTCCTGCAGGCGGGCGTCGCCCGGACAGGCCTTGAGGCCACGGTCCAGGGCCTCCAGCCCCTCCACGGGGCCGCGGGAGTCGGAGCTGGCTGCGGAAAGGTCCAGCCAGGCGTCCACCATGTCGGCCTTCAGCCGGGTGGCGAGGTTGAGTCGCTGCAGGGCCTTGTCGAAGTCCTTGGCGAACCAATGGGCCCGTCCGAGCTGCCGCTGGAGCTCAGCGTTGGAGGGCCCCGTCCGGACGAGTTGCGAGAAGACCTTGATGGCGCGGGGGTCCCGGGCGTCATTGAAGACGTTGCCGAGGTTCTGCTGGATGGCGTCGCTGCGCGGGTTCATCCGGGCCGCCTTCTCTAGGGCGTCGACGGCTTCGGGGTAGCGCTTGAGGCGGCGCAGGGCGACGCCGAGGATGTTCCAAAGCTCCGGATCACGGGGATGTCGCTCCACCGAGCGCCGTCCCACCGTCTCGGCCAGGGCGTAGTCGCGGTCGCGGATCAGGATGGCGCCCAGGTTGCGGTACACTGCGGCCGGGGCGTCCGGGTTCGCCTCCAGCTGCTCGGCCGTCAGGCGCTTTCCCTCGTCGCGCCGTCCGGCCTGGAACGCGGCTTCGGCTTCGGCGAATCGGTTGAGGGACATGGGGGCTCCGGGGAGGTCCTCGCCGACATGGACGGCGGAGGCGCAATCTAGGGCCTGGCGCTCGCCGGGACAATCGCCGGGGCGATGGCGGTCACGAGTCGACCGGTCACCGTGGCCGAACCGACGATATCCCGCCCCTGTCATCAAACTGTCGCTCAAATGTCATACTCGCCGGGCCTCAATGTCGCCTTGGCCGACCGGAAGCCTGACTTGCCCCAACCTGAAACCCGCGCGGAGCCTGGCGGCGCCGCCCTTGCCCTCGGCATAGCGGCGGCTCTGATGGCCGTTGCGGGGGTGTGGGCCTGGGCCGGCCGGGGGGCGACCGAGATCGCCGCCCTTCTGCTGGCCGGGGCGGCTGCAGCGGCGATTGTGGCGCGGCGGTTCCGGCCCGCCGGAATCCGGCCGTCGACGGAGGCCGCCGAACAAAGGGTGCGCGAGGCCGTCGAGCGGGTCGAGACCCGCTTCACCGCCCTCCTGGACGCCGCACCCGACCCCCTCCTTGTCGTGACCGCCCGGGAGCCCGATGACCTGAGCAGCCTGAGGATCGAGCGGGCCAACGCCGCGGCCCGCAGCCTGTTCCGCATCTCCGCCCCGCCAATGCTCCTGGTCTCGGTGCTGCGCGATCCCGAGGTGCTCTCCGCCGTCGATGAGGCGCTGTTCGGAGGCGTCGAGGCCCGGTGCGGCTTCACCTCCGGCGCCTCCCAGGAGCGCAGCTTCCAGACCCTGGTCCGCCCCCTGGACACGGAGGAGGATCAGCTGCGCCGCGCGGTGCTCCTGTTCCGGGATGAGACCGACTTGCGCAGGGCCGAGAGGACCCGGGCGGACTTCCTCGCCAACGCCAGCCACGAATTGCGCACGCCCCTGGCCTCCCTCTCCGGATTCATCGAGACCCTGAAGGGACACGCCCGGGATGACCGGCAGGCCCAGGATCGTTTCCTCGGGATCATGCAGAACCAGGCCGACCGGATGGGCCGGCTGATTGACGACCTCCTCTCCCTCAGCCGGATCGAGCTGAACGAGCATGTGGCGCCCCAGGGCGAGACCGACCTTGTCCTGGCGGCCGCCGACGTGGTGGACGCCCTGGGCCCGCAGGCCGCGCGCCGGGGGGTCAGGATCGAGACGGACCTCCCCGCCGCGGGCTCGGTCATGGTCCGGGGCGACCGTGACCAGCTAGTGCAGGTGATCCAGAACCTGACCGACAACGCCGTGAAGTATGCGCCCGCCGAAGGTCGGGTTCAGCTGGTGGTCCGCTCCAATGTGGGGCGGGAGGCGACCCAGGCGGCGATCCTCGAGGACTCCGCCCGCCTGACCCTGGTGGCCCCGGACGCGCCCGGCGCCCGGTACGCCATGATCCGGGTCCAGGACGAGGGGCCGGGCCTTGTCCGGGAGCACCTGCCCCGCCTTGCGGAACGGTTCTATCGCGTCGAGGGGCAGAAGAGCGGCGAGCGTCCGGGGACCGGGCTTGGGCTCTCTATCGTCAAGCACATCGTCAACCGCCACCAGGGCGTGTTGGCCGTGGAGAGCTCTCCCGGCCGCGGGACGGTTTTCACGGTCCTTGTGCCGGAGAGACTCCCCGTAATGGAAGTGTCGCATTAATGACCTACGGCATGAAGAGCCGCGTCCGCTCCAGGGCCTTCCCCGAAGGCTTCGGGAGGTCTTGCGCCGGGCCCGAAGGGAGCCGGAAGTGATCCAAAGATGCTGACCCTTGTCGCCCTTCTGATCCTGACGGCCTTCTCCGGCGCCGTCTTCTGGGCGGGTCGCCGACGCGCCGGTGCGATCGCCCGGGGGTCGCGCACGCCGATCAACTCCCGTCCGGGACACCATGGCGCCTACGCTGCTGTCTGGACCGCCGCCCCCGCCGCCCTGGTCCTGATCCTGGTGGGTTTCCTCGGCGATCGGGTGGAGGAGTCCCTCGTGGAGTCCCGCCTGCCGGCCGTCGTGCGCGCGATGGAGGCGGCCGAGCGGCAGGTCTTCCTGGACGACGCGATCTCCATCGCCCGGGGTCAGGCGCGAAGCGAAACGCCCTACGCCCCGGAGGTGCAGGCCGCCCTCGAGGTCGCCGCCGCCGAAGCGAAGGCGCTGGAGGTCCGGCTGCACCTCTTCAGCCTGGCCGCCGCCGCTGTCCTGGCCCTGGCCGGGGCCAGCTGGGGATTGTCCCGGATCCAGGCCGCGTTCCGCGCCCGGGAGGGCGTCGAGCGCTGGGTGAAGGGCCTTTTGCTGGCGTGCTCTGTCACGGCGGTCTTCACGACCGTCGGGATCGTCGCCTCCCTGGTCTGGGAGAGCTGGCGCTTCTTTCAGGCCGTGCCGCTTCAGGCCTTCCTCTTCGGCCTTGAGTGGGATCCGCAGAGCGCCATGTATGCCGACCAGGTCGTTTCGGAAGGCGCCTTCGGGGCCATTCCCCTGTTCGCCGGCACCTTCCTGATCATGCTGATCTCCATGACGGTGGCCGCTCCCGTGGGCCTGTTCGCCGCCATCTATCTTTCTGAATACGCCTCCTCCCGCACCCGTAGCGTGGTCAAGCCGCTTCTGGAGGTGCTCGCGGGGGTGCCGACCGTGGTCTACGGCTTCTTCGCCGCCCTGACCGTGGGGCCCCTGTTCCGGGCCGGATTCAACGCCATCGGCGCTGAGCTGGTCGGCGGCCCGTTCAACGATCTGGGGCTCTATCTGGGCGAGGTCCAGAACCAGATGGCCCTGGTCGCCGGTGCGGTCATGGGGGTGATGCTGATCCCCTTCGTCTCCTCCCTGTCGGACGACATCATCAATGCTGTTCCCCAGTCCCTGCGGGATGGCAGCCTGGCGATGGGGGCCACCCGGTCCGAGACGATCAAGAAGGTGGTCCTGCCCGCAGCCCTGCCGGGGGTCATGGCCGCCATGCTCCTGGCGGTCTCCCGGGCGGTGGGCGAGACGATGATCGTCACCATGGCCGCAGGTCTGCAGGCCCGGACGACCCTCAATCCCCTGGAGACGGTCACCACCGTGACGGTCCAGATCGTCACCCTGCTGACCGGCGACCAGGAGTTCGACAGCCCGCGGACGCTCTCGGCCTTCGGCCTCGGGCTGACCCTCTTTGTGGTCACCCTGATGCTGAACGTGGTCGCCCTGCGGATCGTGCAGAAGTATCGGGAACAGTATGACTGAGATCCGGCCCACATCGGACGACCTGAGGGCCGCCGTGGCCCGGCGACTGAAGGCGCGAAACGCCGCCGAGCGCAGGTTCCAGTTGTATGGCCGGATCGCGATCGCCATCGCCCTCGGCTTTCTCCTGCTGCTCTTGGGCCGCATCGTCCAGCAAGGCTGGTCGACCTTCATCGACTATCGCCTGACGACCCAGGTCTATGTGGACCCGGCGCGGATCGATCCCGCCGATCCCGGCGGCGCCAACTATGACCTGATGATCGCCGAACAGCTGCTCAAGAGGATCGGCGTGGCCGACGACGAGTACGGCTCGCACAGCGACGCCATGAGGGACCTGTTGTCCGGGGACCTTGGCTTCCAGGTCCTGGACCGGGTCAAGGCGGACCCCTCCGTCATCGGCAAGACCGTGACCGTCTCGGCGCCCCTCAAGGCGGACGCCGGTCTCTACTTCAAGGGTCAGATCGCCCGTGACACACCGGAGGATGAGCGTCCGCTGACAAGCGAACAACTGGACTGGCTGGACAAGCTGGAGGCCGACGGCCAGGTCAAGTCCGAGTTCAACACCACCTTCCTGACCCGGTCTGACTCCACTGAACCCGAACAGGCCGGCGTCCTGGGCGCCGTGGTGGGATCGGCTCTCATGCTGCTGCTGACCGCCGCCCTCGCCATTCCCATCGGGGTGCTGGCCGCCACCTACCTCGAGGAGTTCGCCCCGAAGAACCGTTGGACCGACATGGTCGAGGTCAACATCAACAACCTCGCGGCGGTGCCCTCCATCGTCTACGGCCTGTTGGGTCTGGCGGTCTTCATCAACTGGATGAACGTGCCCAGATCCTCGCCCCTGGTCGGCGGGCTGGTCCTGGCCCTGATGTCCCTCCCGACGGTGATCATCGCCACTCGCTCCGCGTTGAGGGCGGTTCCCCCGTCGATCCGCGAGGCCGCCCTGGCCCTCGGCGCCTCAAAGACCCAGACTGTTTTCCACCACGTTCTTCCCCTGGCCCTTCCAGGCGTGATGACCGGCGCCATCCTGTCCCTCGCCCACGCCCTGGGCGAGACTGCGCCGCTGCTGATGGTGGGCATGGTCTCCTTCGTACCGGGCGTCCCGGACGCCCTGACCTCGGCCAGCACAGTCCTGCCGGTCCAGATCTTCATCTGGGAGAATGCGTCCGAGCGCGCCTTCCAGGAGCGCACGGCCGCCGCCATCATGGTGCTGCTGGCCTTCATGATCATTATGAACCTCGCCGCCGTCCTCCTGAGGCGCCGGTTCGAACGCCGCTGGTGACAAGATGACAGACGCCCAGGTCTCGCCCCCCCGACTGAACGCCTCCGCCGCCGCCGCCGCCCCGGCCGAGGGTGCGCCGCGGATATCGGCCAGCGCCGTGAATGTCTTCTATGGAGACAAGCAGGCCCTCTTCGATATCGACCTGGACGTGCCCGACCGGGCGGTCACCGCCCTGATCGGACCATCAGGCTGCGGCAAGTCCACCTTCCTGCGGTGCATCAACCGCATGAACGACACCATCCCGGGCGCCCGGGTCGAGGGTCGCATCCTTCTGGATGGGGAGGATGTGAATGACCGCAGCCTCGATCCGGTGCTGCTGCGGGCGCGTGTGGGCATGGTGTTCCAGAAGCCCAATCCCTTTCCGAAGAGCATCTTCGAGAACGTCGCCTACGGGCCGAAGATCCATGGGATCGCGACCTCCCGATCAGAGCTTGAGGGCGTGGTCGAGCAGGCCCTCAAGCGGGCCGGGCTCTGGAAGGAGGTCTCTGACCGCCTGGACCAGCCGGGCACCGGCCTGTCTGGCGGCCAGCAGCAGCGCCTGGTGATCGCCCGCGCCATCGCCATCAATCCCGAGGTGATCCTGATGGACGAGCCCTGCTCGGCCCTGGACCCCATCGCCACAGCGCGAATCGAGGAGCTGATCGACGAGCTCCGGGCCCAGTACTGCATCATCATCGTCACCCACTCGATGGCCCAGGCCGCGCGGGTCTCGCAGCGCACGGCCTTCTTCCACATGGGCCGGCTGGTCGAGGCCGGACCCACGGGCGACATCTTCACGCGTCCCGGGGACTCGCGGACCCAGGACTACATCACCGGTCGGTTCGGCTGAGGGCGATCCCATGAACGAGCACATCGTCAAGTCCTACGAAGACGAGCTGAACGCCCTGGGGGCCGCTTGCGCCCGCCTCGGGGGCCTTGCCGAGGCCCAGCTGGGGGACGCCGTGGACGCCGTCGTCAGGCGCGACCCGACCCTAGCCACCAAGGTTCTCCAGCAGGACGACCGGCTGGACGAGATCGAGGCCGACATCGAGCAGAAGGCCATCCGGCTGATCGCCCTGCGTCAGCCCATGGCCAACGACCTGCGCAAGACCATGGCGGCGATGAAGATCGCCTCCAACCTCGAGCGGTGCGGCGACCTCGCCAAGAATATCGCCAAGCGCACCCTGGTCCTGTCGGAGATCGAGCCCATGCCGACCCTGAACCGCTCCATTGAGCGGATGGGGCGCCTGGTGGAGACCCGGCTGAAGGAGGTCCTGGACGCCTACATTTCCAACGACCCCGAGCGGGCGATGGAGGTCTGGCGGCGCGACGAGGAAGTCGACGCGCACTACAACAGCCTGTTCCGGGAGCTGCTGACCTACATGATGGGCGATCCCCGGACCATCACCGCCTGCGCCCACCTCCTGTTCGTGGCCAAGAACCTCGAGCGCATCGGTGACCACGCCACCAACATCGCCGAGATCGTCCACTACGAGATCACCGGCGAGCAGGTCAGCCCCGCGGACCGCCCGCGGGCTGACGACCTGAAGGTGTAATCCCATGTCCATGAATCCCCGGATCCTGGTGGTGGAGGACGACGACGCCCTCGGCACCCTGTTGCGCTACAACCTCGAGAGAGAGGGCTATGCGGTCGCCGTAGCCACCGACGGCGAAGAGGCCCTGATCCAGACCGAGGAGCATCTTCCCGACCTCGTGGTGCTGGACTGGATGCTTCCCAAGGTCTCGGGGATCGAGGTCTGTCGCCGCCTTCGCCAGCGACCTCAGAGCCGTAACGTCCCCATCATCATGCTGACCGCCCGGGGCGAGGAGAGCGACCGCATCCGCGGGCTCGACACCGGCGCCGACGATTATGTGGTCAAGCCCTTCGCCGTGACCGAGCTGGCGGCGCGCATACGCGCCGTCCTGCGCCGGCTGAGACCCGGGCTCGCCGAGGACACTGTGGTCCGGGGCCCCCTGGCGCTGGACCGCTCCGCCCACCGGGTCACCCGGGATGGCGAGGAGGTCCACCTGGGACCGACCGAGTTCCGGCTCCTGGACTTCTTCATGCAGAATCCAGGCCGGGTCTTCAGTCGGGAACAGCTGCTGGACGCGGTCTGGGGGTCGGACGTCTACGTCGAGGCGCGGACCGTCGACGTCCACATCGGCAGGTTGCGCAAGGCCCTGTCCCGCGGTGCGCCCGGCTTTGATCCCATCCGCACCGTCCGGTCGGCGGGGTACGCCCTGGAGGTCGACCGCCGGAAGGTTGGCGCCGATTGACCTCGCGGCCCTGCCGCGCGAAAGGCGGGCCATGAACATCCTTCTCGTCGGATCGGGCGGGCGCGAGCACGCCCTGGCCTGGAAGATCGCCGCCTCCCCCCTGACCCGTCGCCTCGTCATGGCCCCCGGCAATCCCGGCATGGCGGCCCTGGGTGACCTTGTCCCGGTGAAGCCCACCGAAGTCGCCCAGCTGGTCGCCCTGGCGCAGGAGATGGCCGCCGACCTGGTGGTGATCGGCCCCGAGGCTTCAGTAGAGGCGGGCCTTGCCGACGCCCTCGCAGCCGCCGGAATCCCCTGCTTTGGCCCCATCGCCGCCGCCGGCCAGCTGGAGAGCTCAAAGGCCTTCACCAAGGCCTTCTGTGACCGGCACGGCCTGCCCACCGCGGCCTGGGTGGTGTGCGAGGACGCCGCCTCGGCGCGGACTGCCCTGGACCGGTTCTCGCCGCCCTACGTGGTCAAGGCCGACGGTCTCGCCGCCGGAAAGGGCGTCACCGTGGCCCCCGACCGGGCGACGGCGGAGGCGGCGATCGACGACGCCCTTGGGGGGCGGTTCGGCGCCGCGGGCGCCCGGGTGGTGATTGAGGAGTTCCTGGAGGGCGAGATCGGCTCGCTCTTCGTGCTGTCAGACGGCCAGACGGTCCGGTTCTTCGGCGCGGCGCAGGACCATAAGCGGGCGTTCGACGGCGAACAGGGCCCGAACACCGGCGGCATGGGAACCTACTCTCCGGCGCCGGTCTTCACCGAGGCCCTGGTTGACCAGGTGATGACGCGGCTGGCCATACCCGCCGTGAAGGGCATCGCCGCCGAGGGCGCGCCCTACCGGGGCGCCCTGTTCGTGGAGCTGATGGCCACTGCGGACGGCCCGCGGCTGGTGGAGTTCAACGCCAGGTTCGGGGATCCGGAGTGCCAGGTGCTCATGCTCCGCCTGCAGAGCGACCTGGTCCCCTACCTCGTCGCCTGCGCAACCGGGACCCTCGCCGACCTCCCAGCGCCGGAGTGGCGGGACGAGGTTGCGATCTGCGTGGTGATGGCGGCGGAAGGATATCCGGACGCCCCGCGCACAGGGTCGGTCATCCTGGGCGCCGAGCAGGACTTCGGGCCGGACGTGGCGGTCTTCCACGCCGGCACAACCCGGGACGCCGACGGGGTTCTGAGGGCTGCGGGCGGGCGGGTGCTGAACATCTGCGCCCGGGGTGCGGACCTTGAGACGGCGCGCGCGCGCGCCTACGCCGCCATTGCCCGGATCGACTGGCCTGAGAGCTTCCATCGCACCGACATTGGCTGGCGCGCCCTGGCCCCTCGGCCTTGACGCTCAGCCAATGAAGTCAGTCTGCGCCAGGGTCACCAGGCCTGTGAGCTCCACCACGGCGTCGATCGCATTGTCGCCATCGGTGTCGGCGAAGACGTAGGTCAGGCTGGCGGCTGTGTCGCGCACGGCCACGACATCATCCGTCCCCGCCGAGATCAGCGCCAGCGCCGCCGACTGCGCCGCCGTGAAAGAGGTCGCGTTTGCGGCGGCGCTGAAGCCAGCCGGTCCGGTCCCGCTGTTCACCGCGCCCAGTCCAAAGGAGATCTTGTCGGTTCCCGCGATGAAGTCGCTGATCACATCCCGGGCGATGGCGGACGAGGCGCCGGCAGTGAAGCGGAAGACGTCAGCCCCCAGGCCGCCGCTCAGCTGATCCTGCCCGGCCCCGCCCGAAAGGGTCTCTGCGCCGGCGCCGCCCGCCAGGGTATCGGCGCCGTCATCGCCCGACAGGCTGGAGGCGCCCGCCCCTCCAGAGAGGCTGTCGCCATCGGCGCCGCCGGTCAGGGTGTCCGATCCCCCGCCGCTGGAGATGACATCGGAGCCGATCCCGCCAAAGAGGATCTCCGCCCCTGCGCCGCCCGCCAGGGTGTCGCCGCCGGCGTCGCCGGACAGGGTGGCTGCGCCCGTACCCCCGGTCAGGCTGTCGGCATCCTCGCCCCCCAAGAGGCTGTCCGATCCGCCGCCGGAAGACAGGACATCTGCGCCCGCACCCCCCGAGACCGTCTCGGCGCCCGTACCGCTCGCCAGGGTGTCGGCTCCGGCGTCGCCTGACAGGCTGGCGCCGCCCGCCCCCCCCATCAGGCTGTCGCCGTCGTCCCCGCCGGTGAGGGTGTCCGCACCCCCTACGGCCGACGCCGTGTCCGCGCCGGACCCGCCGAAGAAATAGTCCGCCCCGGAGCTGCCCAGGAGGCTGTCATTTCCCGCCCCGCCATCCGAAAGGACCGAGGAGCCCCCCGCCGATCCTGTCAGGTTGAAGGCGTCGTCGCCGGCGCCGCCGATCAGGGTGGCCACGCCGGAAAGGATCATGGCCTGGGAGAGGGTGTCATTGCCCGTCCCGCCGTCCAGGGAGTCCGCACCGCCTCCGCCCGAAAGGCTGTCATTGCCATCTTCTGCAAGCAGGGTGTCCGCACCGCTCCCGCCCACCAGGGTGTCCGAATCGGCGCCGCCCAGGACGCTGTTGTCCCCGGCGCCGGCCAGCAGGCTGTCCGCCCCTGTCTCGCCCGTCACCGTGTCGCTCCCGCTGCCCGACGACAGGGTGTCCGCTCCCTCGCCCAGGGAGATGAGATTGGCGCCGCCGGCGTCGCTGACGCTGTCATTGCCGTCACCCCCGAGAATCCGGTCCGACCCGGCTCCGGCGCTGACCTGGTCCGCGCCGCTCCCCGCGTCCAGGGTGTCCGCACCCCCGCCGCCAGAAAGGGAATCGGCCCCTTCGGCCCCCACCAGGGAATCCGCGCCCGTACCGGCGCTGACCGAGTCGTCGCCGAGGTCTCCCGAGACGTAGTTGGACCCGTCGCCAGCGGCGAGGGTGTCGTTTCCCTGGCCCCCGAGCAGGGTGTCATTCCCCCCGAGGGATGTGACGGCGTCATTGCCCAAATTGCCGTGGACGTAGTTCACGCCGGCGTCTGCATTGACGCTGTCATTTCCCTGTCCACCGAGCAGGGTGTCCGCCCCTGTCCCTCCGACCAGGGTGTCATCGCCCAGGTTTCCGTTGGCGATGTCCGCCCCGCCGCCGCCGGTGATCAGGTCATTGCCCGCGCCGCCGAGGAGCTGCTCGGCGCCTGTTCCTCCGAGGAGGGTGTCGTCGCCCAGGTCCCCGGAGAGATAATCGCCGCCGCCGGCGCCGGACAGGCTGTCATTGCCCTGACCGCCAAGGAGGATATCGGCGCCGGTCCCGCCGAGGACGGTGTCATTGCCCAGATTGCCGTGCCCGTAGTTGTTCCCATCGCCCAGGGCGAGGGTGTCGTCCCCCTGACCCCCCAGCAGGGAGTCCGCTCCGCTGCCTCCGGCCAGACTGTCATTACCCTGGTTGCCCTGGAGGACGTCATCGCCGTCGAGGCCGGCAAGGGTGTCGGCTCCGTCGCCGCCATGCAGGGCGTCCGGGGTGGTCCCGCCTGCGACCGAGTCGGCGCCCAGGCCGCCGAGATAGAGCCGTGAGCCGTCGGGAAAGCTGATCTGTCCCGCCGACGCCCCAAGCCCGGCGATCCCGGGTGGAATGGCGCCCGCCCCGTTGAACAGCGCGGTCCGACCGCCGAATATCAGGGTGACCGAGGGCGTGGACCCGACCAGTCCCAGGAAGAAGTTGGGGGCGACATAGGGGACAAGGGTCACCGCCACGGCCCTGGCGGTCGCACCGGGCGTCGAGAAGGTCAGGGTGTCCGTCGCCGTGAAGACCGCCGCCTGCTCTGGGGTCAGGGTCTCGAAGACATAGTTGGCCATGGGCGGTCCCCCGGAAGCAGTCAAGAAGCCGTCCCGCGTGCATAGCCCGCAGACGGTTAACGAAATCCGGCCCCCGGTGCGCGCGCGAGCGCGCTTGCCGCAGGGCCTCGCGGTTCGCTAAGACATCGCCACAAGACGACAGAACTCAGGGGAGCGATGGGTATGGCCATGACGCCGGAACAGGAACGCGAGGTCGCCAATACGGGCACCAAGCCCGTGGTCGACTCCCACCGCTTCGACGAAGCCTCCCTGACCGCCTGGATGCAGGCCAACGTCGAGGGCTACGAGGGCCCGCTGGAGGTGCGCCAGTTCAAGGGCGGCCAGTCCAACCCGACCTACCAGCTGGTCACCCCGGGCAAGAAGTACGTCATGCGCCGCAAGCCGCCGGGCAAGCTCCTGCCTTCGGCGCACGCGGTGGACCGCGAGTACAAGGTCATCACCGGCCTTTATCCGACGGGCTTTCCGGTCGCCCGCTCCTACGGCCTGTGCACCGATGAGTCGGTGATCGGCACCTGGTTCTACGTCATGGACATGGTCGAGGGCCGGATCCTCTGGGACCAGACCCTGCCGCAGTACGAGCCCGCCGAGCGCCGGGCCATCTACATGGCCAAGATCAAGACCCTGGCAGACCTGCACAACACCGATGTCGACGCCGTGGGCCTGTCCGACTTCGGCAAGCCCGGCAACTATATGGGCCGGCAGGTCGACCGCTGGACAAAGCAGTACCGCGCCTCCGAGACCGTCAAGCTCGACACCATGGAGCGGCTGATGGACTGGCTGCCCCAGACCCTGCCGCACCAGGACCGGAACACCGTCGTCCATGGCGACTACCGCCTCGACAACATGGTCCTGCATCCCACCGAGCCCCGGGTCGCGGCCGTCCTGGACTGGGAGCTGTCGACCCTTGGCGATCCTATGGCCGACTTCACCTACTTCCTGATGCACTGGGTGAACGGGACGATCGCCGGCATTCCCGACCTGACCGCCCACGGGATTCCCACCGTGGAGGAGACCGTGGCCGAGTACTGCCGGCTGACCGGGCGGGACCAGGTTCCCAACGTCGACTGGTTCTTCGCCTACAACCTCTTCCGCCTGGCCGGCATCTGCCAGGGCATTGTCGGCCGGGCCCGGGACGGCACCGCCAACAGCCCGCAGGCCGCCGCCATGGAAGAGCGCGTGCCCCAGCTGGCCTCCGCCGCCTGGCACTTCGCCCAGCGCGCCGGCGCCTGATCCAGCTCAGCGGCGGGGAAGGCGTCCGAGCAGGGCGTCCAGCGCCGCCGTGTCCCCGAAGACCGCCCGGACGGGCCAGGCCGTGACCCTGGCCCGCCAGTCCGGGGGCAGGCGCACCCAATCCTTGGTCGTCGTCACCAGGCCTGCGCCATGTGCGGCGGCCAGGGCCTCCAGCGCCTTCAGCCGCGTCGGCGTCCAGGGGGCGTGATCGGGGAAGGCGGCGAAGTCTATGAGCTCGCAGCCGGCGGCCCTGAGAGCGCGCTCCACCTTCCAGGGCTTGCCGACACCGGCGAAGCCGACCTGCGGGCCGGCGGGCGGCGGGGCCTCCGCTTCCAGCCGGGCGGTCAAGAGGACCGGGCCGGTCAGGGCGGCGACCAGGTCCGGATCCGGCCGTTCGAGATCCGCCGGCAGGAGCAGGACCACGGCGTCGGCGCGGGCGAGGCCTGCCGCCAGGGGCTCGCGCAGGGGGCCGGCGGGAAAGACCCCGCCGTCGCCCAGGGGCCATTCCCCGTCGCGGGTCTCGCCGTCGCTGACCACCAGGGACAGGGTCTTCAGGACCGAGGGGTTCTGGTGCCCGTCGTCCATGAGGATCACGTCGGCGCCGCCCCTGGCTGCGGCCAGGGCGCCGGCCGCCCGGTCGCGGGCGATCCAGACGTCCACGCCGGGCAGGGCCTGGGCGAGCATCAGGGGCTCGTCGCCGGTCTCCTCAGCGGAATGGCGCTCCGGGTCCACCTGAACGGGGCCCTCCAGCCGGCCGCCGTAGCCCCGTGAGAGGATGGCGGGTCGCCAGTCGGCGTCGGACAACCGCCGGGCCAGGGCGGCGACCACCGGCGTCTTGCCCGTCCCGCCCAGGGTCAGGTTGCCAACGCAGATCACCGGGACGCCAGGGTCCACGGCTCGGCCCCGGGCGATGCGGCGCGCCGTCGCGGCCGCCCAGACCCAGGACAGGGGCTTTAGAAGGAGGTGCAGGACCGGCCCGGGCCGTCCCTCCCGGAGGTACCACCAGCGCGGGGTCGGCAGCTTCATGCGGCGCTCTTCTCCGAAGGGGGCGGCAACAGGGGCGCCAGGTCGTCGAGAGCCGCCGAGAGGCTCTCGCCCTGCCGCGCCGCATAGCCCAGGGCGGCTTCGCCCATGCGACGTCTCAGGGCGGGCTGGCCCAGCAAGCCGGCCAGCTTGCGCCGGAGGTCCGGGCCGTCGCGGGCGGTGAGGGCGCAGGCCTCGTCAAGCATCTCGTCATAGACATCGGCTGAGTTGGCGATGTCGGGCCCGGTCAGCACCGGGACGCCCAGGCGGGCCGGCTCAAGCGGGTTGTGGCCGCCAATCCCACCCGGAAAACTGCCGCCCATCACCACCACGTCTGCGAGGCGGAAAAGCAGGCCCATCTCCCCCAGGGTGTCGGCGATCCAGATGGGGTCGTGCGGTCCGGGGGACTGGCCCAGGGTGCGCCTCGGGGCGCTGAGGGCGGCGGCGATCTCACCGCCGCGATCGGGATGCCGCGGGGCCAGTATGAGGAGGGCGCCCAGGCCCTGCGCCGCGCCGGCGACCAGGGCCTCCTCTCCGGGATGGGTGCTGGCCGCCAGGATGACCGGACGTCCCCCTGCGAGCCCCCGCAGGCGCCCCAGTTCCGCCGGATCAAAGGGCAGGGGCGAGCCCGCTCGCTTCAGGTTCAGCTCCCGGCCGCAGGCGGCGCCGAGCTCCGCCAGCCGGGCCGCGCTGGCCTGGTCCTGCGGCAGGATGAGGTCAAAGAGGCCCAGGAGGCGTCGGGCCGAGGCCGGCGCCCTTCGCCAGGTCCTGGCGGTTCCCTCGGTGATCCGGGCTGAGACAAGGGCCAGGCGGGTCCCGCGGCGCCGGGCCGACTGGAGGAGGTTGGGCCAGAGCTCGCTCTCCGCAAAGACGCCGATGTCCGGGCGCCAGTGGTCGAGGAAGCGCAGCGCCGCCCGGGGGCCGTCCACCGGCACATACTGGTGGACGACGCCTTCGGGCAGTCGCCGGGCGAGGAGGTCCGCCGAGGTGCGGGTGCCGGAAGTGATCAGGAGGGTGAGATCAGGCCGGCGCGCCCGAAGGCCCTCCACGAGAGCCAGGAGGGAGAGGGACTCGCCTACGCTGACCCCGTGCAGCCAGACGAGGGGCCCGGCGGGCCGGGGCCGGCTGGCCCGCCCCAGGCGTTCACCCAGCCGGTCAGGGTCCTCGCGGCCCGCCGCTGCACGCCGGTGCAGTAGGCCGGGCGCCAGGGGTTCCACCAGGCCCGTGGCGAGGCCGTAGAGGGCGAGGGGGAGGGTCACACCACCTCGTCGGGGGCGAGTTCGCAGTCCAGATCGCCCGTCTCAACCTGGAGCGTGGCGTGGTCGATCCCGAAGGTCTCCTCAAGGCCATGCGCAGTCTCGGCGAGAAAGGCGTCGGAAGATCCCCCCTCGGGGCGAACCAGATGGGCGGTAAGGGCGGTGCGGGTGGTCGAGAGGGACCAGACGTGAAGGTCGTGGACCTCGGTCACCCCGGGCCGGGCGGCGAGCCAGGCCCGGACCTCGGCCACGTCGATCCCCGGCGGCGCGGCGTCCATGGCCATGGCGGCGGAGTCCCTCAGCAGGCCCCAGGCGCCGGACAGGATGACCGCCACGATGACCAGGCTGAGGACGGGATCCAGCCACTGGAGGCCGCCGGTCAGGAGCATGAGGCCGGCTGAGACCACCACGGCGGCCGAGACAGCCGCATCGGCGATCATGTGCAGGAAGGCGCCCCGGACGTTGAGGTCATGCTGGCCGCGCAGGAAGAGAAGGGCGGTCAGGGTGTTGATGACCACGCCGATGGCGGCGGTGATCAGAACGGGTCCGGCGGCGACCGGGCTGGGCGAAGAGATCCTCTGGACGGCCTCCCAGCCGATCGCGCCGACAGCGGCGACCAGCAGGACGCCATTGGTCACCGAGGCCATGATGGTGGCCTTGCCGAGGCCATAGGTGTGCCGTGCGCCGGGGCGCCGGCGCGCCAGGACTGTGGCGCCCCAGGCGAGGATCAGGGCCAGGACGTCGGCGGCGTTGTGGCCGGCGTCCGCCAGGAGGGCGAGCGACCCGGAGACGATCCCAACCGCGGCCTCCACCGCGACAAACCCGGCGTTGAGAAAGATTCCGAGGGCGAAGGCGCCGCCAAAGTCCTTCGGAACATGCCCGTGATGGCCATGCCCGTGATGGCCATGCCCGTGGTGAGCGTGTCCATGGTGGGGATGGGGGTGAGGACCGCGCCAGGCGTCCGGCCCTGCGTGATCATGGCCGTGCGCCTTGTCCCGGTCGTGGTGGGCGTGATCGTGCGGCATGGCTCCTGTGTCTCACCCACCCGGCGCCGGATCAACCGACGCACGCCCCAAGAGGGATTCCGCCCGGCGGGTGGCGGCCGACAGCCGTGCGGACCAGTCTGCCCGCAGCGCGTCGATCTCAGCCTCGCCGGCGTCGGCCGGAACGTGGAAGGGCCCCTCCCAGATGCAGACCCCACGGCCAAAGGGGGCGGCGACCATGGCGCGGTCCCAGAGGCTTTCCAGCTGAATGGAGGGGGAGACGGCAAGGCCGGTGAGGAAGATGGGCGCGCCCGTGCGCTTGGCGATCTGCAGGGCGCCCGCGGCGATCTCTTCGTTCGGGCCCCGGGGCCCATCCGGGGTGATGATCAGGACGCCGCCGCCGGCCACATGCTGGACCGCCTCCCGGAAGGCCGCCACGGCGGCCCGCGCCTTGGCCGAGTCGCCCTTCTTGGCCGTCGACATGCGGATGGCGGGGAAGCCGGCGTACTCCAGGGCAAGGGCGACGAACTCCCCGTCGGAGGAGGGGGACACCAGGCAGCGTCGGCTGTCCTTCCGCCACCAGGTCGCGGCCATGCCGAGACAGATGGGGATGCGGCCGTGCCAGAACAGGCCGATGGCGCCCTCGCCTGACGCGAACATGGGCTCCAGGGCCTCCAGGCCCTCATGCCGCCAGCGTGTGGTGCGCCGGATCAGGATCAGGTAGCCGGCGAGTATCCGTCCCAGAACGGCCTGGACACCGGGTCTGCGCAGGAGCCCCTTCATGCCGGGTCCTCCAGGGTCTCGAGGTCGCCGGCGCCGACAAGGCGGGCGTAAACGCCGCCCGCGGCGACCAGGGCGTCGTGTGTCCCGCTCTCGGCGATCCGTCCCTGGTCCAGCACATAGATTCGGTCGGCGTTCCGGACCGTGGACAGGCGGTGGGCTACCAGCAGCGTGGTCCGGCCCTCCATGAGCCTGGCCAGGGCGGCCTGGACCTGGGCCTCGCTCTCCACGTCCAGGGCGCTGGTCGCCTCGTCGAGGAGCAGGATGGGTGCATCCTTGAGGAAGGCACGGGCGATGGCGATACGCTGCCGCTGGCCCCCGGAGAGTCTCAGGCCCGCCTCTCCGGCGGGGGTGTCGTAGCCCTGGGGCAGGGCGAGGATGAAGTCATGCGCGGCGGCGGCCCGGGCGGCGGCCTCGATCTCGTCCTGCGAGGCCTCTGGGCGGGCATAGGCGATGTTGGCGCGGAGCGTGTCGTCGAAAAGGAAGGGTTCCTGTGTGACGAGGGCGATCCGCCGCCGGAGTGAGGCCAGGGTCAGGTCGCGCACGTCGCGCCCGTCCAGGGTCACCCGGCCCCCGGTCACGTCGTAGAAGCGCGGGATCAGGTTCAGCAGGGTGGACTTGCCCCCACCGGAGGGCCCGACCAGGGCCACCGTCTCTCCCCGCTGCACGGTCAGGCTGACCCCAGAAAGAACTTCGGGACCCTCCCCATAGGCGAAGCGGACCTCCTCGAAGGCCACCCGACCCTCGCCCCGGGGCGTCTCGATGGCGCCCGGCCGGTCGCCCACCTCGGGCTCGACGTCGAGGGCGGCGTAGAGGCGGCGGGCGGCGGACAGGCCTTCCGAGAATACGGTCTGAAGGTTGGCCAGTTGGCGCAGGGACTGCGAGGCCAGGGCCAGGGCGCCGATAAAGGCCACGAAGGCGCCTGGATTCATCCCGCCGTCCTGCGACCGCACCCCCGCCCAGGCCATGACCGCGGCCGTGATCAGCGTCATCAGGGTCTCGGTGGCCGGCGCGGCGCGGGCCCGGGCGTTGGCGCCCTTGACCAGGAAGGCTTGCCGCCGGTGCACCACTTCACCGACCCGGGATTCTTCGAAGGCCTCCCGGTTCTCGATCTTGACCACCCGCACGCCGTCCAGGCTCTCCATGATGGCGGTGGACAGGGCTGAGGTCTCGACCATGGCGCCCTGGGCGGCCGTTGAGGATTTTCGGGCGTAGCGGCGCATGATCAGGCTTGCGACCGGGGCGGCGACGATCAGGGCGAGGGAGAGAACCAGGTCGTTGGAGACCATTACGCTGACCGCCCCGACGACGGTCAGGGCGTGCTGGGTGTAGTTGATCACGCCCGCGGTCGCCGCCTCGCGGATCAGGCCGGCGTCGTAGAGGACCGAGGAGACGAAGGATCCGGAATGCTGTGAGCGCAGCCGGGCCAGGTCCGCCCGGACCAGCCTGCCGAAGAGCTGGACCTGGACATCCCCCACGACGGCGTTGCCGATCCGGTTCACGAGGGTGGCCTGGAGGACCTGGGCGAGACCGCGGGCGATGGCGAGGCCGGCGATCGTCAGGGGGATCACCAGCAGGGCGCCAGGCTTGGGCGTTCCCAGAAGGTCGTTGATCGCCGGCTCCAGGATCTGGACCAGCTTGGCGCTCAGAATCGCGACCACGACGGCGGCGAGCCCCGCGAGGGCGAGGCCTGGCCAGCGGGGCGCAAGGTAGACGCGCCAGGTCCTGGCGAGGATCTCGCGGCTGGACAGCCGGTCCGGATCAGCCTGAGCGTTCATCGTGCTGGGGTCGGCCCTTGGGCCGGGGAAGTCAAGATGTCGCCCCGGAGCCCGATGTCGGCGGGCTTTGCGGTGCGGCGCCGGCGCCCTAGATAGGAGGCCCACTCAGGAGCCCCGTCTTGGCGGACTACGACCTCACCACGCCGAAGGGGCGGCGGCGCGCCTACCTTGATTATCTGCTCAAGGACCACGCCTTCCTGCGCCTGCGCTTCTCCAACGCCCATGCGGTGTCGGAGGAACTTTACCGGGCCAACCAGCCCTGGCCATTCCAGCTTGAGGAATGGAAAGCGCGCGGGATCCGCACGGTGGTCAACCTGCGCGGCGGGTTCGACGCCAGCTTCTACGCCCTGGAGAAGGAGGCCTGCGCGCGCCTCGGCCTGAATCTGGTGGACTTCACCATCACCTCACGGGAGGTTCCGAGCCGCGCCCGGGTGCACGGCGCCAAGGCCCTGTTCGAAAGCCTGGAGTACCCCGCCCTCATGCACTGCAAGTCGGGGGCGGACCGGGCGGGGATCATGAGCGTGCTCTACCTGCATTTCAGGAAGGGCGTGCCGATCCGCGAGGCCCTGGCTCAGCTCAGCCTGAAGTACCTGCACGTGAAGGCGGGCAAGACCGGCGTGCTGGACTACACCTTCGAGCGCTACCTGGCGGAGGGAGAGCCGGCCGGCCAGACCTTCCTGGAATGGGTGGACAGCCCGGCCTACGATCCGGACGCCATCAAGGCGGATTTCCGGTCGAACATGTGGGGCCGGGCCCTGACGGAGACCCTGCTGCGCCGCGAATAGCTCAGTGGTCGTGGTCGTCGGTGTCGGGGTCCAGCAGCTTGTGCGCGTGGATGATGAAGTAGCGCATCAGGGCGTTGTCCACCGTCGACTGGGCCTTGGCCCGCCAGGCGTCGACCGCCTCCTGATAGCTGGCGTAGGCGCCGACCAGGTCGATCTTCGAAAGGTCGCGGAACTCGACCGTGTCGACGTCAACGAGCTCGCCGCCGATGACGAGGTGGAGAAGCTGGCGGTGGGGCATGCGTTCGACTCCTGAAATCCCTTTCCTGCCCGGGGCGATAGGCCCGCAGGGGTTAAGGATCAGTGGACCCTTCCTGGAATTCACCCGTTTGGGGTCCTTCCATCCCAGGATTGACGCCAGAGGGGTATCACGATCCCCCAAGCCGCTTCCGGGAGGGTTCTATTTGCCGGCGATGGACAGATTGTCGACCAGCAGGGAGGGGGCGTTGGCGGACCCGCGGAGCTCCAGGTCAGAGCCCGGGATCAGACGGGCGTAGATGTCGGGCAGGGCGCCCGCCACGGTGATCTCCGAGACCGGGTAGGCGATCTCCCCGTTCTCGAACCAGAAGCCCGAGCAGCCGACCGACCAGTCGCCGGTGTTGGCGTTCAGCGAAGGACCGAACATCGATGTGATCAGGAGCCCGGTCCCGGCGTCGGACATCAGGCCGGCGAGGTCGCGTTCCCCGGGCTCAAGTGTCAGGTTGGATATGCCCACACCTGCGGGCCCCGCGGATCCCCTGGACGCATGTCCGGTCAGGGCCATGCCGAGTTGCCGCGCCGAGGCGGTGTTGTGGAGCCAGGTGGTCAGGACGCCTCCGTCCACCAGGGCGGTCCGCCGGTTCGTGGCGCCTTCGTCATCGAAGGGTGAGGAGCCCAGGCCCCGCGGTCGGTGAGGGTCGTCGATGAGGTTCACCCCGGGGGCGAAGACGGCCTGGCCGAGGCGATCCTTCAGGAAGGAGACCCCGCGGGCGACCGAAGGCCCGCTGATGGCGCCAAGGAAGGGGCCGATGAGCGAGGTGGCGATCCGGTTCTCGAAGATGACCGGTGCGGTGGTTGAGGCGATCTTGCGTGCGCCGAGGCGGGACGCCGCCCGACGGGCCGCCTCCCGGCCGACCTGCTCCGGTGACGGCAGGTCCGCAAACCAGCGACGGGAAAGGCCGTCATAGCCGCTCTCCATGCCCTCGCCCTCACCGGCGATAACAGCGGCCCCGACATGAAATCCCGTCGCCCGGTGCTCGCCGAAGAAGCCGTTGGAGGTCGCAAGGCGCCAGGCCGAGCGGGACGAGGAGGCCGAGCCGCCGTCAGAGTTGGCGATGCGCGGCATGTCGAGGGCGGCGGCCTCCGCCTCCCGGGCGAGGGTCTCGAGGGTCTCAGGGTCGGGATCGGCGGGATCGAAGAGGTCGAGGGCGGGGTGGGGGCCGCGCGCCAGCGCCCCGGCCTCGACCAGGCCGGAGAAGGGATCTTCCGGCGCGAGGCGGGCCATGGCGACCGCCCGCTCCACCAGCCGCGCGCGGCCATCGGGGGTGATGTCCGAGCCGGAGACCGTCGCATGCCGCTTGCCGACAAAGACCCGAAGGCTCAGGTCCCGGGACTCTTCGCGCTCGACCTCCTCCAGTCCACCGTGCCGGACGGTGACCGACAGGGCCTGGTGTTCGGCCTCGATGGCCTCGGCGGCGTCGGCTCCCGCCCTCAGGGCGGCGGCGACAAGGTCTGCGGACAGTTCGGTGCTCATGGACGCCATATGGCCGCCCGGCGCCGCCGGGGCAAGCGGGCGGCGTCGGCCTCAGGGCAGGGCGTAGAAGAGGAGGGCGACCGCCAGATAGATGTACGCGCCCCATGTGGCCGCCACCCCCGCCGCCCTGAGGGGCGAGGCTTCGCCGGACCGGGAGAGGCCGATGGCGTGGGCGAGGCGGCCGCCGAACAGGACGAGCCCCGCGGGATGGACCGCAAGCGCCGGGGCGCCGGCCAGGGTCAGGGCGGCAAGGCCGACCAGGCCCATCGGGATGTATTCCGTGGCGTTGCCGAAGGCGCGGATGGCGCAGGCCAGTTCCGGCACGCCGCCGTCACCCAGGGCTACGCCGTGGCGGCGGCGCTGGCGCACCACAAGAAGGGACAGGCCCAGCAGCAACAGGATGTGCAGGGCGCTCCAGAGGGCCAGGGCGTGGCCGGCGGGGATCAGGTCCATGGGCGTCGCCTCCGGAGTCTCAGGGTCGGAGTGTCGCCTCTTCCCGCCTCCGCGTCCATGTCCGAAGCGCCGATCGCCTGGCCGGGCTGCACCGTCTGTCGCCGACCTGCCGTCTTGCCGAAGGGCCGGGCCAGGCTAGAGTAGGGGGCGATGAAGCAGATCGACCTTGATGATCTTCCTCCCCGGGTGGCCCAGATCCTTGCCGGCCTCGCCGCAGGAGAGCCGCTGCTGCTCGTCCAGAACGGTCTCGTCATGGGCCGGCTCGCCGGCGTCGGGGCCGAGCCTGTCGCCGGGTCGGACTCCGGTCCGGCGGAGGAGGCCGTCACCGGGCCGCCCCCCCCGGGAGAGGCCCGGGCGGCGGAAATCTTCGAGCATTTCCGCTCGCTCATGGAAGACGACTTCTAGGCGGGGCAGACGCCAGAGGCCCTACCAGGCCAGGGCGACGCCATCCTTGCGCATCTCCGTGGCCGCAGCGTACCGGCCGGGCCATCGCTCGATGGCCTGGTAGCCCCCGAAGCCGCCGTCGCTTTCGCCGATCGGCCAGCCCAGGGCGACGAGGGCCGCGCGGGTCGCCTGCGGGACGCCGCGCTCCAGCCGGAGGAGTCCCGCGCCAGGATGGGCGGCCTCCCCAGTGGGTTCCGGAGAGCCCTCGTGACGCCAGCGGGGGGCGTCTCCCGCCTCCTGAACGCCGAGCTTGAAGTCGACCATGTTGGACAGGATCTGGGCCTGTCCCTGGGGCTGCATGTCGCCGCCCATGACGCCGAAGGCCAGCCAGGGGGCGCCGTCGCGGACCGCGAAGCCCGGAATGATCGTCTGGAAGGGCCGCTTGCCGGGGGCGTAGAGGTTGGGATGGCCGTCCTGCAGGGCGAAGAGTTCACCGCGGTTCTGGAGCATGAATCCCAGGCCGTCCGGGGCCAGTCCTGATCCCATCCCCCGGTAGTTGGACTGGATGAAGGAGACCATCATGCCGTCCGCGTCAGCCGTGCAGAAATAGGTGGTGTCGCCCCGGGAGGGCGCCTGGCCCGGGCGCAGGTCGGAAAGGATGGCGTCAGGACGGATCCGCCGCGCCCGCTCGGCGGCGTAGTCCTTGGACAACAGCCAGTCCGTGGGGATGCGGGCGAAGTCAGGGTCGGCGAAGTACCGGGCCCGGTCCTCGAAGGCCAGGCGCTTGGCTTCGACCCCGTGATGGATGGCGGCCGCGGACTGGAAGCCCATGCCGGCGATGTCGAAGGTCTCCATCATGTTGAGGATCTGCAGGGTTGAAAGGCCCTGGGTGTTGGGCGAGAGGCCGAAGACCTCGACGCCCCGGTAGACCGTCTGGCGGGGCGCATCCCAGCGGGTGCGGTGCGCGGCGAGGTCCGCCCGGGTGATCCATCCGCCGATCCGCCTGAAGTAGCCTTCGATCCGTTCGGCGATCTCACCTTCATAGAAGGCGTCGCGCCCGCCGGCTGCGATCAGGTCGTAGGTCCGGGCCAGGTCCGGGTTGGCGAAGACCTCGCCCTCGACAGGGGTGCGTCCCCCGGGGGCCCAGGTGCGCCGGAAGTTCTCGATCTCCTCGATTCCGGCGCCGGGGCGGCTGAAGTTGCGCAGGGACCGGGCCAGATAGTAGGCGACGTTCTGGCTGACCGGGACGCCCTCCCGAGCGAGGGCGGCGGCGGGCGCCAGCAGGTCCTTCCAGGGCAGCTTCCCGTAGCGCTGGTGCAGGGTCCACCAGGCGTCGACGGCGCCGGGGACACTGACCGAGATCGCGCCAAAGGAGGGGATCAGTCCCTTGACGGCCCGGGACCTCACGGTCTGAAGGCTCAACCCGTTTGGACTCCGTCCCGATCCGTTCAACCCCTCCACCCGCCGTGTCCGCGGGTCCCAGAGCATGGCGAAGGCGTCTCCCCCGATCCCGCAGGCGATCGGCTCCACGAAGCCCAGGACGGCGTTGGCCGCGATGGCGGCGTCCACGGCGGAGCCGCCCTTCCTGAGGATGTCGATGGCGGTCTGGGTGGCCAGGGGATGGGCGGTCGCCGCCGCGCCCCGCACCCCCCAGGCGGCGCTCCGGCTGGCGAAGGTGGCGCCGTCGATACGGTCCCCGGGACCCACGTCGGGCCGGTTCCGGTTGGGGTTGGCCTCGCGGCTCTGGGCCAGGGCCCCGCCAGCCGCGGCGAGCCCAGGCAGGGTGGCGAGGAAGGTGCGTCGCAGCATGGGCCAGGCTCCGGGTTTGTGCGCCGGAGGGGCGGCCCGGCGTCGTTGCCTGACGACTACCGCGGCTCGAGGGTCAGCGCCAGAAAGCTGAGGGCGTCCTCAATGGGAATGAAGAAGTTGAGCCCCTGGATGCGGTCGGTGGGTTCCGAGGCATAGCGGGAGACCGTCATGGCCACGACCCGACCGGACTCATCCAGGAGGGGCCCGCCGCTGTTGCCGGGGTTCACCGCGGCGTCGCTCTGTATGAAGCGGTATCCGGCCAGGGTCCGGCTGGCCGAGATCACCCCTCGGGTCAGGGTGCCCTGAAGCCGCGTCTCCATCGGGGTTCCCAGGGCGAAGACCGTCTCGCCCTGCCGGACAGGTTCGCTCCGCAGCCGCAGGACAGGCCCCGGCCGGGGGTCGGTTCGGATCAGCGCCACGTCGCGGCCTGCGTCCGAACGGATGACCTCGCCGATGCTCTCCGAGCCATCGGACCAGCGCAGCTTCAGCAGGCGGGTGGAGCCCACCACGTGCCGGTTCGTCAGCAGATACCCCTGGTCCGAGACCAGGAAGGCGGTGCCCAGGCTGGCGCCGGTCATCACCGCCGCCACCGCCCGGTGCGCATCGGGCACGCTCGCCGGCGTCCTGCCCGGCGCCAGCCGCAAGGGTTCGCCAGGCTGGGGCTCCACAAGGCCAGAGGCCGCGCGTATGGGGGTCGTGACCGCCTTGCGGAAGCCGTCGTCGGCGGCGAGGGCGCGCAGGCTGTCCCGCAGGAGGGCCTGGTAGATCGCCTCAGGGGCGTTGATCACCGGGGTGGCGGTCTCGACCCTGACGGTCGTACGGATCCGGGCGATGGTCCGGGACAGGGCGGGGACGTGGATCTGCCACTCCACGGTCATCTGCCCCACCCCGGTGCCGATGGCTGTCTCCAAATCCAGCTTCTGCTCGCCCGGCCTGAAGCCGCCGCAGGCCGAGAAGCTGTAATCGGTGATCAGGGCGCCGACCTGGAGGTCGCCCGCCGGGGCCTCGGCGTCCCGGAAGAGGTCGGTGGGATCCCCCGCCACCCGGAAGCCCAGCCTGGTCAGGGTTTCGTGGAAGATCCGGTCATCCACCTCGGTCTTCTCGAACGCGTCATTGGCCTCGTCCCAGGTCACGAGGCTGTCTGGCGCACATTTCCGTCCCCAAAGCACGAGGGCGTAGGGCGAGCCGTGTCGGATCGAAGAGGAGAATCGGGCGAGGCCCAGGGTCTGGCTGGGCCTGTCCGCTTCCAGGGGCCGGTCGGTGACGGCCGCCGGCGGCGGCTTGGAGAAGACTGAAAGCTCGGGCGGCTCGGAGGCCGCGGCGGCCCCTGAAAGGCCGAGGGTCAAGGCCGCGATGAGGGCGGCAAGCCAGGGCGGGCGCGCGAGAGAAAAGGCCGTCAGAGAGGAGGTCGCTGGAATGCGCCGCCCCCAGCGCAGGTCCGGTTCAGGGAGGAGGTGGGTCACGGGAGCGGATCCTTCAGTCTGTTCCTTTTATGTTCACACTGGATCAGCCGGGTGGGAATGTCCAGACCGCGGTCCGCTTCACTTCCATGTCCTCGAGTTCGCGGGTCGTGGGCACCTGGTACTCGGCCAGGCGGACCAGGCCCTCGCGGGGGAAGTAGGATCGCCCCGGATCGCCGATCAGGACCCGGGCGCCCCGCTGGGCGCCCGCCTCCAGCCAGGCCATCACCCGGGCGGCCAGGGGTTTCTCGTAGCAGATGTCCCCGGCCAGGATGACGTCGGCCTCGGGCGGAGGCCCATCGAGCAGGTCTTTGTCGGTGAAGTCGGCGGTCACGCCGTTGGCCTCGGCGTTCAGGGCCAGGGCGGCGCCGCAGAAACCGTCGATGTCCGCCGCAAGCACGCTGCGCGCGCCCGCGCGGGCCGCCGCCACGGCGACGATCCCCGACCCGGAGGCGAAGTCGATCACCCTCTGGCCGGCGACGGTCTGCGGCGCATCGAGGATGTAGCGGGCCAGGGCCTGCCCCCCCGCCCAGGCGAAGGCCCAGAAGGGCGGCGGCAGGCCGATCTCCTCCAGGGCTTCCTCCGTCATCCGCCAGATGGGCGTGATCTCGTCGGCCAGGTGCAGCGACAGCTCGGGGGTGTGGGGCGGGCTCTGGAGGCGGGTGTTCGCCAGGATGAAGGCGCGGCGGCTCGCGGGATCGGCGCCGATCATCCGGCGGCCGCGGCGGTCGCGGCGGGCGTCTCCGGGCGTGAGGTGGCGCGGGCCAGGACGGTGCGGTAGCCGCCCGGTTCGTGGAGCATGGCGTCCAGCACCCCCTTACCGGCCAGCAGGCGGTGGGCCCGGGGCAGGTTGTAGCAGGGCAGGTGCATGAACATGTGGTGCTCGCAGTGGTAGTTCACCCAGTAGGGGGCGAGCACGGCGCGGGCCAGCCAGCCGGCATGGGTGGTGCGCGCCTGTCGCAGGGGGTCGGGTTCCCCCCGGGCGATGCAGGCGTGCTCGGCGATGTTGCGAAGCCGGGTGATGACCGGGAACCATGTGGCCTGTGGCAGGACCCAGAAGACCGGCCAGGCCCACCAGACGCCGAACGCGCCGCCGACCAGGGTGATGACCACGCCGCCCAGCAGCCAACGGCGCTTGCGCCGGACTTCCTCGACCAGGATCGGCAGGACCGGCTGGCCCGGCGCGCGGTCCTTCAGCCGGCGGACCAGATCGCCGAACCTCTGCTTGAAGAAGGTCCGCCCGGTCAGGTCGCGCAGCATCTTTCGCCGCAGAGAGGTGCGGGTGATGGGGAAGGGCGCCGACAGGCCGATGTCCGGGTCCTCGTCCTGCTGCGCGTACTTGTGGTGGCCCAGATGGTAGGCCCGGTATCGCGCGAGTCCGCCGCCCGTCAGCCACTCGCCCGCCAGGTCGTTGATCCTCGGGTTGGGATGCAGGGCCCCATGGGCGGCGTCATGCATCAGTATGGACAGGCCCAGCTGGCGACCGCCGATGATCATGACCGCAAGGGGAAGGGTCAAAGGCCAGATCACCGCCATCGCCGCGGCCGCGAAGATCACCCCCCAGGCGTGCGCCAGCAGGGCCAGACCCTTCCAGCGGGAGCGGCGGGCGAGGGTCGCCCATTCCGTGGGGCTGAAATAGGCCTTGGGATCGACGCGGGCGGCGGCGGGCATGGATGGCCGGTCCGGATCAGCTGGTGATCGGCTTCAGGACGATCTCGACCCGGCGGTTCTTGGCCCGGCCGTCGGGGGTGGCGTTGTCGGCGATGGGCGCGCTTGCGCCCTTGCCGGCCACGGCCAGCCGCTCGCGCATGACCCCGCCCGCGGTGACAAGGTACTCGGCGACCGACCCGGCCCGGCGTTCAGACAGGCCCTGGTTCAGTTCGGCGGAACCGGTGGAGTCGGCGTGGCCGATCACGTCGACCGTGGTCTGCGGATACTTGTTCAGGGTTCCGGCCACGTCGTTCAGCACGGTGTAGAACTGCGGCTTGATCTCGGAGCGGTTGGTGTCGAAGGTCACGTCACCGGGCATCTGAAGAACGATGTTCTCGCCCTGGCGCTCGACATTGACCCCTGTGCCGGCCAGCTCGCGACGCAGCTCCGCCTGCTGCTTGTCCATGTAGTTGCCGACTGCGGACCCGGCGAGGGCGCCGAGGCCCGCGCCGATCAGGGCGTTCTTGCGGCCCTGTTCACTGTTGTTGGTGTTGGTCAGATAGCCAAGGGCGGCGCCGGCCAGGGCCCCGGTCAGGGCCCCGGTCTTGGTGTTGCTGCGCACGGTCTCGCCCGTGGTGGCGTCGATGGTGGTGCAGGCGGTGAGGGCGGCGGCGCCGAGGAGGCAGGCCGCGATCGCGAGGACCTTGCGCATGGTTTCTTTCCTGCTGTGAGGGCGTTGGGTACGCCGGATGCGCCCTTCCTTACAGAGATTTGAGGCCGGAATCAGGCCCCGGTCTTCACGACCAGGGTTTCCAGGCCCCGGAAAAAGGGAAGCTTGCGCCAGGAGGGCTCCGCGGTCGGATCCGCGAGGGCGAGGTCCGGATAACGGGCGAACAGGCGAGGCAGGGCCACCTGGGCCTCCAGTCGGGCGAGGGGCGCGCCAATGCAGATGTGGGCCCCGCCGCCGAAGGACATGTGGGGGACCTTCTTCCGGGTGATGTCAAACACGTCGGGGTTCTCGAAGGCCTCCGGGTCGCGGTTGGCGCCTCTCAGGAGCAGGTTGACGCTTCGGGTCTTCGAGACCGGGCAGCCGCTGATCTCGAGATCCCGGGAGGCGACCCGCGAGGTGGCGTCGACGGGGGGGTCAAAACGCAGCACTTCCTCCACCAGGGCGGCCGCCAGGTCCGGGCTGGCCATCATCTTGGCCTTCTCCGACGGGTTCAGCATGAGAAGCCGCACGCCATTCCCGATTAGATCGGTGGTGGTCAGGTTCCCGCCCACCAGCAGGGCCGTCAGGTTGATGCGCAGTTCGGTGTCGGTAAGAGGCGTCCCCTCGACCTGGAGGCGGACCATGTCCGAGATCAGGTCGTCGCGGGGGTTGGCGCGCCGGTCGGCGAGGGCCTCGGTGAAGTAGGCGGTGAGGGCGAGGCTGGACCGCTCCATGTGGGCGGTCTGGTCGGCGTTCCGGAACGGGTTCAGCCCCTGGATCAATCCCTCTGACCAGTCCCGGAAAGCCTCCAGCTGGTCGTGGGGGACGCCCAGGATGGAGGCGATGACGTCGATGGGGATCGGCACGCAGAACAGGTCCATCAGATCGACCTCGGCCTGGGTCCCGATCCGGTCCAGGGCCTCATCGACGATCCGCTCGACCTCGGGCCGGAAGCGGGCCACCCGGGCGTAAAGGGCGCGTGAGAGGGGGCCTCGGATACGGGCGTGGTCTGGGTCGTCCAGGGTCAGGATGCTGGACGTCTCGCTGCGCGGCAGGCTCGGGTCCGGCGGATCGAAGCGCTGTAGCCGCCGGCTCTCCGGGTCGGCGCGCAGCGGGTCGCGCCAAAGGGTCAGGTCGGTGGCGAGGCCGCGGACGTCGGAATAGCGGGACACGAGGGTGGCCCCGCTGAAGGCGTCGTGATGGACGGGACAGGCGCTGCGAAGCTTCGAAAGGACCGTCGCCGGGTCGCGGCGGTAATCCTCATCGAGGGGCGTCAGCTGCAGGATCGTCGGAAGGGCGTCGTCGGCCATGTTTGCCTCCCTAGCGTTGGCTCCAGACTATCGGGTCCCGCTGGCCGCTCTACAAGCCCCCGCCGCCCCAGAGGCCCTGGCCGAACTGGCCTGCAACCAGGGCCGCGAACAGGATCAGGCCGGCAACGGCGTTGGAACGGAAGAGATCGAGGGCGCCGGCGGGGTCGTCGAGGTCCAGCCGGGCGGCCTGACGGGAGAGGTGCAGGCCGTAGCCGGCGGCGAGCGGCAGGAAGAGGGGGCCCAGGCGGGCGGCGAAGGCGCAGGCGAGGACGAGGGTGAAGGCCAGAACATAAAAGCCCAGCACCGCCCTCGGCGCCAATCGCCCGAGCCTGCGCGCCGACGACCGGATGCCGGCCAGGGCGTCGTCCTCCATGTCCTGGACGGCGTAGATGGTGTCGTAGCCGAGGGTCCAGAACAGCCCGGCCGCATACAAAAGGTAGGCCGGCGTCTCCAGCTGGCCGGCCGCGGCGGCAAAGCCCAGCAGGACGCCCCAGTTGAAGGTCAGGCCCAGCCAGGCCTGCGGCCACCAGGTGATCCGCTTCATGAAGGGGTAGGCCGCGACCAGCAGCAGGGAGGCGATCCCCAGGCCGATAGCCAGGGGCGGCAGGGTGAAGAGGATCAAGGCCGCCGCCAGGCTGCAGGCGACGACGAAGGCCCAGGCCTGCCGTCCGGAAATCCGCCCTGAGGCGACGGGCCGGCCCGCCGTGCGGGCGACCTTGGCGTCCAGGTCCCGGTCTACGATGTCGTTGTAGGCGCAGCCCGCCGCCCGCATGAGGGCGGCTCCCAAAAAGATCTTGGCCAGCAGGAGCAGGTCCGGCCAGCGGCCCGCCATGGAGGCGGCCAGGGCTGCGCCCTGCCAGCCCGGCAGCATAAGCAACCAGATTCCCGCGGGCCGGTCGAACCTTCCCAGCTTCAGCCAGGGTCGCATGCGGTCTGGGGCGTACCGGTCCACCCAGTTGTCGGGCCGGGCGTCGGGCAGGATCTCGGTCGGGCGCACGTCGGGCATGGCCGGGTTCTACCAGACTGTGGCGGGGCTGCATCAGTCGAATAGGACCCTGCGGCGGACGGTTGACCCCGGGCTTACGCAAGGGCAAACCCACCCTGTTCCCAGCCGCAGGAAAGGAGGGGCCGAATGACGGAATCTGTCGCCAACCCCCTCCGCAAACCGGAGCGTCAGGGGCGCTGAGCCCCCGAAAACTCCCGGTTCCCCGGCGATCCCCGCCGGACCCCTTCCCTGATCCTGTCGCGCCCGTGCGCGGCCTCGACCTGACCCTGCTGCAGACATGACCGAACACTATGAAGACGAGGACGAGGCGCCTCGTGAGCGCACCCTCTCCAACCTCCAGGTGATGGGCTTCATCGCCGGCTTCTGGATGCGCCGCCCCTGGCGGCTGACCTGGGTGGTGACCTTCGCCCTGGTCTCGATCGGCCTCGACATGGCCATGCCCTGGGCGGCGGGGCGGATGGTCGACACCCTGACCCAAGGCTCCGCCCTGGCGCCGGACGCCTGGCGCTGGTGGGCGATCTTCATCGGCCTGGGCGTCGCCCTGGCCCTGGTGCGGAACATCCGCGACAAGCCCTGGTGCCACCTGGCGGCCTTCAACATGAAGGAAATGACCGACGCCGGCTTTGCGCGGGTCCAGGCCTATTCCGCCGACTGGCACGCCGACGCCTTCGCCGGGGCGACGGTGCGCAAGCTCAGCCGCGCCATGTGGGCCTACGATCAGATCTCGGACGCCGTGATCATGTGGATCGGCCCGGCCCTGCTGGTGCTGGTCGGCCTGTCCGTGATGATGATCCTGCGCTGGCCCATGGTCGGCCTGTTTTCGCTGTTCGCCGTCGCCCTGTTCATCGGCTCCAACATGTTCCTGATCTCCCGTTACGCCCGGCCGCTGAACCAGCGCTCGGTGTCGCTGGACACCCGGATCGGCGGCGCCCTAGCGGACTCCATATCGGGCAACGCCGCCGTGCGCAGCTTCGGCGCCGAGGCGCGGGAGGAGGCCCGGATCGCCGGCGTGACCTCGCTCTGGCGCGACGCCGTAATCCGCACCTGGAACAGCTTCACCGATATCTGGCTGGTCCAGAACCTCCTGCTCGCCTTCCTCCAGGCCGGTCTGACGGGCCTCCTGATCCACTTGTGGACCCGGGGTGAGGCGACTCCCGGCGATGTCGTCTTTGGCGTCACGGCCTTCATGCTGATGAGCGGCTACCTGCGGAACCTGGGGGACAATATCCGCATGCTGCAGAAGGGCCTGGACGACGCCGAGGATCTGGCCCGCTACATGCGCACTGGACCGCAGGTGCCGGACCGGCCGGACGCCCGTCCCTTTGCGCCCGGCGCCGGCGAGATCGTCTTTGACCGCACTGGCTTCGGCTACGCCAAGTCAGGGCGGCGCCTGTTCAGCGACTTCTCCCTGCGCATCCAGCCGGGCGAGCGTGTGGCGCTGGTGGGGCCTACAGGCTCGGGCAAGTCGACCTTCGTCAAGCTGATCCAACGGCTCTACGACGTGGACTCCGGCGCGATCCGGGTCGACGGACAGGACGTGGGCGAGGTGACCCAGGCCAGCCTGCGCCGGGCCATCGCCGTCGTGCCGCAGGATCCGGCCCTGTTCCATCGGAGCATTGCGGAGAACATCGCCTACGGCAGGCCGGAGGCGAAGCCGGCGGAGATCGAACTGGCCGCCCGCCGGGCCAGGGCCCACGACTTCATCGCCCGCCTGCCGGGCGGTTACGGCACCCTGGTGGGCGAGCGGGGGGTGAAGCTGTCCGGGGGCGAGCGTCAGAGGGTGGCCATCGCCCGGGCCTTCTTGGCGGATGCGCCCATCCTGGTCCTGGATGAGGCGACATCGTCCCTCGACGTGGAGACCGAGCGTGAGGTTCAGGCGGCCATGGAGGCCCTGATGGAGGGGCGGACCACGGTGATCATCGCCCACCGGCTCTCCACCGTCCGGAATGCTGACCGCATCCTGGTCTTCGAGGATGGCCGTATCCTCGAGGAGGGCCGCCATGCCGAACTGGTGGCGCGGGGAGGGGCCTATGCCCGGCTCCACGCCGTGACCCTGGGCGCCGCCTGAGGACGACTTGAGCCCGCCCCGCCCGGGGCGCAGAGTGTCGGCGAAGCGCCGGAGTGCGGATGGCCAGTTACCTAGAGACGGTCCGGGAGTGGTTCCGCGCGCGCCTGGATGCGCCGGGCGGCCTCTCCACGCCGGAGGGGGCGACCCTGGGCCTTCAGGTCCTGGCCATCTGGCGCTCTCGGATGATCGCCCAGGCCCTTCGCAACCAGGAGGGCGGGTGCGTGCTGGGCGGCCCCTTCGCCGGCATGGTCTATGTGGAGACCGCCACTGAGGGCGCCCTGGCCCCTCGCCTGGTCGGGACCTATGAGGACGAGCTTCATCCCCACCTGGCCGCAGCCCTGGCGGCGGACCCGGAGGTCATTCTCGATATCGGCTGCGCCGAGGGATACTACGCCGTGGGGTTGGCCCGTCTGGCGCCGCACGCCGAGGTGTACGCCCACGACACAGCCCCCGCCGCCCTCGAAGCCTGCCGCCGGATGGCGGAGCTGAACGGGGTGGAGGCCCGCCTCCGAACCGGGGGACTCTTCCACCCGGAGGACTTCCAGGCCTTCGCGGATCGCCGGTGCCTGGTCATCGTCGACATCGAGGGCGCCGAGGACGATCTGCTAAGGCCCGACCTCGCGCCGGCCCTGGCCGGCATGCGGCTGATCGTCGAGACTCACGACGTCTATCGCCCGGGGGTTCTGGACCGGGTCCGGGCCCGCTTCGAAGCCACCCACGCCATCACGGTGGTGCATCCCGGCCCCAAGACGGCGCCCCTGCCGGAGATCCTGCGCAACCGCAGCCACCTGGACCAGCTGCTCGCGGTCTGGGAGTTCCGCGCTGCGCCGACGCCCTGGCTGGTGATGACGCCGAAGCGCTCAGTCTAGGCGGGCGACCTCGCCCGCGAGGCGGCCGGCCAGGTCACCCCGGGGCTCCACCTCCACCGCCTCCAGCCCCAGCCATGACGCCATGCGTCCGAGGGCCCGGGCCAGGGCTTCCGGGGTCTGCGGCCCGGCGGAAGGTTCGGCGTGCGCCGCCTGAACCCGTAGCCTGCCGGCGCGCCGGTCGGCCTTAAGGTCGACCCGGGCGGTGATGGCCTCGCCCTCCAGGAAGGGCAGGACATAGTAGCCGTGAACCCTGCGCGGGGCGGGAGTGTAGATCTCCAGCCGGATCCGCACGTTGAAGAGTCGCTCGGCGCGGTCCCGGAACCAGATGAGGTTATCGAAGGGACTGAGGAGGGCTTCTGCGCTCACCGGGCGGGGAGCCCCGGCGGCGGACGACAGGTAGGCCTGGGCCCGCCATCCCTCCACGCGCACGGGGGTCAGCTCGCCGGCCTCCACCAGTTCCGCCACCCGAAGGCGGGTGTCTGCGGCGGGCATCCGGAAGTAGTCCCGCAGGTCCGCCTCGGTCGCCACGCCCTGGGCCCGGGCGGCGATCTGCAGGAGCGCTCTCTGGGCCTCGCCCCGATCCGGAGGCGGCGCTGTGAGGAGGCTGGGCGGGTGGACCTGTTCCGGCAGGCCATAGACGCGCTCGAAGGCGCCTTGGCGGGAGGCGGTGGTCAGCCGGCCGGTCCAGAACAAGCACTCCAGGGCCCGCTTGCCTTCGCTCCATCCCCACCAGCCGCCGGCGCCCCGGGCCCCGAGGCCGAGTTCGGCCGCGGACAGGGGGCCGCGGTCGCGGATCGCGGCCAGGACCCTGTTTATGAAGTCCCCATGGGTGCGCAGGAAGGCCGCGACCCCCCGCCAGACCCCGACCCCGGCCCGGGCGTCCTCCATGCGCCAGCGCATCAGGGGCTGGACCTCCAGCGAGGCCAGGGAGGCCTCATGCATCCAGTACTCGAACAGGCCGGGCCGGGCGCCCCAGGCCAGGTTCTCCAGGGCGTCGCGGGGATAGGCGCCGAGCCGCGAATGGAAGGGCAGGTAGTGGGACCGGGCCAGAACGTTGACAGAGTCCATCTGTACGACGCCCAGCCGGCGAACGAGCTTTAGCAGATCGCTGCGTCCGGGCGAGGCCGGCGGCGCCCGGCCGAAGCCCTGCGCGGCGAGGGCGAGGCGGCGGGCCTGCCGGGCGGAAAAGTCGGCCTTCACCGGGCCAATCGGCCGTCCGAAAGGGCGCCCAGTTCGAAGGTGAAGAGGACGGCGGGGTCGGGAGCCTCGACCTCGCTGGCGATCGCCTGCGGCGCCAGGGTGCGGACCAGGTGGCGCAGGATGGCCAGGCGCGCCGGCTTCTTCTGGTCCGACCGGACGCAGGTCCAGGGCGCCTCGTCTGAGTGGGTGCGCCGGAGCATGCCGTCCCGGGCGGCGGTGTAGTCGTCGAAGCGGGATTGCGCAGCCTCGTCCAGGGGGCTGGACTTCAGGACTTTCAGGGGGTCGGTGCGGCGTTCCTCAAGGCGCTTCTTCTGTTCCTTCCGGCTGACGTCCAGCCACAGCTTGACGAGCCTCACGCCGCTGTCGACCAGCATGCCCTCGAAGGCTGGAACCTCGCGGAGGAAGTGCTCGTGCTCGTCCTCCGTGCAGAAGCCCATGACCGGCTCGACCCCGCCCCGGTTGTACCAGGACCGGTTGAAGATCACGGTCTCGCCGGCGGCCGGGAGCCACTGGACATAGCGCTGGAAGAACCACTGGCTACGCTCCCGGTCAGAGGGCTTGGGCGGGGCGATGACCCGGGTCGCCCGGGTCGACAGGTGCTCGGTGATCCTCTGGATCGAGCCGTCCTTGCCCGCCGCGTCGCGTCCCTCGAAGATGATGAGGACCTTGTCGCCCTCGGCGATGGCGTGTTGCTGGTAGCGGACCAGGGCCAGTTGCAGCCGCTGGAGGTCCTGTTCATAGGCGGCGCCGGTCGGGGTCTCTTCACTCATCCGCGGAATCTAGGCGGGGGGCGGCTTCGGGTCTAGGAGGAAGCATGATCCGCCTCTACGTCGACGTCGACCTCGCCGAGGGCCGGGAGATCGCCCTCCCGGACGCCCAGGCCCGCTACCTGGTCCAGGTCATGCGGCGCGGGCCGGGGGACGAGGTCCTCGTCTTCAACGGGCGCGACGGGGAATGGGGCGCGCGGATCGTCGCTGCGGGCAAGCGGGCGACGACGCTTGAGGTGGTGGACCAGACCCGAGTCCAGCCTCCGCCCAGCGGGATTGTCCTCGTCATGGCGCTGGTGAAGCGGACGCCGCTGGAGACCGTGATCGCCAAGTCCGTTGAACTGGGGGTCAGTGAGATCCGGCTGGTCACGACCGAAAGGACCAATGCGGACCACACGCGGATTGACCGACTGGAGGCCATCGCCACGGAGGCCGCCGAGCAGACGGGGCGGCTGGATGTTCCGAGAATTCTGGCGCCGGAGCCCCTCGTCCGTGTGCTGGACGCCCAACCGGGCCGAGGTCGTCTGATCTTTTGCGACGAGGCCGGTGACGCGCCGCCCCTACTGGAGATTCTTGGCGGTCAGGCCGCTGGACACCTCGCCGTTCTCATTGGTCCGGAGGGCGGCTTCTCGGCCTCCGAGAGGGCCGGCTTGCGATCGCGGAACGGCGTCATCGTCGTGTCGCTTGGACCCCGCATCCTGAGGGCGGACACGGCGGCCCTGTCCGCCCTGACCCTGGTCCAGGCGGTGCTTGGGGACTGGCGGACCTGATTTCCTGAGCACACGCGAGAAATCCTGATTTGCGCGAAACCGACTTAACGGCGTAAAGATCGCGCCCCGCAGGAGTGCGGGACCGGGAAGGGAACCTACGGGTAGAGGGGCATGGCCGACTCCAAGGTCGACGATCGACCGCTGGATTTCTCAGACATCGTCAATTGGCTGCAGGCGGGCGAGACGCCCCCTGCCGATTGGCGTGTGGGTGCTGAGCACGAGAAGTTCGTCTTCCGGACGGCGGATCACACCCCTGTCCCCTATTTGGGCGAGGCAGGCATCCTGGCCCTCATGGAGGGCCTGAAGGCCTACGGCTGGACGGGGGTCTTCGAGGGGGAAACCCTCATCGGCCTGGAGCGTGGCAGGGCCAATGTGAGCCTGGAGCCCGGCGGGCAGTTCGAGCTGTCCGGCGCGCCCCTCGCTGACATGCACGAGATCGCTGCGGAGACGGCGGGCCACCTCGATGAGGTCCGCGCCGTGGGCGAACGTCTCGGCCTGGGGTTCCTGGGGCTAGGCTTCACCCCGGAGTGGACGCGCGAGCAGGTTCCCGTCATGCCCAAGGGGCGGTACCGGATCATGCGCGCCTACATGCCCAAGGTCGGCGGACTGGGCCTGGACATGATGTTTCGGACCTGCACGGTGCAGGCCAATCTCGACTTCGCCGACGAAGACGACATGCGGCTGAAGTTCCGCACCAGCCTGGCCCTGCAGCCGGTGGTGACCGCCCTCTTCGCGAACTCGCCGTTTGTGGAAGGGCGCCCCTCGGGCTTCCTCACCGCGCGGGCCAATGTCTGGACCGACACGGATCCCGACCGGACCGGCATGCTGGGCTTTGTCTTCGACAAGGGCTTCGGCTACGAGGCCTATGCGAACTATCTCCTTGATGTTCCGATGTATTTCGCCAAGCGGAATGGCGCCTATGTGGATCTCTCAGGGCGTTCCTTCCGGCAGTTCATGACCCAGGGGTTCGATGATCTTCCTGGCGACCGGCCGAACCTGAAGGATTTCGCCGATCACGCCACGACCGCCTTCCCGGAGGTCCGGCTCAAGCAATACCTGGAAATGCGCGGGGCGGACGCCGGTCCGCAGCCCATGCTGGACGCCCTGCCGTCGCTCTGGACCGGCCTGCTTTACGACTCCGCCGCCCTGGCGGCCGCCTGGGACCTCTGCCGCGACTGGCCGCTGGAGTCGCACGAGCGCCTGCGGGCGGATGTCACCCGCCTGGGCCTGAAGGCGAGGATCGGCTCCCGGACCGTTCAGGACGTGGCCCGGGACCTGGTGTCGATCGCCGCCGGCGGCCTCCGCCGGAGAGCGCGCCTCGACGCTTCGGGTTCTGACGAGAGCCGCTATCTGGAGCCCCTGGTCGAGATCGCCGAGAGCGGCCTGACCCGCGCCGACCGGCTGCTGGACCGTTTCCATGGCGTCTGGGGCGGCCGGGTCGATCCCGTCTGGCGGGAACTGGCTTTCTGAGCCCTTCCGCCCGCTTGCTTGCCTGAACCGGCGGCGCATGATCTGGTTGGCTCTCAGACTCTCCGCGGGTGCGTTGCGCCCGCCCCGCGACGGAATCCCCTGAGATGAACATCGTCATTCTGCTTGGTCTGCTCGTCACCCTGGCCACCGGCTTACCCGTCCTCCGCCAGCTTCTGCGTGAGCATCCCCGCGGACTGCTTGTCCTGTTCTTCGCCGAGATGTGGGAGCGTTTTTCCTACTACGGCATGCGCGGCATTCTGATCTTCTACCTGACCCAACACCTTATGTTCGACAGGAGCGAGGCCAGCGCCCTCTACGCCTCCTACACCGCCCTGGTGTACCTTCTGCCTCTTCTGGGCGGCTTCATCGCGGACCGCTGGCTGGGCGCCCGCAAGGCGGTGGCCTTCGGCGCCCTGCTGCTCGTGGCCGGCCACATCTCGATGGGTTTTGAGGGGCGACCGTCTCAGCAGGACCTGATCTACGGCGGCAACGTCTACCCCATCGTTTCAGAAGGCCGGATGGACGACCGGGTGGCGTTCATCCTGGTCGAGGGCAAGAAGTATGAGTTCGGAGCCCGGGAGGGCGGCGGGATCGAGATCCCCGGAGCACCGATCGCCTCCGGGCTCCCGACGTCCATTCCGGAGGGGGACTACGAGGTCCGCACCCTGATCAACAATGGCTCGGCGAGCATGTTCTACTTCGCCGTCTCGCTGATCATACTCGGCGTCGGCTTCCTCAAGCCGAACATTTCGGCCGTGGTGGGCGAACTCTATGCGCAGGGTGACCCTCGGCGGGATTCCGGCTTCACCCTCTACTATTACGGCATCAATCTCGGGGCCTTCTGGGCCGCTATCCTCTGCGGCCTGCTTGGCCAGCACTTCGGCTGGTGGGCGGGCTTCGGGCTCGCCGGGGTCGGCATGTTCCTGGGCTGGATCGTCTTCGTCCTGGGCAAGCCGTTGCTGGAAGGCAAGGGTGAGCCCCCCAATCCGCGCATGCTTCGCGAGCCCTTCGCCGGCTTCATCAGCCGCGAGTGGATGACCTACATCATGTCCATCCTGGCCATCGGCGTCGTCTTCCTGACCGTCCAGAACAGTCGGCTCGTGGGCGCCGCCCTTGTCGCGGCGATCGTGCTTTCGCTGCTGGCGCTGGCATGGATCATCCTGCGGGTCTGCCAGACCCGGGTGGAGCGCCAGCGAATGGGGCTCGCCGTGATCCTGATCCTGGGGTCCGTCATCTTCTTCACCCTTTTCGAGCAGGCCGGCTCGTCCCTCAACCTCTTCGCCTCGACCAATGTCGACCTGTCGCTGACCCAGGAGGCCGGGCGATTCCTGGGCATTCCGTATGGCACGCCTGAGCAGCTCGCCGCCGCCGGGGTCCAGCCCTCGGCCTGGTGGAGCTGGATCGACACCTCGGTGGGCGCGGCGCAGACCCAATCGTTCAACGCCGGCTTCATCCTGATCTTCGCACCGCTCCTTGCCGCCCTCTGGACCTGGTTGGGCCAGAGGGGGAAGGATCCGAACCCGACCCTGAAGTTCGGCCTGGGACTGATCCAGGTGGGGCTGGGTTTCCTGATCGTGGTCTGGGGTGCGGGGCTCCACGACAGCGCCTTCCGCGTGCCCCTGGTTCTCCTGGGACTGCTCTACCTGCTCCACACCCTGGGTGAGCTCTTCCTCTCTCCGGTGGGCCTGTCCGAGATCACCAAGCTGACCCTGCCCGGCGTCGTCTCCTTCATGATGGCGGTCTGGTTCCTCGCCTCATCGATCGCCCAGTATGTGGGCGGCTGGATCGCCGGCTTCCTGGTTACCGAGTCCGTGGGCGGGGAGGTGCTGGACCCGGAGCTTGCGCTCAATACGGCGATCAGCGGGTTCCGGACCCTGGGATGGGGCGGGGTGGTCTGTGGCGTCGCCTTCATCGCGATCAGCTTCGTCGTCCGCACCTGGGCGCATGCGGACAAGCCGGTCCGGGCAGAGCCTCCGGCCCAGGCCTCCTGAAGCGGGCGTCCGGCGGCGGTCGGCGGGGTTCAGCCCCCGGCGCCGCCTACCGTCAGGCCGGTGATCTTCAGCGAGGGCTGGCCCACGCCGACCGGCACCGACTGGCCTGACTTGCCGCAGACCCCGACGCCAGGGTCGAAGTCGAAGTCGTCGCCGATCATGGTGACCCGGGTCAGGGCGGTGGGACCGTCGCCGATGAGGGTCGCGCCCTTCACCGGCCGGGTGATCCGGCCGTCCTCGATCAGGTAGGCCTCCGTGCACTGGAAGACGAACTTGCCATTGGTGATGTCCACCTGGCCCCCGCCGAAGTTGGCGCAGTAGAGGCCGCGCTTGGTGGAGGCGATCATTTCCTCACGCGGCGTGCTTCCGCCTTCCATGGCGGTGTTGGTCATCCGCGGCATGGGAATGTGGGCATAGGACTGCCTGCGGCCATTGCCCGTCGCGGTGAGGCCCATCAGACGGGCGCTCATCCGGTCGTGCATGTAGCCCACCAGGATCCCGTCCTCGATCAGGACGGTGCGGCTGGTCGGCGTGCCCTCGTCGTCCACGGTCAGGGACCCACGGCGTCCGGGCAGTGAGCCGTCGTCGTAGACGGTGACGCCCCGCGCGGCGACCTGTTCGCCGATCCTGCCGGCAAAGGCCGATGAGCCCTTCCGGTTGAAATCACCTTCCAGTCCGTGGCCGACCGCTTCATGCAGCAGGACCCCGTTCCAGCCGGCGCCGAGGACGACATCCATCTCGCCCGCAGGGCAGGGGCCCGCCTCCAGATTGACCAGGGCCTGGCGCAGGGCCTCCTCGGCCTGTGCGCGCCAGCGGTCCGGAGCGATCCAGGCCTCGAAGCCGGCCCGCCCGCCGGCGCCGGCGAAGCCGGTCTCCCGGCGTCCATCGCGCTCGACGGTGATCTGGACGTTGATTCGCGCCAGCGGGCGCACATCGCGGATCAGTCGTCCGTCCGCCCGGAGGATTTCCACCGTCCTCTGTTCGCCGGCGAGCGAGGCCATCACCTGCACCACCCGCGGATCCCGGGCCCGGCACCAGGCGTCGATCTCCTGGAGCAGGGCGACCTTGGCCTCAAAGTCGGGGGAGTCTGTCGGGTCGACGTCGTCGTAGAGGCGCAGGTTGGTCGCGCGCGGCCCTTCATCCGCCGTGCCGGAGTAGCCGCGCCGGGCGAGGGCCGCGGACCCTGCAGCGCGTTTCAGGGCGGCCTCGGAGACTTCGCTGGAGTGCGCGTAGCCTGCCGACTCTCCCGCCACGACGCGCAGACCGAACCCGTCGGAGGTGTCGAAGGCGGCGGATTTCAGCCTTCCATCGTCGAAAAGGAAAGACTCGCTGCGGGACCGCTCCAGGAAAATCTCACCGTCGTCGGCGTCCCCGATCGCCTCGGCGAGCACGCGCCTGGCGGTTTCAGGGGCCAGGCCATGGGTCTCAAGGAGGGCGGCGGATTCGGGGGGGCGGGACATGAAGGACTCCGTCTTGGAACGTCGGAAGACAGATAGGCCCTGCGGGCCCTTACGTCACCCTGTGGGAGGCGCTTCGAAAGGCGTTCGGGGCGCTTGGCAAGTGGGGCGCGAGCGCGTATGGACGCCCTCAAGGGACCCGCTTTCGGCTATCCGGCGGTGCGGTCCACGAAGACGTCGGCGGGGCCGCCCTCCCGGGTCGAACCCGCCCGTAAGCAATGACCGAGGGGACATGCAGTCTAGGGTTCAAGGCATTCGGGCATGGCTGGCAGGCGCCGCCGCAGCCGCCATGGCGACGGTCTGGGCGCTTCCCGCCCTGGCCGATGAAGTTCTTGTCGGGCAGCCGACGCCGGGCGCCATCGGGCTTCAACCGGGGGTCACCCCGCTGAAGCATGACGCCGCCTTCTTCCACGACGTCATCCTCCTGCCGATCATCACGGTCATCACGCTCTTCGTGCTGGCCCTGCTGGTCTGGGTCATGGTGCGCTACAACAAGAAGGCGAACCCCACGCCTGCGACGTGGAGCCACAATACGACCATCGAGGTGATCTGGACGGTCGTTCCGGTCCTGATCCTGATGTTCATCGCCATCTTCTCGTTCCGGCTTCTCTACGCCTACCACGACATGCCCAAGCCCTACATGACGGTGAAGGCCACGGGGTACCAGTGGTACTGGGGCTACGAGTATCCCGACAATGGGATCAGCGAATTCGTCTCGAACATCCTTCCCGAGGACAAGGCCAAGGCGAAGAACGTTCCCTACCTCCTGGCCGCAACCGAGCCCCTGGTGGTTCCCGTCGGAAAGCCCGTCCGGGTGATCGTCACGGGCGCGGACGTGATCCACGCCTTCGCTGTGCCCGCCTTCGGCATCATCAGCGACGCTGTCCCCGGCCGCCTGAACGAGACCTGGTTCAAGGTTGAGAGGCCTGGCGTGTACTATGGAAACTGCCGCGAGCTCTGCGGCGTGGACCATGCCTACATGCCCATCGAGGTCCACGCCGTCAGCCAGGCCGAGTTCGACGCCTGGGTCGCCTCGAAGGGCGGTTACAAGGTGGGCGGCGCCCCGGCGCCGGCGCCTTCGCCCGTCGCGGCCGCCACTCCCGCAGCCCTTCCGGTCGCAGCTCCGGACGCCGCATCCCCGCCTTCCGCCACGCCCGAGCCGGCCATGGCGCCGGCGTCGAATTGAGGTCAGGATAAGTTCAATGGCCCACGCTTCCACCGCTGATCACGATCACGATCACAAGCCCCCCTTCCTGGTTCGCTGGCTCTTCTCCACGAACCACAAGGACATCGGCACCCTCTACATCATCTTCGCCATCATGGCGGGTCTGGTGGGCGGGGCCCTCTCGGGTCTCATCAGGCTTGAGCTGGCTGAGCCCGGCCTGCAGATCTTCGTCAAGGGCGGCTGGCTGGACCAGCTCGGCGTCGTCGAAGCTTCAAAGCACGGATACAACGTGGTGGTCACCGCCCACGCGCTGATCATGATCTTCTTCATGGTCATGCCAGCGATGATCGGCGGGTTTGGCAACTGGTTCGTCCCGATCATGATCGGCGCGCCGGACATGGCCTTCCCCCGGATGAACAACATCTCGTTCTGGCTGCTGGTGGCGGCCTGGGTGCTGCTGTGCCTGTCCCTGTTCGTCGATGGCGGCCCAGGGAAAGGGTTTGGCGGCGGCTGGACGATCTATCCCCCGCTCTCGACCTCCGGTCACGTCGGACCGTCCATGGACCTGGCCATCCTGTCCCTGCACCTGGCGGGCGCGAGCTCGATCCTGGGCGCGATCAACTTCATCACCACCATCTTCAACATGCGCGCGCCGGGCATGACCCTGCACCAGATGCCGCTGTTCGCCTGGTCGGTGCTGGTGACCGCCTTCCTCCTGCTGCTGTCCCTGCCCGTGCTGGCTGGCGCCATCACCATGCTGCTGACGGACCGGAACTTTAACACCCACTTCTTCGACCCCGCCGGCGGCGGCGACCCGGTGATGTTCCAGCATCTCTTCTGGTTCTTCGGGCACCCTGAAGTGTACATCCTGATCCTGCCGGGCTTCGGCATCATCAGCCACATCGTGTCCACCTTCTCGCGCAAGCCCGTGTTCGGCTACCTCGCCATGGCCTACGCCATGGTGGCCATTGGCTTCGTCGGCTTCATCGTCTGGGCCCACCACATGTACACCGTGGGCATGCCGGTCGACCTGAGGGCCTACTTCGTAGCGGCCACCATGGTGATCGCCGTGCCAACGGGCGTGAAGGTCTTTTCCTGGATCGCCACGATGTGGGGCGGCTCCCTGGACTTCAAGACGCCCATGCTCTGGGCGATCGGCTTCATCTTCCTCTTCACGGTGGGCGGCGTTACCGGCGTGGTCCTGGCCAATGCGGGCATCGATTACACCCTGCATGACACCTATTACGTCGTGGCCCACTTCCACTATGTGCTGAGCCTTGGTGCGGTGTTCGCCATCTTCGCGGGCTTCTATTACTGGTTCGAGAAGATGTGGGGTGTGAAGTACAACGAGTTCCTCGGCGTGGTGCATTTCTGGATCACCTTCGTCGGCGTGAACCTGATCTTCTTCCCGCAGCACTTCCTGGGTCTGCAGGGCATGCCCCGGCGCTACGTGGACTACCCTGAGGCCTTGACCTTCTGGAATCAGGTCTCGACCCAGGGCTACCTGATCACCGTGGTTGGCGTCGGGGTCTTCCTCCTGATCCTGGTCGAGGCCGCCGTGCGCCGGCGCAAGGCTGAGGCCAACCCGTGGGGCGAGGGCGCGACCACCCTGGAGTGGACGCTGTCTTCTCCGCCGCCCTTCCACCAGTTCAGCGACCCCCCAGTCTTCAAGCCGGATTCGCGACACTAATCGCGCCGGCCTGGTTCAACAGGCCGGACTGAATAACCAAATGGGGGGCGCGGGCCGGTCTGATCCGGTGCGCGCCCCTCTCCGTGTCAGGTAACCAGGTCAGATGACCCCGCCCGCCGTCGTTCAAGCCTCATCGCCCGCCCGCTGGCAGGACTTTGTCCAGCTGCTCAAGCCCCGGGTCATGTCCCTGGTGGTCTTCACCGCGGCGACCGGGCTGATCTGCGCCCAGGCGCCGATACACCCCGTCATGGGGGCGATCGCGATCCTCTGTATCGCAGTGGGCGCCGGAGCCTCGGCCTCGCTGAACATGTGGTACGACGCCGATATCGACGCCCGGATGCGCCGAACCCGCGGCCGGCCGGTCCCGGCAGGCCGGGTCCAGCCCGCGGACGCCCTTGCACTCGGGATCGTCCTCTCCCTGTTCTCCGTCATGCTTCTGGGTCTGGCCCTGAATTGGCTGGCCGCCGGCCTCCTGGCCTTCACCATCTTCTTCTACGCCGTCGTCTACACCATGTGGCTGAAGCGCTGGACGGCGCAGAACATCGTGATCGGCGGCCTTGCAGGCGCCCTCCCGCCAGTGATCGGCTGGGCCGCCGCCGCCGGCCAGGCGCCGCTGGACGCCTGGATCCTGTGCGCCATCATCTTCATGTGGACGCCGCCCCACTTCTGGGCCCTGTCCCTTTACACCAGCGAGGACTACGCCGCCGCCGGGGTGCCCATGCTGCCGGTCACGGCGGGCGCGGCCGTCACCCGGCGTCAGATCTGGATCTATAGCCTGCTCCTCATTCCGGTGTGCCTGGCGCCAGCCGCCACCGGACTGGGAGGCGCCGCCTACCTGGCGGTCGCCGCCCTGGGTGGGGCCGTCTTCCTGCTGCTCGCCTGGCGAGTCCGTTCGGGCCGAGCCGGAGACGCCGCAGATCCCCGGGTGACCGACGGACTATATGACGTGAAGGCTGCGGCGCGGGACGCCCGCAACCTCTTCGCCTACTCCATCCTCTACCTGACTCTTCTCTTCGCCACGCTCCTGGGGGAACACCTTCTCGGCAGCGCGGCCCCCGGACTTCCAGGAGGTCTGATATGACAGAGCCTGACGCCGAAACGACGCCGCTGGCGTCACCCGAGAACCCCGCCGCCGCAAGGGCCCGGCGTGGAAGGAACCTCGCCATCGCCCTGGGGCTGGTCGGGTTCGTCGTGCTTGTCTACCTCGTTACAGTTTTCAGGATGGGTGGAAATGTCCTCGATCGACCCCTTTGACGTCTCCCGCCGTAACGCCCGGGTGGCCGCCTGGTGCGCTGTGGGCTTCGTGGCCATGATCGGCGCCGCCTACGCTTCGGTGCCCCTTTACCGGGCCTTTTGCCAGCTGACCGGCTTTGACGGAACGCCCCGGCGGGCCGAGCAGGCGTCCGCGACAACTCTGGAACGGAATCTGGTCGTTCGCTTCGACGCCAATGTCCGGGAACTTCCCTGGAGCTTCCGGGCGCAGCAGACTTCCCAGACCCTCCGGATCGGCCAGACCGGCCTCGCCTACTTCACGGTCACTAACAACAGCGACCAGCCCGTCACCGGCCACGCGGTCTACAATGTCACCCCCCAACTCGCGGGCGCCTATTTCCAGAAGCTTGAGTGCTTCTGCTTCTCGAACCAGACCATCCCCGCGGGCAAGACGATCGAGTTTCCGGTGGTCTACTTCGTCGATCCGAAGTTCGCAGAGGACTTCGACACCCGGGGCAAGTCGGAAGTGACCCTTTCGTACACCTTCTTCCCGGCGCAGGATGCCGCGCCCAAGGCCGCGCAGGCGCCATCCGCCCTTGGCGGAACGCCGAAAGCAGGGCTATAGGGACACAACCAAACGAGCCTGCCGGGTCTGCGACTCACCGGGCGGGCTGAGGCAGTAAGAGGAACAGGGGCGCAATGTCTGCGGGCGACGTCAAACACGACTACCATCTCGTCAATCCCAGCCCCTGGCCGCTGGTGGGCTCGATCGCCGCCTGCGTCATGGCGGTCGGCGGCGTCATCGCCATGAAGGGGCTGTTTGGCCTGCCCAAGGGCGACCTGACAGTGCTGCTGGCCGGCTTTGCCGGCGTGCTCCTGACCATGGCCGGCTGGTGGCGCGACGTCACCGTCGAGGCCAACCAGGGTGACCACACCCCGGTCGTAGGCATCGGCCTCCGCTATGGCATGATCATGTTCATCGCCTCCGAGGTGATGTTCTTCGTGGCCTGGTTCTGGATCTTCTTCGAGATGGCCCTCTTCAATGATTTCCGAACCCAGTCCGGGATCGAAGAGGTGAGGTCCGCCTGGGCGACCTGGCCGCCGAAGGGCGTCGAGACGGTTCCCGCCTGGAACCTCCCGCTCCTCAACACCCTGCTCCTGCTGCTGTCCGGCACCACAGTCACCTGGGCCCACCACGCCCTGCAGTCCGGAGACCGGCGCGGGGCCAAGATTGGCGTCCTGCTGACCGTGATCCTCGGCGCCATCTTCACCGCCGTGCAGGTCTACGAGTACTATCACATCCTCGATCACAAGTACTTCTTCGGCGGCGAGGGCGCTGAGAATTCAGGCCTTTACGGCTCAGCCTTCTTCATGGCCACGGGCTTCCACGGCTTCCACGTCCTGATCGGAACCCTCTTCCTCCTGGTCTGCCTTGGGCGCCTGATGGGCACCGGCTTCACCCCCAAGCAGCACTTCGGCTTCGAGTCGGCGGCCTGGTACTGGCACTTCGTCGACGTGGTGTGGCTGTTCCTCTTCGCCTTCATCTACGTGGTGTTCGGCGCCTCGGGCGGACACTGACTTCCGGTGGCCGGCGTGAACCCCCTTCTGGCGGGGCTGGCCGGCCGCTGTCCCAATTGCGGTGAGGGCGCCCTCTTCCGGGGCTTCCTCACCGTGGCGGACCATTGCGAGGCCTGTGGCTACGATTTCAGCCGCGCGGACTCTGGAGATGGCCCTGCTGTCTTCGTCATGCTGATCGGCGGCTTCATCGTCGCCTTCGCCGCCCTCTTCACCGAGATCGCCTACCGCCCCCCCATCTGGGTGCACCTTGCCGTCTTCCTGCCCATGACTGTGGTGGTTTGCATGGGACTCCTGCGTCCCATGAAGGGCGTGCTCCTGGCGGCGCAGTTCGCCAACCGGGCGGCGGAATCCCGCCATGAGGACTGAGCCTGCCGGTCGAGCCCGTTTTCCAGTTGGCCTGACGCTCGCCGCCGCCGTCGGGCTCGCCATTCTCGTGGCGCTTGGCATGTGGCAACTCCAGCGCCTGACCTGGAAGGAAGCCCTCCTCACCCGGATCGCCAAGCTTGAGACTGCGGCTCCCATCCCTGTAGCGACGGCCCTGGACGGGGCCGCCTCACCGGCGGACCTCGACATGGTCCGGGTCCGGGTGGACTGCCCTGAACTGTCCCGCGCCGCCTATGTCGAACTCTTCGGACTGAAGGACGGGACCGCAGGTCGGCGGCTGATCTCCGCCTGCCCGGTGGCTTCCAGCCGGTACCGAAGCCTGCTGGTCGACCGGGGATTTGTGGCGGAGGATGTTTCTGCGCGGCCAGGGCAGGAGGGTCCGCTGGGTCCGGTTTCGGTGACCGGGGTCCTAAGGGTTCCGGACTCGCCCAGCATCTTTACGCCCAAGGCCGACCCTGCCGGCCGGCTGTGGTTCAACCGCGACATCCCGGCCATGGCCTCGACGCTTGGCGCGTCTCGACCCGCGCCGGTCATGCTGATGGCCGAGACCGCCTCCAACCCCGAGTTCTCCGCCCTGTCGCCCGCACCCATTCCGGCGGCCATATCCAACCGCCACCTGGAGTACGCCCTGACCTGGTTCGGCCTTGCCGCGGCCCTGCTCGGCGTATATGGCGCCCTCCTCCGCAAGCACTTCAGAAGCTGATGCGTTACATCTCCACCCGTGGCGGCTCGCCTCCTGTCGGCTTCGTCGAGGCCGTGCTCGCCGGCCTGGCGCCGGACGGCGGGCTCTACGTCCCGGAGACCTGGCCGACCTTCGACCGGGAGGAGATCGCCGCCTTTGCGGGCCAGCCCTATGCCGAGGTGGCGGCTGCGGTCCTGGGAAGGTTCGCTGGCGACGAGATCCCGAAGGCGGACCTGGCGCGGATGTGCCACGAGGCCTATGCCGCCTTTAATCATCCGGCGGTCGTCCCCCTGGTCCAGTTGGGACCCGACGTCTTCCTGGCCGAGCTGTTCCACGGGCCGAGCCTGGCCTTCAAGGATGTGGCCATGCAGCTCCTGGCCCGGCTGTCCGATCACGTGCTGGAGCGCGCCGGGCGCACCCAGACCATCCTCTGCGCCACGTCGGGGGATACCGGCGGGGCGGCGGTCGAGGCCTTCCGCGGCCGCGCCAACACCCGGATCGTCGCCATGTTCCCTGACGGGCGGATCTCTGAGGTCCAGCGCCGCTTCATGACCACCGCCGTCGAGGACAATGTCAGGTGCCTTGCCGTGGCCGGTGACTTCGACGCCTGCCAGGCCATCCTGAAGGCAGCCCTTGCTGACGCCGATCTGCAGCGGGCGGTGGGCCTTTCGGCTGTGAATTCCATCAACTTCGCCAGGATCGTCGCCCAGTCCGTCTACTACTTCACGACGGCGGTCGCCCTTGGCGGGCCGCACCGCCCGGTCTCCTTCGCCGTGCCGTCCGGGAATTTCGGGGACGGGTTCGCCGGGTATGTGGCGCACCGCATGGGCCTGCCCATTGGGCGGATCCTGATCGCCACCAACGCCAACGACATCCTCGCCCGCACCTTCCGCACCGGCCTCTACGCCCGCGGCGCCGTGGCCGAGACCCAATCTCCGGCGATGGATATCCAGTCGGCGTCCAACTTCGAACGCCTGTTCTTCGAGGCGACCGACCGCGACGGGCCGGGGACGGCGACGGCCTTTTCCGGCTTCGCTGCGGGGCGGGACATCGTCACGCCTCCCGCCGCCCTGGCCGCCATGACCGCCCTCTTCGCCGGCGCTTCCTCGGATGAGGCGGACACCGCCGCGGAGATGCGGCTGACCCTGTCCGAGACGGGCGAGATGGCGGATCCCCACACGGCGGTGGCCCTGTCCGCCCTGCGGCGTCACCCGGCGCCGGGGCCGACGGTGGTGCTCGCCACGGCCCACCCGGCCAAGTTCCCTGAGGCGGTGCTCGCCGCTACGGGCCAGGCGCCAGAGACCCCCGCGCGGGCCCGCGCCCTGTCGGAGCGCCCCGAGCGCTTCGAGCCCATCGCCGCCGACGCAGGAAAGGTCGCCGCCTATGTCCGGGCGTTTGCGGGGGGCTGAACCGCCGCGGATCCACACCCTGGCCAATGGGGTCCGGGTGGTCTGTGACCCTGTCCCGGGCTTGCAGACCGTCGCCCTGGTGGTGGCCGCCGGACGCGGAGCCCGATGGGAGGGCCGCCGGGAGTCCGGCTGGTCCCACCTCCTTGAGCACATGGTCTTCAAGGGTGCGGCCGGACGCACCGCCCGACAGCTGGCCGACGCGATCGAGTCCGGTGGCGGACAGATGAACGCCGAAACGGGCTTCGAGCGGACCGTGTTCCATGTCCGGACCCTTCCGGAAGGGCTGGACGAGGCCTCGGGCCTCCTTTCGGACATCGTCCTTCGACCGACACTCGACCCGGACGACCTGCTCAGGGAGCGCCATGTCGTGCTCCAGGAGATCGCCGAGGCGGAGGACGCGCCGGATGATCTTGTCTTCGAGATGGCCCAGGAGGCCGCCTTCGAGGGCCAGGCCCTCGGTCGTTGCATTCTCGGGGACGCCGCCAGCCTCAAGAGGGCTGATGTGGACGCGCTCCGACAGTGGCGCCGCTTTCTGTATTCACCGGACCGGCTGGTGGTCGTGGCTTCGGGAGCCATAGACGAGGACGCCCTGTTGCGCCTCGCGGAGCGGGATTTCGCCTCTGCGGAGCCCCAGCCCTCTCCATCGCCAGAGCCGGCGTTGTTCACCGGAGGTATCCGGACCGATGACCGGTCCCTTGAGCAGGCGAACCTTGTCTTCCTGTGTCCCGGGATGGGGGCGACCGACCCTGACGCCTGGGCGGCCCAGGTCTTCGTGGAATGCCTGGGCGGCGGCATGGCCTCGCGGCTCTTCCAGGAGGCCCGTGAAGCCCGGGGCCTGGCCTATGCCGTGGACGCCTGGGGTGAGTTCTGGTCAGACTGCGGCATGGTCGGGGTGTTCGCCGGCTGCGAAGCGGGGCGCGCGGTGGAGCTTGCAGCCCTGGTTGCCGACCAGATGCAGGACCTTGCGGAGTCCCCGCACGAGGCAGAGCTCGCCCGGGCCCGCGCCCAACTCAAGGCTGCGCAGTTCATGGCCGCGGAGTCTCTTCTGACTCGTGCGGAACAGGCGGCCCACCAGGTCCTGACCCATGGCCGCCTCATTCCGGCCCCGGAGATCGCGGCGAGGATCGACGCCTGCAACGCCGCCGCCGTGCGCCGGGCGGGAGCCCGTCTCCTGGAGCCGGGCCTGGCTGCTGCGGCGGTCCTTGGGCCCGGCGCGGCTCATCCCGCGGCCGAAACCTTCCGCAGGGCGATGAAGGCCGGGAGATCTGCAGGCCCCGCAGTGACTTGACGGACGGGAAAAACCCCGGAGTTTGCCCTCATGGCGCTTCTGGACTGGATCACGCCGGGCGACAGCCTGAGGCTGCAGGGGGAGGGGATCGAGATCCGCCCGCCGCGGCCGTCTGATCATCCGGAGTGGAGCGAACTGAGGCGGGCCTCAAGGGCCTTCCTGCAGCCCTGGGAGCCGACCTGGCCGGACGATGACCTGACGCGGGCCGCATGGCGGCGTCGCCTCGCCTCGTACGCCCGGGATATCGACCTTGGCGCGGCCTATCCGTTCCTTGTCTTCCGAAAGAGCGACGGCGCCCTGACCGGGGGCATCACCCTGTCCAATGTCCGGCGCGGGGTCGCCCAGATGGGCACGGTGGGATACTGGTGCGGTTCCGGCTTCGCGCGACAGGGCCATACCCTGGCGGCTGTGCGTACGCTCTCCCACTTCGCTTTCCGAACCCTGGCCCTCCACCGGCTGGAAGCCGCCTGCCTGCCCGAGAATACGCCGTCCCGGCGATTGCTGGGGAAGGCGGGATTCCAGGAAGAGGGACTGGCTCGTGCTTATCTGAAAATTAACGGCGATTGGCGAGACCATGTCCAGTTCGGGCTGATTGCGCCGCCGCCTCGCGGCGACGGCCCGAAGGAACCCCTTTCCGTCTGACCGGGATGCCGGATGTCGAACGACCGTTGGATCTGGGACGCGACGGCGACGCTGGAGGCGCTTGGCGGTGCGGCGGTCGCCCTGTGGCTCTGGGAGCCTCAGGTCGATCGCATGAGCTTCACCGGTCCGACCCGCGCCCTTGGCCTTGGCCCTCTGGCGCCGGACTGTTCGGGCGCGGCCCTGCGGGCCCTGATCCAGCCACAGGATCGTTCTGCCGCGGCCGAACTGCTGGGCGTGCAACCCCCAGGCGCAGAGATCGAGATCCGGCTCCGCGTGCTCGGCGGCGAACAATGCCTCTGGCGGGGGGTCTGGCTGGAGGACGGTGTCCGCGCCGCGGGCATGGTGACCGCCGAGTCCCGCCTTTCGGTCTCAGGCTTCGACAGCCTGACAGGTCTTCTGGACCGCCGCACCTTTGTCGCCCGCGCCCAGGAGCAGCTCATGACTTCCGGCGACCACATCCTGGTGGTCGCCGACCTGGACCGATTCCGGCGCCTGAACGAGGCCCTGGGCCATGAGCGGGCCGACCTGGTGCTGGCCGCCCTGGGCGCCCGCCTTGCGGCGGCCTTTCCCTCCGAGGCCCTGGCCGCCCGGGTCGGCGAGGATGAGTTCGCAGTCCTCACGCCCCGCAGCCATCCCGGCCCTGAGGAGATCCTCCGGCGGGCGCTGGAGCAACCCTTGCGGATCTCGGGCCTGGATATCCACCCCACCCTGTCACTTGGCGCCGTCGAGGCCGGGGAGGGCGACGCCCCGGATGCCGCCGAGATGCTGCGGCGTGCTGAACTCGCTGTGGAGACGGCCAAGACCGAAGGGCGGGGCGCCGCCGTGGCCTATGGCCGGACCCTTGAGTCCGATGGCCTATCGCGGCTGGCGCTGGAGGGAGACCTCCGCGGGGCGATCGCCCGGGGCGAGCTGCGACCCTACTACCAGCCGATCGTCAACCTCACCACCGGCGCCCTTTCGGGGTTCGAGGCCCTGGTCCGCTGGAACCATCCCCGCCGCGGCCTGCTCACCCCGGAGATCTTCCTCAGGGTCTGCGAGGAAATGGGGCTGATCGGTGAACTCGGCGCCTACATGCAGTGCGACGCCGCCGTCCAGCTGGCTCGCTGGCGGAGGGATCACTGGGCGTCGGGGGACCTCACCGTCTCGGTGAACCTCTCCATCGGCGAGATCTACAGGGAAGGGCTGGTCAACGACATCGTCCGCATCCGCCGGGAGACGGGTCTGCCGCCAGGCGCCCTCAAGCTGGAGGTCACAGAGAACGACGTGATGCGTGACCCGGATGCGGCGGCGGTGATCCTCGCCGATCTCAAGGGCGCTGGCGCCGGCCTGGCCCTGGATGACTTCGGCACCGGCTTCTCCTCGCTCAGCTACCTGGCGCGCCTGCCCTTCGACACCCTCAAGATCGACCGGTACTTTGTGAGGACGATGGCGACCAACGAGGGTTCAGCAAAGATCGTCTCCTCGGTGATCAAGCTGGGCCGCGACCTGGCGCTTGAAGTCGTCGCCGAGGGCGTCGAGAACGCCCAGATCGCCCGCCGTCTCCGCGCCCTCGGGTGCAGTTACGGCCAGGGATACGGCTATGCGCCGGCCCTCTCCCCGCAGGAGGCGGAGGTCTATCTGAACGAATGCTATGTGGACGGAGCCGCGCCGCTGAAGCCCCGGGGCTGAGCCCCGCGCGGTCAGGCCTGGCCAGCGTCGGCGGTCAGGAAGGACGGGTCCACGCCGAGGCGGCCGAGGGCAGCAGTCCATATCTGCTCCAGGGGCGTATCGAAGACGATCGCCTCGTCCGCAGGGCAGGTCAGCCAGACATTCTGGCGAAGTTCCTGTTCCAGCTGGCCGGGTCCCCACCCGGCGTATCCCAGGGCCAGACGCGAGCGGCGGGGGGTCCCGTCGTCGCGAGACATCGCCGCCAGCGCCTCCCGGGTTGGGGTGCAGGCCAGGCCTCCTGGCGCGCGCAGGGTGGCGCCGTCCGACGCGTGGAAGTCATCGCTGTGCAGGACAAATCCCCGCTCGGTCTGGACCGGGCCGCCCAGCAGCACGCCTTCTGTCCGGCGCGCTTCTGGACATGGGATGGAGAGCTGATCGAGGACCTCTCCGAGGGTCAGGACTCGCAGGGGATGGTTCAGGACCAGACCCATGGCGTGGTCGGCGTCATGGGCGAAGACCAGGGTCACCGCGCGCTCGAAACGCGGGTCGCCGATCGCCGGCAGGGCGATCAGGAGCTGACCGGAGAGGTAGGCGGCAGGATCCATATGCGGCTTGTCCGACGCTCTTGGGGCGGATTCAAGACGCGGAATCCAACTTGGCCATTGCAGGCGGGCGCCAAGGAGTTATCTGTGCCCATCCCTAACCGATCAGATCCCGGAGACAGGCCATGACCCTCAAGGTCGGAGACACGCTTCCCGCCGCCAACCTCATCGCCGGCACCGCCGAGGGCCCCAAGCCCACCACGGTCGACGAGATCTTCAAGGGCCGCAAGGTGGCCTTCTTCGCCGTCCCCGGCGCCTTCACCCCGACCTGCTCGGCGCGGCATCTGCCGGGCTACAAGGACCTGGCCGCTGACCTGAAGGCCAAGGGCGTTGACGCTATTGTCTGCCTGTCGGTGAACGACGCCTTCGTGATGAAGGCCTGGGGCGAGAACCAGGGCGTACTGGGCGAGATCGAGATGATCGCCGACCCGGCGGGCGACTTCACCAAGGCCGTCGACCTGACCATGGACGGCTCCAAGTTCGGCATGGGCCTGCGCTCACAGCGCTACTCGATGTACGTCGTCGACGGCGTCGTGAAGCAGCTCAACATCGAGGCGGCGGGTGAGTTCAAGGTCTCGGCCGCCGACTACCTGCTCGCCCAGATCTGAACTCGCGCCAGGCCCCGCCCAAAGCGGCGGGGCTTGACCGCCGCGCCTCCCCGGTCCGAAGTACGGACCCACAACAGACGGGGAGGGCGCACCATGCCCTATGTCGAGGGTTTCACGGTCCATGACGCGGATTCGCATGTCATGGAGCTGCCCGGAGAAATCGACCGGTATGTGGAGCCGGGCCTGAGGGCGGCCTTCTCCGAGGCGATCCGCAAGCCTGGCGACCTGACCGGTTGGGCGGACCAGGCCCGCGCCCAGCATGACGACCCCGAGTTCCGGTCCGGCGATGAGGCCAACCTGCTCCTGCGGAAGAACTACCAGGCCCTGGGCGCCTTCCGCCGCGAGGACCGGCCGCGCTCCCTAGACCTCCTCGGATTCGCCAGCCAGCTGGTCTTCACCACCCACGCCCTGGGCAACTACGGCCTCGAGGAGTCAGGACAGGTCGGGCTGGCCCTGGCCGGAGCCCGGGCCCACAATCGCATGATGGCCGACTTCTGCTCAGTCGACCGTCGGCTGCTGGCGACGGGCTATGTCCCCCTCCTGGACATCGAGGCGGCGCCCCGGATCGCCCGGGAGGCCATCGACCTGGGCTGCCGGGGCTTGATGGTCCCCTCGCGCTGTCCCCCCGGCCACAGCCCTTCCCATGTCGGCCTCGACCCGCTTTGGGCCCTCATCGAGGAAGCTGGCCTGCCGGTTCTCTTCCACGTGGGCGGGGAGGAGAAGATGAACCCCGCCTACTTCGAGAACGGTCTGCCCCGGGTCCTGGACTTCCATGGCGGCGCCGAGAACTTCACCTCGCTATCCTTCATGACCATCCCGGTGGCGGTCTGGCAGACCCTGGCGGCCCTGGTCTTCGACGGGGTCTTCGACCGGTTCCCGCGCCTGAAGTTCGGAGCCATCGAGTTGGGCGCCTCCTGGGTCCCGAGCCTGATGAAGTTCATGGACTCCGGGGCCGCGGCCTTTGGTCGCGAGGAGCGGCTCCAGCGCCTGTCCGCGAGGCCCAGCGAAATCCTGCAGCGCCAGTTCCGCGCCACGCCCTATCCCCATGAAGATGTCGCCTGGATCATCGCCAACGCTGGCGAGGACGTCTGTTTGTTCTCTTCGGACTTTCCCCACATCGAGGGCGGCCGCAACCCGCTGAAGCGCTTTGGGGAGTCCTTGGAGGGCGTCGGTGAGTCGGCCCGCCGGCGTTTCTGGCGAGATAACTTTATCGACCTGATGGGCGCCGGCCTGCCCGCCGAGCTACATGACGTTCCCGGACTTCAGGCCGCCTGATCCTTCTGCTGACGATCGCCGCCGACTTGAATACTGGTGACCTCACCGCCAGATTCCGGGCTCGTGGAGCCACGGACAGGAGTTGTGCCCCGCATGTTCGCTTCTCTTGCGCGCGACCTTCGCTTCGCTTCCGGCCTTTTTCGCACCCTGGGGCGGGTGAGGGGAATTCATCCCGCCAGTCCGCGCCGTATCTGCGATGACCTTGAGGCGGCTGCGGCGCGCTGGAATGATCGCGAGGCCCTGAGGTTCGAGGGGCGCAGCCTGACCTACGCCGGGATGGAGGCTCTGGCCAACCGGTTCGCGCGTTGGGCGCTCGAGATCGGCCTGCGACCCGGGGACAGGGTCGCCCTCTTCCTGCCCAACCGGATTGAATACCTTCCCGCCTGGTACGGCCTGTCCAAGGTCGGAGTGGTTTCGGCCCTGATCAATAACCAGCTCACCGGCCAGGCTCTGGCGCACTGTCTGTCCCTATCGGGCGCCCACGAGGTCATTGTGGACGCGGAGACCTCTCCCGCCCTGCAGGACATACTCGGCGATCTGGACCAGACGCCTCGTCTCTGGAGCCTCGACGCGCCCCTGCCAGGAGAAGGCGACCTGGCCGCCGCCCTCGCCGAGCGCTCGCCCGGGGCGCCGCCCGCCTCCGCGCGGGAGGGTCTGACCGCCGGGGACACCGCCCTCCTCATCTACACTTCCGGGACCACCGGCCTTCCGAAGGCCGCGCGGGTCACCCATGTCCGGGTCCAGCTCTACATGCGGGGATTTGCAGGGTCGACGGGGGCTCGCTCCGATGACCGGATCTATGTCGCCCTTCCCCTCTACCACGCCACTGGCGGCCTCTGTGGCATGGGGGCGGCCCTTCTGAACGGCGCCTGTGTGGTCCTCAAGCGGCGCTTCTCGGCCACCCAGTTCTGGGAGGACATACGGCGGGAGGGTTGCACTCAGTTCGTCTATATCGGCGAACTCTGCCGTTACCTTGCGAACCAGCCGACACACCCGGACGAGCGGGCGCACAAGCTGCGCCTGGCCTTCGGCAACGGCCTTCGGCCGGATGTCTGGGATACGATCATCGGCCGCTTCGCCGTCCCCCGGGTCCTCGAGTTCTACGGCTCCACGGAAGGCAATGTTTCCTTCTTCAATTTCGATGGCCGTCCTGGCGCCATCGGCCGTCTTCCAGGTTTCCTTCGGCGGCGGTTCAACGGTCGGATCGTCCGCTTTGACTATGAAGCCGAGGCGCCCCTGCGCGGGCCGGACGGCTACTGCGAGGAGGCGGCTCCCGGGGAGGCGGGAGAGTGCCTGGGTCGCATCGATTCCTCGGACCCCCGGGCGGACTTCACAGGCTATCTCGACAAGGCCGCATCCGAGAAAAAGGTGCTGAGGGATGTCTTCACGCCGGGCGACGCCTGGTTCCGGACCGGCGATCTCCTGCGGCAGGACGAGGATGGCTACATCTTCTTTGTCGACAGGGTCGGCGACACCTTCCGGTGGAAGGGGGAGAATGTCTCCACCGCGGAGGTGGCCTTGCGTCTCCAGGCCGTTCCTGGCGTGATCGAGGCGAATGTCTACGGGGTGGAGGTGCCCAGGGCCGATGGGCGGGCCGGAATGGCCGCCCTGGTGACGGGTGAAGGCTTCGACCTCGGAATACTGGCGTCACGGATCGCCGCAGACCTCCCTGAATATGCGCGCCCGGTCTTCCTGAGGCTACAGCCGGAGATGGCCGTCACCGGCACCTTCAAGCAGCGCAAGGTGGAGCTCGTGGCCGAGGGGTTTGATCCGGCAAAGGTCGCCGCGCCCTTGTTCCACCGGGCTACAGATGGCGGTTATCGTCCCCTGGACACCGCTGTTTACGGGGAGATCGTCAACGGCCGCATCCGGATCTGAGAAAAGTACTTTACGTTTCAAAGTTACTTGGTAGGTTGGCTCCAACGTTTTCACGGAGCCTGCCATGACGGATGCCCAAACTCAGATCGGTGAGGATCTCGCCTACCTCAAGACCCTGGCCGAGGAGGGGCGCGGCGCCCCGGTGCTCGCCGGTCCCTACATGGCCCTTGGGGGAGGCGTCTTCGGGATCACCAGTCTTCTCGCCTTCGCGATCCAGGTGCAGCTTCTGCCCCTGCCGGCGCCAGCCCTCGGCTGGATCTGGCTGGTGAGCGGGCTGGCCTTCGCCCTCGCCCTTCCAGCGCTGAACCGCAGGACACGAACCCGCCCCGGAGCCGCCAGCAGCCTGAATGAGTCCATCGGTGTGGTCTGGAACCAGGCCGGCATCGCCATCTGGGTTCTCTTCGTCGCCGTGATGGTGGCCGGTTATCGGACTTCGGACTGGGGGGTCTTCAATGTCTTCCCGTCCATCATCCTGGCCCTCTATGGCCTATGCTGGATGGCGGCCGCCCACCTTGGCAGGACGCAGTGGCTGCGCCGCGTCGGGGTCGGCAGCTTCATCGCAGCTGTCGCCGTGGCGGCGGTCGCGGGTGGGCCGCTGCTCTGGCTCGCCTACGCCGCCGCCCTCTTCGCCTTGGGCCTCGCGCCCGGCCTGATCCTGATGCGCCAGGAAGGCCGACGGTGAGCCTGGACTTTGACATCGAGCGGATTGATGAGGTGATCCATGGCCGCATCCGGCTGGGGATCATGGCCTACCTCGCCGGCGCTGGAGCCGCGGACTTCGGCGAACTGAAGACCCGTCTGTCGGCGACCGACGGGAACCTCTCAGTCCACCTGCGCAAGCTGGAGGATGCAGGCTATGTCGAGATCGAGAAGGCCTTCGCCGGTCGCCGGCCCCTGACCACTGTCAGGATCAACGACGCCGGTCGCACCGCCTTCGCTTCCTATCTCGAGGCCCTGCGCGGTCTCTTGCCACCGACCTGACAAAGGCTCCCGCCCCCGGGGTCCCCACCGGGGCGGGAGTCGCCTATACCGGACGAATGTCCCTGGACGCCGAAACACCCCCTGCAGCCGAAGGCGCTTCACTCGCCGGCGCCGACCTGATCCGCGACCAGGTCCGGCGGTTGCCAGACGCGCCTGGCGTCTACCGGATGATGGGCGAGGGCGGCGAGATCCTCTACGTGGGCAAGGCCCGCTCGCTGAAGAAGCGGGTCCTGCAATACGCCCAGGGCCGGTTCCATACCCAGCGCATCGCCCTGATGGTCGACCTGACCCGGGCCATGGAGTTCGTCACCACCCGGACCGAGACCGACGCCCTGTTGCTTGAGATCAACCTGATCAAGCAGATGAAGCCTCGCTTCAACGTCCTCCTGCGCGATGACAAGAGCTTTCCCGAGATTGTCATCCGGCGGGACCATCCTGCCGCCCAGCTGCGAAAGCACCGCGGCGCCCACACCCTGAAGGGGGATTATTTCGGCCCCTTCGCCTCGGCGAACGCCGTGAACCGAACCCTCAATACCCTGCAGAAGGCCTTCCTGCTGAGGTCCTGCACCGACAGTGTCTACGAGGGCCGGACCCGGCCCTGCATGCTTCATCAGATCCGCCGCTGCGCCGCTCCGTGCACGGGCGCTGTCAGCCTTGAGGACTACGCGGCCCTAGTGGACCAGGCCGAGGACTTCCTGCGCGGCCGCAGCCGCGCGGTGATGACCCGGCTGTCTGAGGCGATGCAGGCGGCCTCCGACGAGATGGAGTTCGAGCAGGCGGCCCGCCTCCGCGACCGGATCCGGGCCCTGGCGGCTGTGAGCCAGGAGACCCTGGTCAATCCCGAGAGCCTGGAGGAGGCGGACGTCTTCGCCCTGCACAGCGATGGCGGCCAGGCCTGCGTCCAGGTCTTCTTCTTCCGGGCGGGTCAGAACTGGGGCAACCGGGCCTACTTCCCGCGGATTGACCGCACCGACCCGGACCCGTCGATCCTGGCGGCCTTCATCGGCCAGTTCTATGACGACCGGCCGATCCCGAAGCTCATCCTGGTGAGCTGCGTGCCCGACGAGGTTGAGCTCCTGGCAGAGGCCTTCAGCCTGAAGTCCGGCCGCAGGGTCGAGATCCGCCGGCCGGAGCGTGGCGAGAAACGCGCCCTGGTCGACGAGGCCCTGACCAACGCCCGGGAGGCCCTGGGACGGCGGCTGGCGGAAGGGTCTGCACACTCCAAGCTCCTGGCCGGGGTCGCGGAGGCCTTTGGCCTGGACGCTTCCCCGGAGCGGATCGAGGTCTATGACAACAGCCACATCATGGGGACCAACGCCGTTGGCGGCATGATCGTCGCCGGGCCGGACGGGTTTCAGAAGGCCCAGTACCGCAAGTTCAACATCCGCAGCACGGACCTTACCCCCGGGGACGACTACGGCATGATGCGCGAGGTTCTCAGGCGACGCTTCGGCCGCCTGGTCCGTGAAGGCGGGTCCGGCGAAACCACGGTGCGACCGGACCTGGTGCTGATCGACGGGGGTGGGGGGCAGCTGGGCGCGGCCCTGGAGGTCCTGACCGAGCTGGGGGTCGACGACATTCCGGTGGTCGGAGTGGCCAAGGGGCCGGACCGGGACGCCGGCCTCGAGCGCTTCTTCCTTCCCGGCCAGCCGCCTTTCATGCTCGAGCCCAAGAGCCCTGTCCTCTATTTCCTCCAGAGGCTGCGGGACGAGGCCCACCGCTACGCCATCGGGAGCCATCGGGCGCGCAGGGCGGCGGACCTTCGGCGCAATCCGCTGGACGAGATCGAGGGCATTGGTCCGACGCGAAAGCGCGCCCTGCTTCACGCCTTCGGGTCCGCCGCCGGCGTGGCGCGGGCTGCGGCCGAGGATCTGGAGAAGGTCGAGGGCGTCAGCAGCGCCCTCGCCGAACGCATATTCGCCGCCTTCCACAAGGAGCGCTGATGAAGGCCCTGCCCAACATCCTGTCCATTGTCCGCATCGCCCTGACCCTGGCCATGTTCGCCGCCCTGGTCGCTGTGGGCGCCGGCCGTGATCCGGACGGTGGCCTGATGCATTTTGCCTTCTGGGCCTTCGTCATTGCCGCAGTGACGGATTTCCTCGATGGCTGGCTGGCCCGCCGGTACGACGCCGTCACTGTCTGGGGAACCATCCTGGATCCCATCGGCGACAAGATCCTGGTCTGCGGGGCGGTGGTGGGACTGATGGCCAGCGGCGCTGGCCCGGCCTTCGCCCTGCCAGCCGGCCTGATCCTGTTCCGCGAGTTCGCTGTCAGCGCCCTTCGCGAGGTGGGGGCCGCACGGGGCCTGAAGCTGCCGGTCACAGGCCTCGCGAAGTGGAAGACGGCGGTGCAACTGGTCGCCCTGGCGTCCATGCTTGGGGTCGGGCTGGTTCCGGCCCTTCCGCCCCTCCTGCCCCTCACCCTGGTCTGGGTCGCCGCCTTGCTGACGGTCTGGACCGGGATCGAATACCTGCTCCAGACCCGGAGGGGTCTCGCCCGCCTGCCCTGACCTAGCCGGGGACGTGGGGGGTGATGAGGCCCAGAGGCGCCGCCGTAGTGTTCTTCACCGAGCGGATGACGATCCGGCTCTCGATGTTCGAGACCAGTCCCAGGGACAGGAGGGTCTCCCGGAGGAAGGAGTCAAAAGCCGGCATGTCGCGGGTCACGATCCGAAGCTCATAGTCGGCCGCCCCGGTGACGGTCGCGCACTGGACGACCTCCGGCATGTCCAGGATGGCGCGATCAAAGGCATCCAGGTTGTCCTTGGTCGGCAGGGCCAGCTTCACGGTGCAATAGACCTCGAAGGACAGGCCCAGCCTTTCGCGGTCCAGGATGGTCACCCGCTTCTGGATGATCCCGGCATCTTCAAGGCGTTTGATCCGACGCCAGCAGGGGCTGGACGACAGGCCCACCCGGTCGGCGATCTCGGCCACCGAAAGGCCCGCGTCGGCTTGGATCAGGTCCAGGATGCGGGCGTCGATGGCGTCCAGGGTTTCGGCCACGCATGCTCCTTGCTTCATTTGCGCACGGTTCTGCCCGACGGCGGGCGATTTGCACGGTTCAGCGCAGGGTTTTGCCTCATAAGGCCCATGGTGCGCAATACCCGACCGGATCCTCCGGCGTCCGGGCGACAGCTTGCTTTCCACCGGGACTGGTTTAGGCGTCAGGCATGTCCGAATTCGACTTTGACGCCGTGGTGGTCGGAGCGGGGGCCGTCGGCCTCGCCTGCGGTTACGCCCTTGCCCTTCGCGGTCTCTCCGCCGTCGTCCTCGAGGCCGGTCCCCGGATCGGGGAGGGTGTCTCTGCGCGGAACTCCGAAGTTGTCCACGGAGGTCTCTATTACCCCACGGGGTCACTCAAGGCGCGCCTCTGCGTCCAGGGGCGGCGGTCCCTCTACGCCTTCCTCGCCGAACGCGGCGTTGCCTTCGACCGCTGTGGCAAGCTCGTGGTCTTCAACGGTCCTGAAGAGCTGGAACGGCTCGACGCCATCCTCGCCCAGGCGCGCACCAATGACGTCGAGGGCATGGAGGTCCTCACCCCCGCCCAGGTCCGCGCCCTGGAGCCCGACCTGAAGTGCGATGCGGCCCTGCTCTCGCCCCAGAGCGGGGTCTTCGACAGCCACGGCTACATGCTGGCCCTGCAGGGGGAGATCGAGTCCCGGGGCGGCGCCGTGGTGCTGTCGACCCCCTTCGAGGGCGCCGAGCCGCTCGCGACCGGCGGTTGGCGAGTTTCCACCGGGGGTGACGATCCCGCCGTCCTGACTACGGCCCGTCTTGTCACGGCGCCTGGCCTGGACGCCCAGTCGGTGGCGGGCCGTATCTCCGGCCTGCCATCGGGAACCATCCCCCAAGGCTTCTTCGGCAAGGGTGTCTATTTCCGGCTGACGGGCCGGGCGCCCTTCTCCCGCCTCGTCTATCCGCCGCCCATCCCGGGGGCCCTGGGGACCCACTACCGGCGGGACCTTGGGGGGCAGGCGATCTTCGGACCGGATCTCGAGTTCGTTCCCGCCCCTGACTATGAAGTGGATCCCGGCAGGGCCGGCGCCTTCTACGACTGCATCCGCAAATTCTGGCCAGGCCTGCCGGACGGCGCTCTTCAGCCCGATTACGCCGGGGTGCGCCCCAAGCTGCACGGCCCCGGCCAGCCGCAGCCCGACTTCCGCATCGACGGGCCTGAGGCCCACGGGCTCGATGAACTGGTGGCGCTGTTCGGCATCGAGAGCCCGGGCCTGACAAGCTCCCTTGCGATAGGCGAAGAGGTCGCGGACCGGCTCGGCCTCTAGATCATGTTCCGATAACCGGGGACCGGTTGGCGGACCGAAGTATGAGCTCTCTGATGGGATCCAGAGCCTGTTCCCCTGCAGGCATTCCGGCTGAGGGGAACACGCTCTAGGCGGCCCAGCCGGCGAGCCAGTCCGACAGGGCCTGTGGCGACATGCCCCGCGCGTTGGACAGGGCGGAGAAGTTGCCGGGATTGAGGAGCCTGTCAGTCCGGGGGTCGATCACCAGCAGTGCGGGCACGCCGGGCAGCCGGCCGGTGATCCCGTAGCGGGCGGGGATCTGGAGGTTACGGTCAAAGCGGCCGACATCGACCATCACCGTCACGAAGTGCGCCTTCAAGAACCGGTCAAGTTCCGGAAGGGCCATGGTCCCGGCCAGGATGCGGCAGTCGGGGCACCAGTTGCCGCCCAGGTCGATGAGGAGTCGCTTGCCTTGCCGGCGGGCCTGGGCCCGGGCGCGGTCGACAACGGCGCTGGCGTCCGCCCCCTCGTCATAGGGGAGCGGAAGGGGGGTCTTGAGCTCTGCGAAGGTCTTGATCGACAACCGGGGCCCCGGTCGTGCGGCGAGTGCGGGCGGGGCGGCGGCCGTCGCGGCGGCGGCGGTGAGAATGAGGCGGCGGCGGTTCATCGCGTCGGGACTCCGGAGGTTTGACCAAAGGCTTCAAGCGTGGCCGCAGTCACGTCAAGGTCGGTCCGGAGCCGACGCCACTCGATCGGACCCAGCTCCCGCTGGACCTGCAGTTCCAGCGTCTCCGGTGTGGCGTCCGACGCGTCGCCGGACCGCCCGGCAAGCCGGGCGCGCAGGAGGTCTACAGGGGCCTCCAGCCAGACCGCGCTGAGGGGAACACCGAGGCGCCCAGCCAGCTCTGATGTCCGGGCCCTGTGCCCGGGGTCGAGGAAGGTCGCGTCCAGGATCACGCTGCGCCCGGCGGCCAGCAGTTCTTCCGCCTCCGCGAAGAGGACCTGGTGGACGCGGGTCGACATGCCCGGTCCATAGGCTTCCGGGGGCAGGCGCTCTGTCGGGGCGGCCCCTGACAGCCGCTTGCGGATCTCGTCAGAGCGCAGGACCACGGCTCCCGGCGAGGCGCCCAACCTCGGCGCCACCTCACGGGCCAGGGTGGTCTTTCCAGTCCCCGACATCCCACCCACGGCGAACAGGCGCGGCGGCTCTGGCCGAAGATGCCTCAGCGCCGCCTGCAGGTAGTCCCGGCCCACGGCGTCATGCCCGGAATTGGCCTCCACGTGCGCCCGCACGACCGCCCTGACGGAGAGCATCAGGGGCAGGGTGGCGAGGCCCTCCCGCAGGCCGGAGCCCTCGCGCCGCGCCGCCTCGTCCAGCCAGCCGTCCAGCACCCGGCAGGCGGCGTCGCGTCGTCCCCGGAAGTCGAGATCCATCAGCAGGAAGGCGAGGTCATACTGGATGTCGATGTCCGACAGGCGGTCGTTGAACTCAATGCAGTCGAAAAGGACTGGCCGGCCGTTCTCCAGGAGGATGTTCCCGAGGTGAAGATCGGCGTGGCAGCGGCGGGAGAATCCACTCCGCCGGCGGGACTCAAGAAGGGGTGAGACATCGGCGAAGGCGGCGGCCGTCCCCGAGATGACGGCCTCGACCGCCTCCCGTCCGAGACGGTCCGCCAGTCCGGTCAGGAGATGGGCGTTGGAGTCGACGGTGTAGGCCAGCCCCTCCACCCCGCCGCCCTCGGGCCGCAGGGGCGCGGCGGCGTGCAGTCGGGCGACCTCCCGGCCCAGGGCCTCGGCGAGGGGAGCGTCCACGGCCTCTGGCCGCGCCGACAGGACCGAACCCTCGTCAAAGCGCCGCATCTCCACCGCGTAGTCGACCGCCGGGCCCTGGCCGTCCAGCTCCAGGCCGGTCGCGGACCGGGTGACGGCGTGGACGCGTCGATAAATGTCCGGGGCGGCGGCGCTGTTGAAGACAATTTCCCGCTCAGCCGCCTCGCGCCGCAGCTCAAGGGTGGTGAAGTCCACATAGCCCAGGTCAACCGGCCGCTTGACCTTCCAGGCCGTATCGCCGGCCAGGTAGATGCGGTTGCAGGCGGTCTCGATCCGGCGGCCGCCCAGGGCGGAGAAGAAGGCGTCGACCTCCGCCCCGTCATCGGCCGCCTGCGTCACGGATAGAGCCGGCTTGTGGTCCAGCCGCCCGGGGCGGCGTCGAAGACCAGCCGCTCGTGCAGGCGGAACGGCCGATCCCGCCAGAACTCGATGTGCGAAGGCGTCAGGCGAAAGCCCGACCAGTGCGGCGGGCGCGGCGCCTTGCCCAGGCCGAACTTCAACCCATAGGCGGCGATGGCCTTCTCGAAGGCGAGGCGGTCGGGCAGGGGGCGGGACTGCTCTGAGGCCCAGGCTCCCAGCTGGGCGGGTCGCGCCCGGGTGGCCCAGTAGGCGTCCGCCTCGGCGTCGCTGACCGGCGAAACTGTCCCGCGCACACGGACCTGCCGGCGCAAGGACTTCCAGTGGAACAGCAGGGCGGCCTTGCCGCTGTCCGCCAGCTGCCGGCCCTTGGCGCTGCCGAGGTTGGTGTAGAAGACGAAGCCGTCCGCGCCGGCGTCCTTCAGCAGGACCATGCGCACGTCGGGCAGGCCGTCGGCGTCGGCGGTGGCCAGGGCCATGGCGTTGGGATCATTGACCTCGGACTTCACGGCCTCGGACAGCCACTCGGCGAAGAGGGCCAGGGGGTCCTCCGCCGTCAGGGGCGGCAGGTCGGCGCTGGCGACGGCCTTGAGGTACTCGTCCTCGGTGGGCGAAGGGGGGATGGGGGGCTTGACGCTCATGCGCGCCCTATAGCGCAGGCGGGCCGCCAAAGGTATGGCTAGCCGGACACGGCAGCGAGGAGGGTTCGGCATGCCCACGCGCGGACAGATGATCCGGATGCAGATGAGCGACGGAGCCGAGATCGGTGTCTACCACGTCGCGCCGACGGGCGAGCGGCGGGGCGGCCTGGTCCTGATCCAGGAAATCTTCGGCGTGACCGAGCATATCCGCGAGCAGTGCGACCTCTTCGCCGACGAGGGCTACGAGGTCCTGGCTCCGGCCCTCTACGACCGGGAGGTTCCTGGCTTTGAGGCCAGCTACTCGGAGACCGACGTCCAGCGCGCCATCCAGGTGGCCCGGCAGCTGCATGACTTCGAGGTGTCGCTGAGGGACGCCCAGACCTGCATTGACGCCCTGAAGGACAAGGGCCCCGTGTTCATGACCGGCTACTGCTACGGCGGGTCTGTGACCTGGGCCATGGCCTGCCGGTCCAAGGATCTGGCGGCGGCCTCCGGCTATTACGGCGGCATGATCCCCGCCATGGCCGACAGGACCCCGACCTGTGCGACCATCCTGCACTTCGGCGAGCAGGATCACGGAATCCCGATGGAGGGGGTGCGCAAGGTCGCCGAGCTTCATCCGGAGGTCGCCGTCCATGTCTATGACGCGGGGCACGGCTTCCAGTCCGACCGGCGGACCGACTACCACGAGCCCAGCGCCAAGCTCGCCCGGGAGCGGACCCTGGCGCTGTTCCGCGCCAACGGCGGCTAGGCCGGACCCCGTCCCATGTCGCACAACACCTTCGGGAACCTTTTCCGCGTGACCACCTGGGGCGAGAGCCACGGGCCCGCCCTGGGTTGCGTGGTGGATGGCTGCCCGCCCGGTCTGTCCCTGACCGCCGCTGACATCCAGGTCTTCCTGGACCAGCGCCGGCCCGGGCAGGGCAAGTTCGTGACCCAGAGGCAGGAACCCGACGCCGTCCGGATCCTGTCCGGGGTCTTTGAGGACGAGCGAACCGGTGGGCCGGTCACCACCGGGACCCCCATCTCGCTGATGATCGAGAATGTCGACCAGCGCAGCCGCGACTATTCCGAGATCGCCCGGGCCTACCGGCCGGGCCACGCCGACTACACCTACGACGCCAAGTACGGTGTCCGCGACTATCGGGGCGGGGGTCGGTCATCGGCGCGGGAGACCGCGGCGCGGGTGGCGGCGGGCGCCGTCGCCCGCAAGGTCATTCCCGGTGTCTCCATCCGGGCGGCGGTCGTGCAGATCGGGCCTCACGCCATCGACCGGTCCCGCTTCGACTGGGACCAGCGGACGGAGAATCCCTTCTGGGCCCCGGACGCCGGCATTGTTGCAGTCTGGGAGTCCCATCTCGAGCAGGTGCGCAAGGCTGGATCGTCCACCGGGGCGATCATCGAGGTCGAAGCGACCGGGGTTCCCGCCGGATGGGGCGCGCCCCTCTACGGCAAGCTGGATGCCGAACTGGCCGCCGCCCTGATGTCGATCAACGCCGCCAAGGGCGTGGAGATCGGCGATGGCTTCGCTTCCGCCGCCCTTTCCGGCGAGGAGAACGCCGACGAGATGCGGATGGGGCCGGAGGGTCCTGTCTTCCTGTCAAATCATGCCGGAGGGATCCTCGGGGGGATCTCCAGCGGCCAGCCTGTGACCGCTCGGGTCGCCTTCAAGCCGACCTCCTCCATCCTCACCCTGCGCCGCTCGATCAACGCGGATGGTGAGGAGATCGACCTGCGCACCAAGGGGCGGCACGACCCCTGCGTCGGCATCCGCGCCGTACCCGTGGTCGAGGCCATGACCGCCTGCGTCCTGGCCGACGCCTTTGTGCGTCACCGGGGGCAGGTCGGCTAGGACTGCGTCATTCAGAGCGCATTCACCAGGCCGAGCGGTATAGGGCCTCCAGGGCCTCCGCATCCACGGGGCGGGGATTCGACCGGTTCACGGGATCGGCTAATGCGTCTTCAACAAGGATCGGAAGCAAGCTTTCCGATCCGCCGAGATCCCTAATCGATCGAGCAAGGCCGATGTCCTCACGCAGCTTGAGGACGGCCTCAATAGCGCCTTGCGCGGACCCGGGCCGTCCTGGGGCCAGGCATTCCGAGACGGTCGCGTACTTCGCTTCCGCGACTGGTAGATTGTAGTTCATGACATGCGGAAGCATTGTCGCGAGGGTCTGGCCATGGGCGGCTGAAAGCCGTGCGGAGAGCGAATGACCCGTTCCATGGGCCGATCCGAGTCCGGCCACATTGAATGCGATCGCCGCCATGCTTGAGGCAAGAAGCATCTGAGAGCGGGCTTCCAGGTTCGACCCGTCCATGACGACGGTCCTAGCATTGGCATGGACACCCCGGATGGCCTCAAGGGCGACTGCATCTGAATAGGGGGTGGCTCTCAGGGAAACCAGCGCTTCGATCGCATGAGTCAAGACGTCAAAGGCGCAGGTCGCCGTCGGGTAGGGCGGAAGTCCGAGGGTCAGTTTGGGGTCCAGCACTGCAATGGCCGGCGTGATGCTGGGATGCATCACGTATGTCTTCCGACCCATCTGGCTATTCGTGATGACGCAGGCGCTGTTTGTCTCCGACCCGGTACCCGCGGTGGTGGGGACCGCAATGACGGGCGCGCCGGGATTGGCCGGAGATCCCGCCTGAAGGGCCGGGACAGTCTCGGCGTTCCTCGCCAGGAGGGCGATGGCCTTACCGCAATCCATGGAGGACCCACCCCCGAATGCGATCACGCCAGCCGAACCTAGCCGTCGCAGTCTCTCCGCGCCCGCCTCGACATTCCGATCCGTGGGATTGGGCTCCACGCCATCGAAGACCTCGACCTCGATCCCTGCTGAGCGGAGAGCATCGACCACCGGGTCCGCAAGGCCCGTTTTCCTGAGCGCTTCATCAGTCACAAAGAGAACGGCGGACAGACCCAACGCCTTTACATGGGTCGCCACCTGCAGGCTCGTGTCTTCACCGAAAATCAGGGTTGGCAGGGGGCGGATGACGAAAGCATTTCCAGAGAGCATTGTCTTGAACCTTCGGGGGCTTAGGCGTCGTAGGTCTGATGGGCTGACGACGGATGGGTGAGTTCCGCTTCAATCTGTCGCAGGGCGTCGACGAGAGCGCCCATGGGCACCCACTCGGCCCGCGCCACAGCGATACATGGATCCAGAAGCCGGCGGGCCCGCTCTACGTCTTCCTGATGCACTCTGCGAAGGAGTTCCTGTCTTTCGCGATCGCTGAACCCCTGGCGGGTCGACATTGAAGTCCTCCTGAGCGCCTTACCGGGAGCAAATAGAGACGCTCATTAGTGATAAGTTATAACATAATACGCCCCTGGCGGCCGCTGTCCAGATGGCCTGCCGAGGGCTTGGCCGTACACTCTCGCCCGCAAGCTGAAGCCCCGGGGGTGGGGCCGGCGTCCGGGACTGCCTCACAGAAAAGGGCCTTCTCTCTCCGCCGGTCGGGGTGAAGGGCTACGTAAGCCTGAATGGGATCGAGGCGCATTATCTCTCCTGAGTTCCTCAGGAACCTCAGGGCCCGCCGAAGGCGGCCGACCTCTGGCTCGCTCGCGGATGAATTTCGAATCTCTTCCTTCAGCCTGCGGAATGTCAGCGGCGCTCTGGTCGTCTGCATCACCTTGAGGACAAGGTTGGACAAGTCCGTATCGCAAGCTTGAGCCACCGGCAAAGGCCGGCGATGAGGGCGTGGTCCGTTATGACCAAACATTGAGCACCGCATTATTGCGCTTCGGTCATCGGCCCCCAAGCGGGGAACGGATCCGGCATGCGCGACCAGACTTTTGCGCCCTTCTGCATCTCGGCTGTCGTCAAAAGGGCGGAATTGAACATCTCCGTAAGCGCGGCCCGGTCCATGTCCTTTCCAATCAGGACAATTTCCTGGCGGCGATCGCCATAGGGGCTCCGCCAGACATTAGACAGGAACTGTCGGCTCTCGGGATCCTGAGGGCGCTTCTCGGGAGGAATGGAAGCCCACCAGTATCCGCCCCACTCGTGGGTCGCCGCGGCGCCAGCCTGGCTCCAGGATCCTACAAGGCGCATCCGGGTCGCCAGCCAGAAGAATCCTTTGGATCGCCAGACCCCCGGCCACTCGGCGTCAAGCACCGCCTTTAGCCGCATTGGGTGAAATGGTCGGCGTGCGCGATAGACGAAGCTGGACACCCCGTACTCCTCGGTCTCGGGCGTCTTACCGAACTCCAGCGCCTGCCGCCAACCTGCGGCGCTCTGGGCGCGAGCCATGTCAAACAGGCCTGTATCGAGAATGTCGCTCAGGGGCGCTGCTCCCCGCACTGAGTGGACGATACGGGCCAGCGGGTTCAGCTGGCGGCAGAGCGCCTCGACCACCTCCAGCTCCGCCGGGGAGACGAGGTCGGTCTTGTTCAGCACGAGGACGTCAGCGAACTCGATCTGATCGACCAGCAGATCGACAACCGTCCGAGCGTCGTCCTCGCCAAGGCTTTCCCCGCGATCCGCCAGAAAGTCTCTGGAGCCATAGTCCCGATGAAAATTGAAGGTGTCGACAACCGTCACCATGGTGTCCAGCCGAGAGACATCACGCAGGCTTTCACCAGTTTCAGAAATGAAGTCGAAGGTCGCCGCCACCGGCATGGGCTCGGAGATGCCCGTACTCTCGATGAGGAGGTAATCAAATCGGCCCTCGCCTGCGAGGCGACGAACCTCCGCAAGCAGGTCCTCGCGCAGGGTGCAACAGATGCAGCCGTTGGACATTTCCACCAGGCGCTCCTCGGTCCTTGAGAGGTCCGCGTCGCCCTGGCGCACAAGCGCTCCGTCAATATTGACCTCGCTCATGTCGTTCACGATCACCGCGACGCGAAGGCCTTCTCGGTTTCGCAGCACATGGTTGAGCAGGGTGGTCTTTCCTGCGCCAAGGAAGCCGGAAAGGACGGTGACAGGAAGTTGGATCACAGGGGGCCTCCCAAGAGCTTGATAAATGTTATACTATAACATACCTATGAGACCAGCACGGTTGCGCAAGAGAGAGAATCCGGAATGTCATCGTCTACGGGTCGCTGGCCCGACTTGGTCGCTCTCGCCGTTTCGGGGCTATGCTTGGGGCATTGCCTTGCGCTGCCGGTCCTGGCCGCCCTCCTCCCGTTCATTGGAGTCATCGCGCATCAGGAATGGGTCCATTTGCTCTTCCTCGCCCTGGCGGCTCCGGCATCTCTTGTGGCGCTGTTTCTCACGGGCGGCTGGCGACTCCGGTGGGTCCGGATCAGTTGCGCCTTTGGCCTCACGGGGCTTGTCGCCGGCCTTCCGTGGGGGGGGCCGGAGTTGGCGGAGGTCATCTTCACGAGCCTCGGGAGTGCTGGCCTGCTGTTCGCGCACATTTTCAACCTGCGGCACCGGAGCGACAGCACGGCCTTCGGACAAACGGAATCGTCTCAGGTCGTCAATTGACGGGACGCGATCGGCGCATCATCTAACCCAACAACAGGGACGTCCGCAGGTGTCCCTAGCCTCATCATGACCGAGGATCCACGATATGCGAGCCAATGTCCTGTTCGCCGCCGCTGTGGCTCTCATTCTTCCGAGCGCTGCAATCGCCGCGCCCGCCCCGCCAGCAGCGCCCGTTTCCGCGCCCGCCGTAGAGGCCTTCAGTCTTGCGCCCCTGCCCTATGCCTTCGAGGCGCTGGAGCCGGTGATCGACGCCCAGACCATGCGCATCCATCACGGCAGGCACCACCAAGGCTATGTGAACAACCTCAACGCCGCGGTGAAGGCCGACCCGTCGCTGCAGGGCAAGTCCCTCGAGGCCCTGATGGCCGAGGTGCAGAACCATCCGCCGGCGCTTCGCAACAATGGCGGCGGCCATTACAACCACGCCCTCTTCTGGAAGTTGATGGCGCCGCAAGGACAGGGTGGCGCGCCGTCTCAGGCCCTGGCCGCCCAGATCGGCAAGGACTTCGGCTCCATGGAGGCCTTCAAGGAGGCTTTCCAAGCCGCGGGCGCCCAGAGGTTCGGCTCCGGCTGGGCCTGGCTGGTCTGGACTGGCGACAAGCTCGTCGTGACCAGCACGCCCAATCAGGACAATCCCCTGATGGGCGACGCCCCGGTCAAGGGCGCCCCGGTCATCGCCAACGATGTCTGGGAGCACGCCTACTACCTGAAGCACCAGAACAACCGCGGCGCCTACCTGTCCGGCTGGTGGACCGTGCTGAACTGGAACGAGGCCAACCGCCTGTTCGAGGCGGCGACCCGCAAGGGCAAGTAGGCCTTAGCCCAGGGTCAGGGTGCAGGACTCGCCCAGGGTGGGCCGGGACACCGTGATCCTCGAAAGGCCGGGATAGCGCCCGGCAAGGCGGTCAGCGAACCAGCCGCAGAGGGTCTCCAAGGTGGGGCGCTCCAGCCCGGGCGTGTCGTTCAGAAGGCCGTGGTCGAGCTCCCCCGCCGCTGCCCTCAGGTCGGCGTCCAGGTCCGCGAGGTCAGCGACCCAACCCACAGGGCCAGCGGGCGCGCCCCGCACCGAGGCCTCGACCCGGAAGGAGTGGCCGTGAAGCCGCCGGTAGGGCTGGTGATCCGGGCCCTCTGACAGGTAGTGCGCGGCGTCAAACGTCGCAGCCTTGGTGATCTCGAACGTACGCTGGGTCATGTCTGGAGGGCCGGCGAACCGGTCAGGGGATCCCGAGGGCCTTGTGGGTTTGGACGCTTAAACGCCAGCGCGGGTGCGAAAGGCAATAGTCGATCGCCGCCCGGGTGTTCTCGGCCAGCCGGGGGCCGTCCATCGGCTGCAGAAGGAAGCGCTTGAAGTCCCAGGCCTCAAAGGCGGTCGGATCCACCCCGGGCTGCGGGAAGACCAGCTTCAACTCCTGCCCCGCCCGCTGGACCACCGGGACCGAACCCTTGGGGCTCACGCAGATCCAGTCGACGCCGGCCGGGCAGGGCAAGGAGCCGTTGGTCTCCAGGGCGATGCTGAAACCCCTCGCGTGCAGGGCGTCGACCAGGGCCGGGTCCAGCTGAAGGAGGGGTTCGCCCCCGGTCAGCACCACCAGCCGGTCATCAGGTCCGCCGCGCCAGGCCCCCAGGATGGCGTCGGCCAGGGCCTCGGCGGAGGCGAACCGCCCGCCGCCCGGGCCGTCCATTCCCACGAAGTCCGTGTCACAGAAGTTGCAGGCCGCCGCGGCCCGGTCCTCCTCGCGGCCAGACCAGAGATTGCAGCCCGCGAACCGGCAGAAGACCGCCGCTCGGCCGGCCTGCCCGCCCTCGCCCTGGAGAGTCAGGAAGATCTCCTTGACCGCATAGCTCATGCTTTGAGAGCGGGGCGACCCGCCGCCTCCCATTCGCGCCAGCCGCGGGACCTCAGTTCACAAGCCGGGCAGACGCCGCAGCCATGCCCCCAGTCGTGCCGTGCGCCGCGTTCGCCCGCATAGCAGGTGTGGGTGTCCTCAAGGACGATGTCCACCAGGGCTGCGCCCCCGAGTCCCAGGGTCAGGGCCCAGGTCTGGGCCTTGGTCAGGCGCATGAGGGGGGTGTCGATGACGAACTCCCGGTCCATACCGAGGTTGAGCGCCACCTGGAGGGCGTCGAGGGTGTCGCGCCGGCAGTCGGGATAGCCCGAGAAGTCCGTCTCGCACATGCCGCCCACCAGACGCCCCAGACCCCGCCGATCCGCAAGGGCGGCCGCCCAGGTCAGGAAGACAAGGTTGCGCCCGGGCACGAAGGTGTTGGGCAGGCCCCGGGCCGTCATCTCGAAGGCGCGGTCTGAGGTCAGGGCCGTATCGCCGATCGCTCCGAAGGCGGACAGGTCGAGGCGGTGGTCCGGCCCCAGGCGATCGGCCCAGGCCGGGAAGGCTTTCCGGACCTCCTCCAGAACCACCTCTCTCTGTGCCATCTCGACCGCGTGGCGCTGGCCATAGTCGAAGCCGACAGTCTCCACATGTTCATAGCGGTCCAGGGCCCAGGCCAGGCACGCGGCGGAGTCCTGGCCGCCCGAGAACAGCACCAGGGCGTGGTGGAGGTGGATCATGCCCCTCAATACCCTTGCTTCCACCACGATGCAAAAGGACGACCGCCCTCGCGTGCAGCGACCAGTCCCTTACGGCCTTCCTCCAACTGTCTCCATAAGCTACGGGCTTGACAGACAGAAGGTGATATAGATATCACACAGTAGCTGGCGCTCCGCAAGGAGACCGCGCCCTTGGGCGGGCGCTGAAACCGGAAGCGGCGAACCTACAAAAGCCGCCCCGACAGGAGGAGACGAATGCATAAGTCAAACCAAATGAAGGCGCTTCTGATCGCCGGCGCTTCCGCCCTCGTCCTCTCGGGCGCTGCGGCTTCCGCCTTCGCGGCCGAGGAAACTGCGACGATCGAGGAACTGGTCGTCACCGCCCAGAAGAAGGCTGAGTCCATCCAGGACGTGCCGATCGCCGTGTCCGCCTTCTCTCAGGACGCCCTGCAGAAGTCCCGGATCGATGGCGGCCCGAACCTGGTGCTCGCCATCCCCAACGTGAACTTCTCGAAGGGGAACTTCAACGGGTACAATTTCCAGATCCGCGGAATCGGCTCCAAGCTCGTGGCTACTTCGGGCGACGCTGGCACCGGCGTCCACCTGAACAACGCCCCGCTGATCTTCAATGACCTGTTCGAGACCGAGTTCTACGATGTCGAGCGCGTCGAGGTGCTGCGCGGTCCCCAGGGCACCCTCTACGGCCGGAACGCCACCGGCGGTGTGGTCAACCTGATCTCCAACAAGCCGACTGACAGGCTCGAGGGCATGGCCCGGGGCGAGTATGGCAACTACAATTCTATCAAGCTGCGCGGCATGGTCAACGTGCCTGTCAGCGACGCGTTCGCAGTGCGCCTGGCGGGCGCCTACCTGAAGCGCGACGGCTACGGTGAGAACACCTTCACTGGCAATGACGCGGATACCCGCGACATGTACGGCTACCGAGCCAGTGTGAAGTTCCAGCCGACGGACAACTTCCAGGCCATCGTGGTCTACGACAAGTTCCACGAGGACGACTCCCGCTCGCGGATCGGCAAGCAGTTCTGCTCCAAGGACGTCGGCCCGGCCAATGTCGGCGGTGTCGCCTTCTCGGCGGTTCCCGCCATCGCCCAACTGCAGCGTGGCCTGTTCAGCCAGGGCTGCCGGGCTACGGCCATCGACGCCCCGGACATCCTTGGCACCGTGAACTCACAGGCCACGCTTGGCGGCCTGTTCGGCGCCCTCGGCGGCTTCCAGACCGGCGACGCCTATGCCGGCAAGATGCAGTCCAAGAATGTGCGGAACATCGAGTCCACTTTTGACCCGATCTACCGGACAGACACCGACATCGTCCAATTGCACCTGGAGTGGGATCTCACAGAGACCCTGCAGCTGACCTCGTTGACCAACCAGAGCCGGACGCGGCTCTACTCGCGTCAGGATTACAACCGGTACACGCCGTCGGTGAATTTCAATACCACGCCGAACCCGGTGAACGCTCTCGCAGCCGTCGGTCCCGCATATCCCAACGCGATCTACCCCTCGCTGTTCCCGAACGGCGTTGTGAATGATCCGCAGAACGGACCCTTCAACCGCTTCACGACGAGCGATATCTCTGGCTCTTCAAACAAGCAGTTCAATCAGGAAATCCGCCTCCAGTCGTCGTTCGACGGGCCATGGAATTTCAACATCGGCGCGCTCTATCTCGATTTCTCGGCCGATGCTGACTACTTCGTGATGTTCAATACGGGCACCGCCTGGTACCAGGTGAACAACCTCCTTAACACAGGCAGCGCGAACTGCGCTTCCGCGGCGCCATGCGTTGCCATTGACCCGAACAGGGAGCCGAACCGTTCTGGGCATAACTATTTTAGTAACTATACGCCCTACTCCCTGACCTCGACCGCCGTGTTCGGCGAGCTCTATTGGGAGATGATGGACGGGTTCAAGTGGACCGCGGGTCTGCGTTGGACCAAGGACGAGAAGGAACAGAAAAACTTTGCTGTGACCCTCGGCCAACCCGGCGTCGGCCTCCTAGGCCCGCCAGCCGGCACCCCGCCGGTTCTCGCGGTGGACTTCGAGGAGATGACGGGCCGCTTCGGCTTCGACTGGAAGCCGGAACTCGCCTTCACCAACCAGTCCCTAATCTATGCTTTCTACTCGCGCGGCTATAAGGCGGGCGGTCTGAACCCGGCTTGCTCGCAGAACTGCACGGGCCTGAACGCCACCTTCGAGCCGGAGTTCATCAACGCCTTTGAAGTGGGTTCGAAGAACACCCTGCTGGACGGTACGCTTCAGCTGAACGGTACGGTCTTCATGTACGACTACACCGGCTACCAGGTGTCAAAGATCGTCAACCGGACCTCGATCAACGAGAATATCGACGCCGAGGTGCGGGGCATCGAGCTGGAGTCCATCTGGAACCCCATCCAGCCCCTGCGCTTCAACGCCAGCATCGGGTGGCTTGCCACCGAGATCATCAGCGGGACGTCCATCGATACCTTTGACCGGACCCAGAGCGATCCGAACCTGATCCTGGTCAAGTCCAGTGCAGCCGCCAACTGCGTGGTTTCCAAGACCACTGCGGCGACGGCCCTGGGCTTCTCCAACGCCACCAACAATCCCTTCGCCCTCCTCGGCGTCTGCTCAGGGGCCTTCGGCGCGGCGAATGATGGGGTCGCGGTGAACCTGAAGGGCAAGGAACTGCCGAACGCTCCGGAGTTCACGGTGTCGCTTGGAGCCCAGTACACGGTCGAGATGGACAATGGCTGGGCTGCTCTCGGCCGGGTGGACTTCTACCACCAGACCGAGAGCTTCGCCCGGATCTTCAACACGGTTCCGGACAAGATCGCGGCCTGGAGCAATGTTAACCTGACGGTCTCCCTGGCCAACGCCGACAACGGCTGGTCGGTGGAAGCCTATGTGAAGAACGCGACCGACGAGGAAGCGATTACGGACACCTACCTGACGGATGACTCCTCGGGCCTGTTCCGGAACGCCTTCTACACCGAGCCGCGCACCTTCGGCATCGGCGTTTCCAAGACCTGGTAAGGCGCTTGGGGTAGGGCTGGATGTGTCCATCCAGCCCCGGAGTTCAGGGGCTCGCGGGCGACCGCGGGCCCCTTTCCTATTCGGACTTCGCGGGTCGGTTTCCGACCTCGGATCCCGCCCCCCGCGGCCCGGGTGGACATTGTCGGGTCAGATTCCTGGAATCGCCCTGATCGTAGACACCGAGGATTCCGCGGCCTGACCCGTTCCTCAGCGTCTACTTTCGCCCAGCGACTCTCTGTCCCTTCTGGGGACGTAACCCCGACTTAACCCCGATCCGGCAGACTCGCGACAGCAGGCTCGCGAGGCGAAAGACATGAACCAGTGTCCTGAGAGTTTATTGGGGGACGAGCACGCGCTGATGGAGCTGGCGGGAGTTGCGGCTTGGAAGTTTTACATTGACGGTCGTTTTGATTTCTCCCGCGCCATGTACGAAATGTTTGAGCTCGAACCAGGGTGTACGGGCCAAGATGTTGTCGCTCGTTACCATCCGGATGATCGGAACTACGTAACGAGAATCATATCGAAGTCCTTTACGACAAAAGTTCCCGTTTCGTCTCATTACCGAATTCTCTTACCGAGCGGAGAGATACGACAAATTCTCTCGAGAATTATCTCCCGGATAGGTCAAGCTGGTCCGGAGATCCTTGGCGTCAATATCGATGTAACCTCTCAGTTGAATGAGATGAAAGTCGATCTTGATGAAGTCCGTAAGTTCAAATTTATATCAGAGAATACCAGAGACCTGATTATCCGATATTCATCGGATGGCACTTTCAGGTTCGTATCTCCGGCGGCCAAATCTATGCTGGGCTACGAGCCTGAAGATCTGGTCGACACATCAATTTTCGACATCATCGATCGCACCGAGCATCCGAGAGCCGCTGAAGCGCTGAACAAGATTATCACCTCGAATGTTTCCCCTGGGCCCACAGAGGTCCTGGTCAAGAGGAAGGATGGAAGTCGGGTTTGGCTGGAAGGTAACCTGCGACCTGCCCATAACGTTTTCGGGGAGTTGATTGAGTGGGTGGACGTCCTGCGTGACGTCTCAGAGCGAAAGGACGCAGAGAGCGCGCTGGTCAGGGCGCTCGCTGAAGCGGATGCCGCGGCAGAGGCGAAGTCACAGTTCCTAGCGAATATGAGTCATGAACTCCGGACCCCCCTTACCAGTATTATCGGATTCTCTGATCTTCTCGCCAGGGGGGATACACCCCCTTCAGATATTCGAGATTATGTCAGCAAGATTTCCAGGGCAAGTCGGACACTTCTGAATGTCGTCAATGACATTCTGGATCTCTCCAAGCTCGAGAATGGAGCCTTGGAGCTAGATCTCACATCTTTCAATGTGGTCCGCATCGTTGAAGATGCGATCGCATTATTGGCGCCTCAGGCCGAGAGCAAGGGTCTCGTTATTCAGTCCAGATTCGAGTCGCCAGCTTGCGGCGATGCGCCAGTTTGGCTTTACGGCGACGACATGCGGATAAACCAGGTCCTGCTGAACCTGTTGTCGAATGCTGTAAAATTCACAGACAGCGGCACGATCACCGTCAATGTGTCGGTCCAAACTCGGCCCGGGGGCCGCATGTTGCTCCTGATCAGCGTAGTCGACAGCGGGGTCGGTATTTCCGAGGTCCAGCTTGCCAAGCTATTTGATCGGTTCTCCCAGGCTGATGGCTCCATCAGCCGGCGTTATGGCGGTACAGGCCTCGGATTGGCGATATCCCGTCGCCTGATGGAATTGATGGGGGGCTCGATTTCGGTGGAGAGCGAACCAGGCCGGGGTTCATGCTTTACCGTGGAACTCGAACTCGACTTGTCCGAACCGGTCGAAGAGGCGGCGCGGGAAGAATCTGTCGAGCTGGATCGACCCATTAACATCCTGCTCGCGGAAGATCACCCAGCAAATCGTGAGCTGGTGGCGGCGTTCCTCAAGAATTCCGGCGTCAATCTGAGCTTCGCCACAAACGGTGCTGAGGCTTTGGCGATGGTGAGCCAGAGTGACTATGATCTGGTCCTTATGGACATCCAGATGCCCGTCATGGACGGTGTTTCGGCTACCAAAGCCATCCGACGGCTTCAGGGCCGGTGCGCAACCCTCCCGATCATCGCCCTTTCCGCGAATGTCTTGCCAGGGCAGATCCGGCAGTATGAGCAGGACGGATTCAGCGGTCATGTGGGTAAGCCGATCAACGTGGGGGCGCTTTTTGCTGCGATCTCGAGCGCGCTGCACGTGACGAACTGAACCTGACCGGCGTACTGCGTCGGCGGGGCGCGGGGCATCGAGCTGGAGTCCATCTTGAACCCCATCCAGCCCCTTTTCTCTATTCGGCCTTCGCGGATCCTGCACCCCATCGGCTCTGGACCGCACAATCTTGAGGTGTTGCGGGTGAGGTTGTCGGGTCCTTAACTTTCGCGAAAGGCTGCCCGGTCACCATGCCGCGCGAGGCAGAAGGCTCACAGTAGGACATGTCCGCCCCTGATTATCTCTTCGATCGTGTGACCCAAGAAATCCGCCAGCAGATGGACGGAATCCTGGCGCTCACCACCCGGCTGGCGTCTCCTCTTTCCGCCTCCGATGCGCGGGCTTGCGTCCAGGCCGTCGCCGTGGCCGCAGAGACGGTGCGTCGCATCACCGCCTCCTCTTCCGACATCCGTGCGGCCCTGTCCGACAACCTTGTCCTGACCCCCGGCCCAGTAGCCCTTCGGGATCTTGTCGACCGTCTGGATGACCGCTGGCGCCAGCGGCTGGCCCATTCGGGAGTCACCCTCATGGTCTCCTATGACGGTCCGCCGGAAGGCGCCGCCATGCTGGATGCGGACCGGACCCTGCAGGTATTCGACGGCTTCCTAGCCCACGCCCTGTCCAGCGTACAGCGCGGGACGGTGGAGGCCATGCTCCGGGTCAAGGAGGCCGATGACGGCGTCATCCTGGAAGGCCGCGTCCGTTCCGCCTCCAGCGCCGCCCGCACCGATTTCGAAGTCGATGTCCGTGAAGTCGAGGCCATGTTCGGCCTCGAGGCCGCCCTTGGCTTCATGCTGGGACGCCATATCCTGCGCCGGCTGGGCGGCCGTGCGCGGACCCTCCACAACCCGGGCCAGGGCGAAACCCTGAGCTTCGCCTTTCGCGCCGACCAGCCGCCCGATCGGCCGGCGGAGGTCGTGGGCACAGACCGCGCCGCTCACATCCTTGTCGTCGACGACAACGCCACCAACCGCATGGTCGCAGAGACCCTGTGCAGCATGTTCGGCTGCACCACGGAGCCCGCTGAGGATGGCGAGGAGGCGGTCGCAGCGGCCGCGACCGGCCGGTTCGACCTGATCCTGATGGACATCCGCATGCCGCGCATGGATGGCGTCGCCGCGACCCGCCGGATCCGGAGCCTTCCCGAGCCAGTGGGCCGGACCCCCATCATCGCCCTGACCGCCAACGCCGATGCAGAGGAAACCGCCGCATACCTGAGCGCGGGCATGAACGGCGTCGTGGAGAAGCCCATGAAGCCGGACCAGTTGCTTCAGGTGGTGCGTGAGACCCTGGCCCTGGGTCGTGACGGCGCGGTCGCCGCCGCCTGACCCCTTTGCAAGGGCGGCCCGGCGGGCCACTGTGACCACAGGCATTCGGGAGGGCGGGGCATGGCGAGCTGGTACGAGCGGACAATCCTGCCACGGTTTCTGGCGTGCGCCTGCTCCGGGCCGCAGATGACTCTTCAGAGGGCGCGATTGGTGCCCCGGGCGAGCGGTCGCGTTCTCGAGCTCGGGGTCGGGATGGGCCTGAACCTGGCCTTCTATGATCCCTCACGCGTCACTTCCGTCAGCGGGGTCGACCCGGCGCCTGAGCTACGCGCCATGGCGGAGGCGGCGCCGAGGCCTGAGGGTCTCGCCGTCGAGATTCTGCCGGGCGTCGCCGAGGACCTTCCCTTCGAGGCGTCCAGCTTCGACAGCGTGGTCTGCACCTTCACCCTGTGTTCGGTCCATTCTCCCGAACGCGCCCTTGCGGAGGCCCGCCGGGTCCTCAGACCGGGGGGGCGCCTTTTCTACTGCGAGCACGGACTTGCCCCGGAACCTGACGTCGCCCGCTGGCAAAGGCGCATAGAGCCGGTCTGGAAGCGCCTGGCCGGCGGATGCCGCCTGACGCGCCCCATACTGCCCCTGCTGGAGGGCGCGGGCTTCACCATCGACAACGCCGAATGCGGCTTCCTGCCCAAGGTCCCCCGGTTCGCAGGTTGGAACATGATGGGCGAGGCGACACAGGCTTAACGCGCCTTAGCCGTTCCGCTTTCCGGACCGTTTACCCGACCCGCGGTTTCTGGGGCGCAGTCACGGTATCGAGGAAGGAATCCCGAAGTTGGGGACCTATTACTACGCGAGCCACACCTATCAGATCGTCAAGACCGCCATGACCTGGGCGGCTGCAAAGGCCTGGGCCGAAGGGCAGGGCGGGCACCTGGCCTACATCACGAGCGCAAACGAGAACCAGGCCCTGGTCAGCATGACCCAGCTGACGACCGGCCTCGACATGGCGCCCAGCGCCAGCGACGGAGGCGGTGCGCGCTATCTCTGGCTGGGCGGATCGGATGCGGCGGTTGAGGGGACCTGGCGCTGGGGCGACGGGACCCTGGTGACCTCCGGCTACTCCAACTGGGGCGCAGGCGCCCTCGGCGTGGAGCCTGATGATTATGGTGGCGTACAGGACGCCATGGCCTTTGGCCTTCAGTCCTGGCCCCAGCCCTCCGGCGGCATCGGGGTGGCCTACAAGTGGAACGACGTGAACCCCGCCAACAGCCTCTACTTCGTGGTGGAGTGGGATTACATCCGGGGGACATCGGGGGCCGACACCATCAGCCGGACTGGCGGAGAGACGGTCTACGGCCTGGAGGGCAACGACATCATCACCTTCACCTCCGGCGCCAACTACCTGCGGGGGGACGCCGGAGATGACTCCGTATCCGGCGGGACGGGCTTCGACGACATCAACGGCAACATGGGCAATGACACCCTGCGCGGGAACGATGGCGAGGACTGGGTGGTCGGAGGCAGGGACAATGACCTGCTCTTCGGCGACGCCGCCTTCGATATTGTCTACGGCAACATGGGCAACGACACCGTCGACGGCGGGGCCGGCAATGACTGGGTCCGCGGCGGTCAGGGCGACGACACCGTTGTGGGCGGGACCGGCGACGACTGGCTCTGGGGCGACCGCGGGAACGACACCCTCAGCGGCGGCGCGGGCGCAGACCTGTTCCACAGCCTGGCGGGCGCCGGCATCGACCGGATCACGGACTTCTCCTACGCTGAGGGCGACCGGCTGAAGCTGGAGGGGAGCCCCTCGCGCACCGTCGCCCAGGTGGGCGCGGACGTCGTCGTCGACATGGGCAATGGCGACCAGGTCATCCTGGTCGGCGTCACCCTCGCCAGCCTGGGCAGTGGATGGATCGTCTAGGCTTCCCGAAGCCGGCGCGGCATCGGATCCGGCCGGCCCTTCGGTCGGAGCTTGCCGCCGTCCGCGCGATAGAGCGCGAGGCCGCGCAGAGATTCGCGGGGACGGCGGAGGCCTGGATCGCGCAGGATCCGCCGGCGCCGGAGGCCCTGCTCGACGCCCGGCTAGAGGCGGGCGGGCTGTGGGTCGCCTGCCTTGACGGCGAAAAGCCCGTCGCGGCGCTCCGGTTCCATCCGCTGGAGGGCGGTCTCTACATCGAGCAGCTTGACGTCCTGCCGGAGTTCGCAGGCATGCGGCTTGGCGCAGCCCTTCTGGACCGCGCCGAGGAGGTGGCCCGGCTGGCGGGCCTTCCGGCCCTCCTGCTCTCGACCTTCCGGGACATTCCCTGGAATGCGCCCTGGTACGCCCGGATCGGGTTCGAGGTCATCGACGTCCTTCCGCCCGAACTGGAAGCCCTCCGGAGCGAGCACCTCGCCCGCGGTCTCGATGAAAGCCGACGAGTGTTCATGAGACGGGACATCCATCAGCCGGACACGGCGGGCTGATCCCGGATCAATCCCGGTGTGACCCCGGCCCTTCCTCCTGGTCTCTGGACCGGCCGCTCAGTCCGACGCCGCCGCCGCAACCCCGCCCCAGGCGGACAGGCCCAGGAGAAAGCCAAAGTCGTACCAGCCGCCGGCATTCGGGAAGGCGTAGACCCGGATCTCTGCGTTGAAGATATGGGCGATCAGGGCGAACCAGCTCAGAAATCCATGAACGAGGCCCAGGAAGAACCCTGGCGCATCCGGGGGCGGCGCGTAGGGTTGGGTGGCGCAAGCTCCCAGGGCGAGGAGCACAGCGACAGCCACAACGTGGCCTTTGCGCCGGAAGACGCGGGGTCGCCTCATTTTGCTCAGTCTGGTCCAGATCGACATGATCAGCGCCGCCTCGCTCGCTCAATCGTCCCCCAAGGTCAGTGTGAACCAAGGCGTGAGCGATGCGAAGGGCTTAGGTCTTGGGGACGGCAAGGCGCCGTCTGGCAGGCGAAGCGAGGTCAGAGGTCTTGGTAGCTGGGGGCGGGATCGAACCGCCGACCTGTGGGTTATGAATCCACCGCTCTAACCATCTGAGCTACCCAGCCGCCGGGCCTTTCGGCGAGGGGCGGTTTATAGGGTCTGGCGCGGCGCGCTTCAAGCCGCTTGGGAAGCGGGGCCGGGCTTGCTAGGGTCCCCCCTGCGATGAGCGTCCTGCATCTCCTGGGAACGGCCGGCGAAGGCGGCGCGGAGACCTATTTCGTCGACCTGGTCACGGCGCTGGCCGGGGCCGGGGTGACGCAGTCGGCGGCGATCCGCAGCAATCCGCATCGGCAGGCGGCCCTTTCTGCGGCCGGGGTCCCGACCCGGGTGCTGAGGTTTGGCGGCCCCCTTGATCTCCTGACCACGCCCCTGACCCGCCGGTTCGCCCGCCGCTCCGGCGCCCGCCTCACCCTGGCCTGGATGAACCGCGCCGCCCGTCACACGCCGGAGGGCTCCTGGGCCCGGGTCGGCCGGCTCGGCGGCTACTACAACCTCAAGTACTATCGCGGCTTCGATGCCCTGGTCGCCAATACCGAGGACATCGCCGACTGGATCGTCGCCCAGGGCTGGCCGGCGGGGCGGGTCCGCTGCATCCCCAACTTCGCCGCCCCTGCGCCTGATGACGGGCCAGTGGACCGGGCGGGCCTCGACACGCCGGAGGGCGCACCCCTCCTGTTGGCCATGGGCCGGCTGCATGAGGCCAAGGCCCACGACGTGGCGCTCGAGGCCCTGGTGCGCCTGCCGGACGCCTTTCTCTGGATCGCCGGCGCCGGCGCCGAGGAGGGGCGGCTGAAGGCCCTGACCGAGAGCCTGGGCCTGGCGTCCCGGGTGCGTTTCCTGGGCTGGCGCACGGACGCCTCGGCCCTCTACCGCACGGCGGACCTGTGCCTCTTTCCCTCCCGCTATGAGCCTCTGGGAAATGTGGTGATCCAGGCCTGGGCCCACAGCCTCCCCGTCGTGGCTGCGGCCTCCACCGGTCCGGCGGCCCTGATCCGGGACGGCGAGGATGGACGCCTGGTTCCCGTGGACGATCCCATCGCCCTGGCGGACGCCGCCCGCGCCCTGCTGGACGATCCGGCCGCCCGCGCCCGGCTCGCCGGGGCCGGTCTCGCCCGGGTGTCCCGGGAGTTCTCTCCCGACGCGGTCGTCGCCCAATGGCGCGACCTCTTCGCTGAGTACGGGGCGGGCTGATGTGCGGCATCGCCGGCGTGCTGAACGGCGAACGCCTCGCCGCAGACCTGATCGCCGCCCTGGCGCACCGGGGCCCCGACGGCATCCGGACCGAGAGCCTGCCGGGCGCGAACCTGGCCCACGCCCGCCTGTCGATCATCGACCTGGAGGGCGGCTGGCAGCCCCTGCACGCCGCGGGTTCTGTGGTGGTCGGTAATGGCGAGATCTACAATTACCTGGAGCTGGCCGGGGATCATGGCCTCGCCCCTCTGCTGGCCACCGGCTCCGACTTCGAGCCCCTGCTGCACCTCTACGCCCGGGAGGGGCCTGACGCCTTCCGCCGGCTGCGCGGCATGTACGCCTTCTGCCTGGTGGGCGGAGACGGACGCACCTGGCTGGTCCGCGATCCCTTCGGCATCAAGCCTCTCTACCTGCTGGAGCGGGACGGGGCTGTCATCTTCGCCTCCGAACCCCGCGCCTTCCTGGCGGCCGGACTGATCGACCCGGTCATGGACGCGTCGGCCGCCGAGGATCTCCTGGGGCTGTCCTACACCACGGGCGAGGCGACCATCTTCCCGGCCCTGCGTCGCATGGCGCCCGGCGAAATCCTCGAGGTCACCCCCGGGGGACTCGTCGCGCACGAGGCCCGGCCCTGCCTTCCCGTCCGGCCGCCACGGCGAGAGGCGAATGAGGCGACCCTGATCGACCAGTTGGACGCCGTGCTGGAGGAGAGCGTCCGCGTCCACCAGAGATCTGACGTCCCCTTCGGCCTCTTCCTGTCCGGAGGGGTCGACAGCGCCGCCATCGCCACCCTCATGGCCCGGTTGGCGGAGCGGCCGGTCACCGCCTTCACCTGCGGGTTCGACGTCCCCGGCGCCGCCGATGAGCGCGGCCAGGCCGAGCGTGTGGCGCACGCCCTCAACCTCGACTGGCGCGAGGTGCGGTTCGATGAGACCGAGTTCTGGCGGCTCCTGCCCCGCGTCGCCCTGGCCCTGGACGATCCGACGGCCGACTACGCCGCCCTTCCCACCTATCGCCTGGCCGAGGCGGCCCGGGACACCTTGCGCGTGGTGCTGACGGGGGAGGGGGGCGATGAGCTGTTCGGGGGCTATGGTCGCTATCGCCGGGCGCTGAGGCCGGTCCTGCTGGGCGGCCGGCCCGCCGACCCCCGCCCCGACCGTCCCGACGTGCTCGCCCGCTGGCGCGAGGCGGGGCGCCCGCCCCGGGGCCTGTCGCCCCTGCAGTCGGCCCAGTGGGCGGACGTGGCCACCTGGCTGCCCAACGACCTCCTCATCAAGCTCGACCGCTGCCTGATGGCGAACGGCCTGGAGGGGCGGACCCCCTTCCTCGACCCGGAGGTCGCCGACTTCGCCTTCACCCTGCCGGATCGCTTCAAGGTGCGCGGCCGGTTCGGAAAGTATCTTCTGCGGGCCTGGCTGGCCCGGACCTGTCCGGCGGCGGCGCCCTGGGCGCGCAAGCAGGGCTTCACCGTCCCCGTCGACGCCTGGATCGCGCCCCGCGCCGCCGACATCGCCCCGCGGGTGGCCCAGGTCGCCGCCGTCCGTCGATTGCGCTCCCCCGAAGCCGTCGCCGCCGCCTTCGCGCCGGGCGGCAAGGGCGCCTGGCCGCTTCTCTTCCTCGCGGTCTGGTCCCTTATCCACCTGGAAGGCGCTGAACCCGCGGACGCCCTAGAGGCCTGTACGGGACGGCTCTAGGCCCCCTCGACGACCGTTCCGGACTGTGCGTTACTTGTCCGAGGGCCAGCTTCTGGCCCGCAGGGGGAAACATGACCGAGATTTCCATGGCGCCAGCCAGGCTGAATGTCGGCGGTGTCTTCAATCAGGCCTTTGAGACACTCAGGGCCAAGCCGCTCTTCTTCGTCTTTACGGGACTCATGCTTGGGATTGCGCATCTGGCGATGTCGCGTTCGGGCATCGACGGACCCGACCTCTCCGCCATTTCTCCCGGGCTTCTCCTGGTTGGGATCCTGCTCCTGCTGGTCCTTGGCGGACTCTCTCAGATCCTGTGTTCGCGCGCGACCGAGGGGCCACTTGGCGCAAACGCCAGCCTGGACTTCGCCCCGGCGGTCCAGGCCGCCCTTCCGATGCTGGTGAATGTCGTCCTGACCACCCTGGCCTGCGTGCTTCTCACCTTCCTCGGTCTCATCGCCTTCATCCTGCCGGGGATCTTCGTCCTCTTGATCCTGAGCGTGGCCGTCCCGGCCTGCATCCTTGAGGGTCACTCCCCGATCGCCGCGCTGAAGCGGAGCCGGGATCTGACCCGCGGCAACCGATGGCCCCTCCTCGGGATGGTCCTGCTCAACGGCCTGATCCTGATCGGCGTCGGCATCGTCGTCAGTCTTCCCCTCGGTCTGGCCAGCACCTTGCCCGGCCTGGGCGGTGTCTTCTTCTCCATCATCTCTTCCGCCGTCGAGGGCTTTGTCGGCGTCTTCATGGCCGTTCTTTTCACGCACGCCTTCCTCGACCTGCGGCGTTGCAACGAAGACCGGGCCGTGACCCCGGGGGTCTGAGAGGAGTCCGACCATGACCGAAGTGATGTCACCGCCCGCCCGGCTCGCCGTCATTGCGACCCTTCGAGAAGCCCTCGACACCTGGGTGAAGGCCGCTTGGCCCATGATCCTGCTGATGCTGCTCTATTACGGGGTCATCTTCGCGATCATTGCTGTCCTTGGGATCGTGTTCGGCGGCACTTCCATGGCGACCGGCGGGGCTGTCGCCGCCAAGGACTTGAGTTTCTTCCTCTGGATCGCCGTACTTCTTGGTGTTCCGCTCTTTCTCGCGATTACGTTTCGCTTCAACATCGCCGGCTATAGGTTGGCGGATGAAATCCGAGAAGGGCGTCGTCCTCGGCTAATCGAACTGCTGCGAGATTCCCGTCCCAACCTTCTTGCTTTCTTCGGGCTCAATCTTCTGAGTTTCATACTCATCGTTTTGGGCTTGTTGTTGTTCATCGTTCCCGGCGTCTACATAGCCTTGGCCCTGTCCATCGTCCTGCTCCCGATGATTTTCGAGGACGCCCGCGTCTTGGACTCCATGCAGCGGAGTGTCGACCTCACGCGCGGCAATCTCCTGCGAATCCTCGGCGTCTATCTGATCGTCATGCTCGGCTACCTCGTCTACTCGGTAGTCATTACGAGCCTGGATGATGGGGACCGTGGCGAGGGGGCGATCACGCCTCTGCTGTTCGCCTTGATCGCGATCAACGCGGTTGTTCACCTCTGCTTCACGACCTTTTCGACCATGCTCCAGATCGTCATCTACCGTCGGCTCCGGGCCATGAAGGACCGCCCTGCCCAGACCGATGTCGCAGCTCCTGATCCCTCACCCGCCCCCTGAGAGGCCCTGGCGCTCGGAGGCGAAGCCGCGGTCGCGGATGGCCTGCCACCAGTCCTTGTTCTCCACGTACCAGCGCACGGTCTCGTCCAGGCCCTCAGGGACCGGGGTGCGTGGGGTCCAGCCCAGCTCGTCGCGGATCTTCGAGGCGTCGATGGCATAGCGGAAGTCGTGGCCGGGCCGGTCGGTGACGAAGGTGATCTTGTCGGCGTGGGGCGTGTTGGCCGGGGCATGGCGGTCCAGGGCCTCGCAGAGCATGCGCACGACCTCGATGTTGCGCCGGGTGGAGTCGCCGCCGATGCAGTAGGTCTCGCCCAGCCGGCCCCGATCCAGCACGGTGAGCAGGGCCTCGGCATGGTCGTCCACGTGCAGCCAGTCGCGGACCTGCCGGCCGTCGCCATAGACCGGGATGGTCTTGCCCTCCAGGGCCCGCACCACCACCGTCGGGATCAGCTTCTCCGGGAACTGGAAGGGGCCGTAGTTGTTGGCGCAGTTGGTGATCACCACCGGCAGGCCAAAGGTCCGGCCCCAGGCGCGGACCAGGTGGTCGGCGCCGGCCTTGGAGGCGGAGTAGGGAGAGTTCGGGTCGTAGGGCGTGGCCTCGCTGAAGGCGCCGTTCTCGCCCAGGGCGCCGAACACCTCGTCTGTGGAGACATGATGGAACCGGAACGCCTCGCGCCGGCCCGCCGGCAGGCCCATCCAGTAGCAACGCGCCGCTTCCAACAGGACCGCCGTACCCAGGACATTGGTCCGGACGAAATCGATGGGGCCATCGATGGCCCTGTCATTATGGCTCTCGGCCGCCAGGTGCATGATGGCGTCCGGCTGGTGGCGCTCGAAGGCGCTGGCCACGGCGGTAGCGTCGCAGATGTCGGCGTGCGCGAAGGCATAGCCGGGGCTGGTGGCGACGGAGGCCACATTGTCCAGGCTGGCGGAATAGGTCAGGGCGTCGAGATTCACAACCTGCCGCCCCTCGCTGACGGCCTGGCGCACCACGGCCGAGCCGATGAATCCTGCGCCGCCTGTGACGATGAGTTTCATCTGGAAACCTGCCTTCGCGTGTCCGATCCGACTTCCTAGCGGCGTTCGACAGTCAAGGGAATCCGCCCGGCGGGTTGAGGCGTTCGCCGCCGGGGCCTAGAGTAGAGTCGCAGGCAGGGTCGACCCGCAGGAGATCGGGCCTCAGATCGGGGAAGAACCAGGGCATGGAGGCGGCGGTCGTCAAGCGCGAGGGCCCCACGGGCGGGTTCGGCGGCGGTCCGCCCCGCGGCCCGGGCCCTGGCGGCCCACCCGGCCCCGGTAGCCCATCTGGCCCCGGCGGGTTCGGTCCGGGCGGTCCCGGCCGTCGTCCGGGAATGCCTGACCTCACGACAGGCCCCATCGGGCCCACCCTCGTGACATTCGCCCTGCCGGTCCTGGGCACCAATATCCTTCAGTCCCTCAGCGGCACCTCCAACGCCTTCTGGGTCAGCCATGTGCTTGGGCCCGCCGCCCTGACGGCGACCACCAACGCCAACCAGGTCTTCTTCCTGATGATGGGGGCCATGTTCGGCGTCTCCATGTCCGCCAACCTTCTGATCGGGCAGGCCATCGGGTCGGGCGACCGCGACCTTGCCAAGCGGGTCGTCGGCACCTGCATCATCTTCTTCCTGGCCATTTCCCTGCTTGTCGGCCTCACGGGATTCCTGGCCACCCCGGGAATTCTGGCCGCCATGGGCACGCCGGCCGACGCCCGGGCGGACGCCACGACCTACCTGCAGGTCATCTTCATGGCGATCCCCATCATGTACTTCTTTTCCTTCGTACAGATGGCCCAGAGGGGGACCGGGGACTCGCGGACCCCATTCTACTTCGCCCTCCTGGCGATCTCGATGGAGGTCGTGCTCAATCCGATCCTGATCACCGGCTTCGGGCCCTTCCCCCGGATGGGCATCGCCGGATCGGCCTCGGCCACCCTGATCTGCCAGGGCCTGACCCTCGCGGCGATCATCTTCTGGCTCCACCGGAAGGACTCGATCCTCATCCCCCGGCCAGGAGAACTGCGAAACCTGATCCCCGACCTGACCATCATCCGCAGCCTCGTGTTCAAGGGCCTGCCCATGGGCCTGCAGATGTTCATCATGTCCTTCGCCGCCCTGACGATGACGAGCTTCGTCAACAGCTATGGCTCGACGACAGCGGCGGCCTATGGCGTGGCCATGCAGATGTGGGCCTATGTCCAGATGCCGGCCATGGCGCTCGGCATGGCCGTATCCTCCATGGCGGCCCAGAATGTCGGGGCCGGGCGCATGGACCGGGTGGACCAGGTGGCCAGGACCGGCGTCGGTTACGCGGCCCTCCTCAGCGCCCTGCCGATCTTGTTGATCTATGTCGCCGGCCCCCTGGCGCCGCGCCTCTTCCTGCCAGAGGGCAGCCCGTCCATCGCCATCGCCCAGCACATCAACTACTTCGTCCTGTGGGGTTTCATCCCCTTCGGCATGAGCTTCATCCTGTCGGGCATCGTCCGGGCGACGGGCTCGGTCTGGCCGCCACTCATCTCGATGATCATCGCCATGTGGGGGATCCGGATCCCGGTGGCGGTCCTTCTGGAGCCCTGGCTCGGGGCCGACGCGGTCTGGATCAGCTTCCCCGTGGGGTCGATCGCCTCCTGCCTGCTCGCCATGGCCTGGTACCGTTGGGGCAACTGGCGCAATTCCAGCCTTCTGGCGACTTTCGCCCCCAAGGGCGGGGAGCCTGAGCCGATCCTGGCTCCCTCGCCGCCGCGCGTGGACACCCCCTGAGCCGGCTCAGGGCTCCATCAGAGCCGAGTAGACCAGGGTCCGGAGCTCGCGCCGGATGGGGTAGGTGGACGAGCCCATCAACTGGGTCAGGAAGACCACGGCGATGTCCTTGACCGGATCGATCCAGAAGGCCGTCGAGGCCGCCCCTCCCCAGTAGTACTCGCCCGGGCTGGAGGTCAGCATGGCCCGGACCGGGTCGAAGGTCACGGCGAAGCCCAAGCCGAAGCCCACGCCAGCATTGGTCGCCTCCGAGAAGAGCGAGCGCGACAGCATGGTCAGATCCTGCCCGCCGGGCAGATGGTTGGAGGCCATCAGTCGCAAGGTCGCCGGCGCGATCAGGCGCTCGCCGCCCAACTCGCCCTGGTTCACCAGCATCCGGCAGAACTTCATGTAGTCGTCCGCCGTCGAGACCAGGCCGCCGCCCCCCGAATGGAAGCGAGGCGTGCGGTGATAGGCGCTGGTCACCGGATCGTCCTGGAGGGTCAGGCCGCCCTGCGGAGTCGGGGCGTAGCAGGCGGTGAAGCGGTCCGCCTGGTCGGGGCGGACGCTGAAACCCGTCTCGGTCATGCCAAGGGGTGCGAAAACCCTGTCAGCCAGGAAGTCCTGGAAAGGACGGCCTGAAATCCGCTCGACCAGGACCCCCAGCACGTCGGTGGAGACGGAATAGTTCCAGGCCTCGCCCGGCGAGAACTCAAGGGGAAGGCGGGCCAAGGCGTCGACGAAGCCCTGGGAGTCGAGGTCTCCATGGGCATCGGCGACCTTCAGCTTGCGATAGGCGGCGTCGATGTTGGTCCGGGTCTGGAAGCCGTAGGTCAGGCCGGAGGTGTGCCGCAGGAGGTCCACCATCTGCATGGGGCGGGCCGGCGGCGTGGTCAGGTAAGGGCCCGTCCCGGCCGAGAAGACCGCCAGGTCCTTCCACTCGGGAATGAAGCGGGAGACCGGGTCGTCCAGGGCGACCGCGCCCTCCTCGACCAGCATCATGAAGGCCAGGCTCGTGATCGGCTTGGTCATCGAATAGATGCGGTAGACATCGTCCCGGGTGGCGGCGCGCCCGCGCTCGCGGTCGGACTGGCCCTGGACGCTTTCGTGGACCCGCTCGCCGCCCCTCAGGACCTGGACCTGGGCGCAGGGCAGCCGGCCCGTGTCGAGGTACTTTTCCTTCACGAACCGGTCCAGGTGCGCCAGCCTTGCGCTGGAGAATCCGTGGGATTCAGGTCTGCTCATGTCCGGTTCCCTCCGCTGGGCCCCCAGGGCGCCTTGGGGAGACCTTGCCTCGCCTGCGCCTTCCGGGAAAGCCCGCCGTTGCGCTATGTCTCGGGCCGTCGGATAGTCGGGGAAACACGACGCCGCCTGCGGGCGGACGGGAGGAAAGACATGGCCTGGGACTTCGAAACCGATCCTGAATTCCAGAAGAAGCTCGACTGGATCGAGGACTTCATGCGCGAGGAGGTTGAACCCCTCAGCCACCTGGGTATGGCCGCCCATGGCCCCCTGGGGCGCGAGAAGTTCATCAAGCCCTTGCAGGACAAGGTGAAGGCCCAGGGCCTCTGGGCCTGCCACCTCGGCCCTGAACTTGGCGGCCAGGGCTACGGCCAGCTCAAGCTGGGCCTGATGAACGAGAAGCTGGGGCGCAATGGCCTCGCCCCGACCATCTTCGGTTGCCAGGCGCCGGACACCGGCAATGCCGAGATCATCGCCCACTACGGTACCGACAAGCAGAAGGAGCAGTACCTGTGGCCGCTCCTGAACGGCGAGATCCGCTCGGCCTTCTCCATGTCCGAGCCCACCGGCGGCTCTGACCCGCTGACCTTCCGCACCCGGGCGGTTCTGGATGGCGACGAGTGGGTGATCAACGGCGAGAAGTGGTACTCGACCAACGCCCGCTGGGCCAAGGTGCTGGTGGTCTACGCCATCACCGACCCTGACGCGAAGGACCCCTACCGGCGGACCTCCATCTTCCTGGTGCCCACCGATACCCCCGGGGTCCGGATCATCCGCAATGTCGCCGTCGGCGGTGGCGGAGAGATCGGCGGCGGGAACGAGGGCTATGTCGAGTACAAGGACGTCCGGGTTCCCTACGACGCCCTTCTGGGCGAGCGCGGCGCGGCCTTCGTGATCGCCCAGGTCCGCCTCGGCGGCGGCCGGGTGCACCACGCCATGCGCACGGTCGGCGCCTGCAAGCACGCCCTGGACCTGATGTGCCAGAGGGCCGTCTCCCGCACCACGCGCGACGGCCGCCTCGCCGACCTGCAGATGGTGCAGGAGCAGATCGCCGACTCCTGGATCGCCCTGGAGAGCTTCCGCCTCCTGGTGCTCAGGACGGCCTGGCTGATCGACAAGCACAAGGACTACAACATGGTCCGCAAGGACATCGCCGCCATCAAGGTGGCCATGCCCAAGGTCTACAACGACATCGCCACCAAGGCGGCCCATCTGCATGGCGCCCTGGGGGTGTCGAACGAGATGCCCTTCATGCACATGGTCACCAGCTCTCTGGTCATGGGCATCGCCGATGGTCCGACCGAGGTGCACAAGGTGACCCTGGCCAAGCAGGTCCTGAAGGACTACCGCCCCGATAACGACCTCTTCCCCAAGTACCACATCCCGCGCCTGCGCGAGGAAGCCCAGGAGAAATTCTCCAAGGAACTGGCGGAGATGAAGGAAGAGTACGCCCGAAGAGCGAGGGACGCCGCTTCGGCCTGAGCCGGCGACCGACTTCGTTCCATGGGGGCGTCCTGCGGGGCGCCCCCTTTCGCTTTTGACTTGATCGCCGCAACGTCAGGCCCTCAGGGTCGTCTCTGTTCCGCTTTCCCCCAGGGTCTCCAGATGACGTCAGATTCGCCTCCCGAATGGCCCGTCATGTCGATCGCCGAGGCGCACGCGCGTCTGACGGCGCCCGGCCAGCGCTTCGAGATGGAGGAGAGGGTGATCCGCGGCGTCGCCCAGCGGGTCTGGAAGAACGCCCCGCCGACCCTGCGTGACATTTTCCTGAACGCCCGTGCCTTCGGGGCCCGGGAGTTCCTCGTCTACGAGGATGACCGGGCGACCTACGAGGCCTTCTCGCGCGCGGCCATCACCCTGGCCCGCCAGTTGCAGGCCGATGGCGTTCGCAAGGGCGACCGGGTGGCCGTGATCATGCGCAACCTGCCGGAATGGCCGGTAGCCTTCTATGCCGGGGTCCTGGCCGGGGCGATCGTCACGCCTCTGAACGGCTGGTGGACCGGGCCGGAGCTCGAGTACGGTCTGGCTGATTCCGGGACCCGGATCGCCATCGTTGACGATGAGCGGCTGGAGCGCATCGCCCCTCACCTGGAGGCCCTGGCCAGCCTGGAACAGGTCTATGTCGCCCGATTGCCCGAGGGAGTGGAGACGTCGGGCCGCGTGCGTCGGCTGGAGACGGTGATCGGGACCGTGAACAGCTGGAAGGACCTGCCGGACCTGCCCCTTCCAGCCGTCGACATCGACCCGGAGGATGACGCCACCATCCTCTATACCTCCGGCACAACAGGCCGGCCCAAGGGCGCCCTGGGCACCCATCGCAACATGACCGCGAACCTGCTGACCAGCGGCATCGCCGCGGCGCGCAACTTCCTGCGAGCCGGACAGCCCCTGCCCGAAAGCGACCCGCACAAGCTGCCCCAGCGCAGCTCGCTCTTGGTCGTTCCCCTGTTCCACGCCACGGGCCTGTCGGCCACTCTCGGCCCCACCATGAACGCCGGCGGCAAGATCGTGCTCATGCGCCGCTGGGAGGCCGAGCAGGCCATGCAGCTCATCGAGCGCGAGCGGATCGACGCCACCGGCGGCGTGCCCACCATCGCCTGGCAGCTGATCGAGCACCCCGCCCGCGCAAAGTACGACCTGTCCTCCCTGGTCTCGGTCTCCTACGGCGGCGCGCCCTCCGCGCCCGAGCTGGTGCGGCGCATCGTCGAGGTGTTTCCCGGCTCGGCGCCCGGCAATGGCTGGGGCATGACCGAGACCACGGCCACATTCACCAGCCACACCGGCAAGGACTATGAGGCCCGGCCCGACAGCGCCGGCCCTGCTGCGCCCGTCGGCGACATGCAGATCCGCGATCCCGGCGACGGGGTCACCCTCCTGCCGGTCGGCACGGTGGGCGAGCTGTGGGTCAAGGGCCCGCAGGTGGTGAAGCTCTACTGGAACAAGCCCGAGGCGACGGCCGAGACCTTCAACGACGGCTGGCTCCGCACCGGCGACCTGGCGCGGCTGGACGAGGAGGGCTTCCTCTTCATCGTTGACCGCGCCAAGGACATGCTGATCCGTGGTGGCGAGAACATCTACTGCGTCGAGGTCGAGAACGTGCTCTACGACCATCCGGACGTGATGGACGCCGCCCTTGTCGGGGTTCCCCACAAGACCCTTGGAGAGGAGCCCGCCGCCGTGGTCCATCTGAAGCCCGGCGGGACCGCCGGAGAGGCGGAGTTGAGGCAGTGGGTGCGCGAGCGGCTCGCGGCCTTCAAGGTGCCTGTCGAGATCCGCTTCTGGCCCGAGCCCCTGCCGCGCAACGCCAACGGCAAGATCCTGAAGACCGAGCTGAAGTCGGTGTTCGAGGCGCGTTCATGACCGACGCCGCCGCGCCCCTCATCGTCGGCCTGGGCGGGACCACGCGGGAGGGCTCCTCCACCGAGCGGGCGCTCTGTGCGGCGCTGGCGACGGCGGAGACCCAGGGCGCGCGGACGCGCCTCATTGGCGGCGCCTTCCTGGCCGAGCTTCCCATCTACGACCCCAGGCCCGGCGGCCCGACGGCCCGCCAGGCGGAGCTGGCCGAAATCGTCCGCAGTGCGGACGGCCTGATCCTAGCGACGCCGGGCTATCACGGCTCCCTGTCCGGGGTGATGAAGAACGCCCTCGACACCCTGGAGCTTCTCCGCGAGGACACGCGCCCCTATTTCTCGGAGCGCGCTGTCGGCGTGATCGTCACAGCGGCGGGGTCGCAGGCGGCGGGCACCACCCTGACCGCCGTCCGTTCCATCGTCCACGCCATGCGGGGTTGGCCGACGCCCTTCGGTGCGGCGATGAGCGTCAGCTCAGCCTCCTTCGGGCCGGATGGGCGGCCCCTGGAGGTCCGTGACGCCTGGCAGCTCGACACGGTCGCGGGCCAGGTGGTCCAATTTGCGAAAATGAGGTTGCAGTCATGAAGCGTCCCTACCTCGTCACCGACTCCCCCAAGCCCGCCTCGGGCGACGCCTCTGCGATCAGTCCGATCGAGGACATCATCGAAGACGCCCGGAACGGGCGGCCCTACATCCTGGTCGACGCCGAGGACCGGGAGAACGAGGGCGACGTCATCATCCCCGCCCAGTTCGCGACGCCCGAGCAGATCAACTTCATGGCCAAGCACGCCCGGGGCCTGATCTGCCTGTCCATCACCGGCGACCGGGCCCGCCAGCTGCGCCTTCCCCCCATGGCCGTCGACAACCAGTCCGGCCATGGCACCGCCTTCACCGTGTCCATCGAGGCCCGGGAGGGCGTCACCACGGGCATTTCGGCTCATGACCGGGCCCACACCATCGCCGTGGCGGTGGATCCCACCAAGGGCGCCGACGAGATCGTCTCTCCGGGGCATGTCTTCCCGCTCGTCGCCCGGGACGGCGGCGTCCTGGTCCGTGCAGGGCACACCGAGGCCGCCGTCGACATCTCGCGCCTGGCGGGCCTGAACCCCGCCGGGGTGATCTGCGAGATCATGAAGGACGACGGGTCCATGGCCCGCCTGCCGGACCTGATTGTCTTCGCCCAGACCCACGGCCTGAAGATCGGCACCATCGCCGACCTCATCGCCTACCGCCGGCGGACCGAGCGGCAGGTGGAGCGCGTCCTGGAAACCCCGGTGGAGAGCGCCTTCGGCGGCCGGTTCCGGATGGTGATCTACCGCAACATCCTGGACCGGACCGAGCACATGGTGCTCACCCGGGGCCGGATCGAGCCGGACCGTCCGACCCTGGTGCGGATGCACCGCCTGGACCTCGCCGCCGACGTCATCGGCGCTGGCGGCCAGCGCTCGAGCTATGTCCGCGCCGCCCTTGAAGCCCTCGCTGCGGGCGAAGGCGCCGGGGTCGCCGTCTTCATCAGCGACTCCAACCCGGCCTGGCTGTCCGAGCGCTATGGGGCGGACCCGGCGGTCGATCACGGGGCCAATGTGATCCGTGACTACGGCGTCGGCGCCCAGATCCTGATCGACCTTGGCGTCCGCGACATGGTCCTTCTGACCAATTCCGCCACTGTGCTTCCAGGCTCAGCCGGGTATGGTCTGCGTATCCTGGAGCGCCGCCCCCTCGACTGAGGCCCGGATTCCAGCGTATAAGACCCGTGCTTTACGCAGCGCCCGGCCGAAAGGTCGGGCGCCGTCATTTCAGGAGACCGACATGGCCGACATTCTGATGCCGAAGGCGACCGCTGTCTGGCTCGTCGACAACACCTCTCTGACCTTCGAGCAGATCGCGGACTTCTGCGGCCTCCACCCCCTCGAGGTGAAGGGCATCGCCGATGGCGAGGTCGCGCGCGACATCCGCGGCGCAGATCCGATCGCGAATGGCCAGCTTTCCCGCGAGGAGATCGACGCCGCCCAGCAGGACCCGAAGCGCCGGATGACGGCGCTGAAAAGTCGGCACGCCGAACTCCTGAAGCCGACCAAGAAGGCCCCGCGCTATACGCCGGTTTCCCGTCGCCAGGATCGCCCAGACGCCATCGCCTGGTTCGTGCGCAATCATCCCGAGGTTTCGGACGCCCAGATCTCCCGACTTCTCGGCACCACCAAGGCCACAATCGATCAGGTGCGGAACCGCACCCACTGGAACTCGACCAACATCAAGCCGGTGGACCCTGTGAGCCTGGGCCTGTCGACCCAGCTGGAGCTGGACGACATCGTGCTCAAGGCGGCGGAGAAGCGCGCCCGGGATAATGCCCGCAAGGGCATCGTCGAGCCGGAAGGCCCGACTTTGGAGCCAGCCTCGGAAACCACGGCCGAACCCTGGCCGCAGGCGGAAGACGAGGACTGAGCTACGGTTCAGGCCGCGGGCCGAGCCCGCGATCTGAGCATCTCGATCTCTTCCTTGATGTGGAGTTTTCGGCGCTTGATCTGCTGGATCGCGCTGTCCGTCGAGCTGGGGTGGGCGAGGGCGTCCCGGAGCTCGGTTTCGAGCGACCGGTGACGGCGGCCAAGTTCGCGGATGCGAGCGTCAATGGACATGACTCTGGGTCTCCTTCCATGCGACTGGAGTCAGTGAACACCCGCTGGCGTCGCCTGTCAGATCACATAAGTTTGCTTTTGAAGCCCGTCTGAACCTTGGGGTCGGAATATGGTCATCCTGTGTGCGGCGCAGACCAGTTTCCCGGCAGGACCGTCCTTCGCCGCCCATTGCCCGCGGAGGCTGCTGTGAACCGGACCCCCGACCCGGCCGAGGATGGCGAAATTCGCCGACGTCTTGCTGAGCTCCAGCTGGACCACAACGATCTCGAGGTCGCCATCCAGGCCATTGGCCTGTCCCCGGTACCGGACATGATGGTGATCGGCCGCCTGAAGCGGAGGAAGCTTGCCCTCAAGGACGAGATCCAGCGCCTGAAGGACCAACTGACACCCGACATCATCGCCTGAGGGGGCGACTTGTGCGTGTTCCTCAGGCCCGGCGTTCCCGACGTCGGGCGTACATGGCCGCGTCCGCCCTTGCCAGGATCTCCTCACTCTCGACGTCGGGCGTGATCGCGCTGATGCCGTAGGAGACGTGGATCGGAGCGGACCATTCGCCGAACTGGATGGGGTTGGCCTCCAGGCTTCGCGCCAGGTTGCGGGCTCGGACCTCTGCGACAGGCAGGCTGGCCTGGGTGAGGGCCACGGCGAATTCGTCCCCTCCCACCCGCGCCACAAGGTCTGTGGGGGCGGCCTGAGACATCAGCCGCTCCGCGACCGCCCTAAGGGCGAGATCCCCTGCCGCGTGACCGAAGCGGTCGTTCACCCCCTTGAAGTCGTCCAGGTCAAAGTAGACGAGGGCGGCTGGCGAACCATACCGGTGACTGAATGTGCGGATCCGGTCGAGCTCCCGCATCAGGGCTCGGCGATTGAGCGCCGGAGTCAGGGGGTCCTGGTCTGCAAGGGTCTCGATCCGGCTAAGCTGGGCCTTCAACCGGGCGACCTCTCCCCTGAGGTCATCGATCTCGGTCAGGAGGGTTCGGATGGCCCCCTGAACCGCCGGGGTGAGTTCAGCCTCAGAGAGTCCCAGGAAGGCGGTTTCGTCCGGACGCGCGGGGCCCCGACCTACAACCTTGGCTCCAGCCTCCGCCAGCGCGCGCTTCCGGATGTCGGAAAACGGCTGGTTTCTCGCGCCTGTGACCTTCAGCACCATGCGATAGGATCCGCGAATCTCCAGCAACGTTAACCATGTTTCGCACAGTCTGTTGACCCAAGGAAGGTGGAGCCTATTCTCGCGCGCCTCGCCGCAAGGGGCTTTGAAATGAGTGCTGCCGCCGCGCCCGTCGCCATCATCATGGGCAGCCGCTCCGACTGGCCGACCATGAAGGGCGCCGCCGACATGCTGGACGCCCTTGGCGTCGCCTGGGAGGCCCGGGTGGTCTCGGCCCACCGGACGCCGCTGCGCATGGTCGAGTTCGCCCGCGGCGCCCGTGACGCCGGGGTCAGGGTCATCATCGCCGGGGCCGGAGGCGCCGCTCACCTCCCGGGCATGACGGCCGCCCTGACCGACCTTCCTGTCCTCGGGGTCCCGGTGGAATCGAAGGCGCTGAAGGGAATGGACAGCCTCCTTTCCATCGTCCAGATGCCAGCCGGCGTGCCGGTGGCCACCCTGGCGATAGGTGAGCCGGGCGCCCGCAACGCCGGCCTGCTGGCGGCCCAGATCCTGGCCCTGTCCGACGAGGCGCTGGCAAGGCGTCTGAGCGCCTGGCGGGAGGCCCAGACCGCATCTGTCGCCAACACGGTTTCTGACGACTGAGGGTGACGTGACGCCGCTTCAGCCAGGATCGACCATCGGCATACTGGGCGGGGGCCAACTCGGCCGGATGCTGGCTACAGCCGCCGCTCGCCTTGGATTCGATGTCGTGGTGCTGGATCCGGAGCCGGACTGCCCCGCTTCGCGTGTCTGCGCCCGTCATATCGTCGCCGCTTACGATGACGCTGCGGCCTTGGAGTCACTGGCGGACGCCTGCAGCGTGGTGACTGTCGAGTTCGAGAACGTACCCGCCGGCGCGCTGGAGGTTCTCATCGCTCGCGGGGTTCCCGTGGCGCCGGGCCCACGGGCGCTCTCCACGGCCCAGGACCGGGTGGAGGAGAAGACCTTCCTCAACACAGCGGGTGCACCGACCGTCGACTTCCGCCCGGCGTCGACAGCCGAGGAGGCGATCCAGGCCGCCGCCGCGCTGGGGGGGCGGGTGCTCATCAAGACACGGCGCGACGGCTATGACGGCAAGGGACAGGCCTGGGCGGAAACCGCAGGGCAGGCCGCCGAGGTTTTCCGGTCCCTGGGCGCGCGGCCAGTCATCGTCGAGGCGCCGGCGGCCTTCAGGCGAGAGCTCTCCATCATCGCGGCACGGGGCTGGGACGGCGCGATGGCGGCCTTTCCCCTGGCCGAGAACCTTCATCAGTCAGGCATTCTGCGGCGTTCGTCCGCGCCTGCGGAGGTGGAGCCATCCCGCGCCCGGGAGGCCGAGGATATTGCGCACAGGATCCTGGCGGGGCTGGACTATGTGGGTGTGATCGGGATCGAGCTCTTCGAGCTCCAGGACGGTCGTCTCCTGGTCAACGAGATCGCGCCCCGTGTCCACAACAGTGGCCACTGGACCCAGGACGGGACCGCCACAGACCAGTTCGAGCAGCACATCCGGGCCGTCGCCGGCTGGCCTCTCGGCCCGGTCGAGGCGCGGGCCAGGGTCGAGATGGAGAACCTCCTGGGCGAGGACGTCCTGCGGTGGCCCGGGCTCGCCGCCGAGCCCAACGCCCGCCTCCACCTCTATGGCAAGCGCGAGGCGCGGGCGGGCCGCAAGATGGGACACGTAAACCGGGTGTTCCCGCTCTAGACGGGTCAGGCTTCCGGCGGGATGGCCTGGAGGGCCTCTTCAAGCTCCGAGAAGGTCGGCTGGGTCATGCTGGGCACGCTGCCGCGGCCGATTTCCACCGAGATCTGGGCGGCGTTGCCATGCAGGTGGGCGACCAGGACCGACTGGATGATCTTGTAGAAGGCCGACTCCTCCTCGATGATGGAGGTCAGCCGTGTCGCGAACGGGCCCACCAGGCCATACGCCAGGAACACGCCCAGGAAGGTGCCGACGAGGGCGCTGCCGATCATGCCGCCCAGGACGGCGGGGGGCTCGGTGATGGAGCCCATGGTCTTGATCACCCCCAGAACGGCCGCCACGATCCCCAGGGCGGGCAGGGCGTCGGCCATGTTCTGCAGGGCGTGGGCCGGGCCAAGGGCCTCATGGTGGTGCTTCTCGAGCTGCTTCTCCATGGCGTCCTCGACCTGGTGCGGATCCTCCAGGTTCATGGTCATCATCCGCAGGGTGTCGCAGATGAAGTCGACCGCGAAGTGATCCTTCACGATCCTGGGGAAGCGGCCGAACAAGGTGGAATCTTGCGGGTTCTCGATGTGACTTTCCAGGGCGATGACCCCCTTGGCCTTCATCGTCTTGGTCAGGAGGAACAGAAGGGACAGAAGGTCCTTGTAGTCGGACGCCTTCCACTTGGCGCCGCTGAAGATCTTGCCCATGCCGCCGGCGACGCCCTTGATCACGGTCACAGAGTTGCCGATCAGGAGGGCCGAGATGCCAGCGCCCAAGATCATCGCCAGCTCGAAGGGGGCCGCGGCGATCACCACGTCCATCTTTCCGCCATGGATGATGTAGACGCCGAAGATGCAGACGAAGAGCATGACGATGCCGATGATCTGGAACATGCTTACGGCGCCCGTTGACAGTTCTGTCTGGGGATAACGGGGAATGCTTAACGTCCGGTGATCATGATCCGGGGTGGCGTTGACGCGGTCGGGGTCCTATCAGCGGGGAATGTCCAGCGGCTCCCCTTCCGTCGCCAGCGGTCCCAGCGGTCTGCCGCGATCGACATTCGCCATCATCTTCGCGGTCTCCATGGTCACCGCCATGGGCAACACCGGCATGATCTCGGTGCTGCCGGCCATCGGCCGCTCCATCGGCATGCCCGACCCGATGGTCGCCGCCGTGTTTTCCCTGTCGGCCCTGCTGTGGGCCTTCTCGTCGCCCATGTGGGCGCGCCTTTCTGACCGGTACGGACGCAAGCCCCTGATGATGGTCGGGCTGGCGGGGTTCATGGTCTCCATGGCCTTCTGCGCGATCGTCGTGGCGGCGGGCCTCCATTCCCTCGCCGCGCCTGTGGTCATTTTTGTCCTCTTCCTTCTGGCGCGCGCCCTTTTCGGTCTGTTCGGCGCCGCCTCGAACCCCGCGACCCAAGCCTATGTGGCCGAACACACCCCCGAGGCCCAGCGCACCCAGGCCATGTCCGGTCTCGCAGGCGCCTTCAGCCTGGGCACGGTGGTCGGTCCGTTCATCGCGCCCCTGTTTGTCCTTCCCTTCCTTGGACTGGCAGGGCCCATGGCCGCCTTCTCGCTGATGGCCGGCGCCATGCTTGTGATCGTCTGGCGGCGGCTTCCAGAGAGCCGCTACCGTCCGCCGCCGCCGCCTGCCGGAAGCGAGGCCCTTGGCGAGAAGGCCTCCGGGCCCCCGATGTGGCTGGACCCCCGGATAACCCCCTTTCTCATCTACGGGTTCATCGTCGCCGCGAGTCAGACGGCCCAGGGCCAGACCCTGGGTTTCCTCATCATTGACAAGATGGCGGTCTCACCCACTGAGGCCCAGGGGTTCATCGCCATCGCCATGATGTTTGGCGCGATGGCGGGCCTGCTCGCCCAGTGGGGCCTGATCCCCCGGTTCGAGATGACCCCCCGCCAGCTCCTCAGGTGGGGTGTGGCGGTCGCCGCCATAGGCAATCTGATCGTCGCGGCGGCGCCAGACTATTGGGGGGTTGTGGCCGGCTACGCTATCTCCAGCCTGGGCTTCGGCCTAGCGCGCCCGGGCTTTACGGTCGGCGCCTCTCTGGCCGTACGCATGGAGGAGCAGGCCCGGGCCGCAGGCGCAATCGCCGCCGTGAACGGGATCAACGTGGTCCTCGCTCCCGCCTTTGTCCTCCTCTACGAGCACGTCCGACCTGCGCCCTTCCTCCTCAATGCGGTCCTCATGGTCGCCATGCTGGTCTACGCCTACAGCAACCCCCAGCTGAAGGCCGCCAACCCAAAACCCACAAAGGTCGAGGGACCGGATGACGGCCTCGTCTAGCCCGCGGGGGCCTTCAGGAGGGCGACCATGTCCGGCGAGAGGTATCCGTCGGCCACCAGGCCGCGGGTCTTCTGCCAGGTTCGCAGGGCGGCGCGGGACCTCAACCCCATGACGCCGTCCAACTCGCCGACATCGTGGCCCGCCGCCTTCAGCGCCGCCTGGGCGGAGATCCGGTCAGCGAGGGAAAGCGGAACTTCCTCCGGCCAGGGCCGGACCAGGCCGGGCCGGCCGGCGATGCCATCGGCCAGCAGGCCGCTGGCGAGGGCATAGGTCACGGCGTTGTTGTAGCGCCGGATCACGAAGTGATTGGTCGTCAGCAGGAAGAGGGGGCCCTTGGCGCCCGTCGGGGCCAGCAGAGTCGCTTCGGAGGCGTCCAGGTCGAGCGGGCCTCCGCCGGCGCGCCGCAGCCCCAGATCGCCCCAGGCGGCGGGGGGCGCGCTCAAGGACTCGCCCACCGAGTAGTCAAAGCCGTCCGGGGCGGCGACCTCCAGGGCCCAACCCTGCCCGCGGACCCAGCCGGACCTCGCCAGCAGGTTCGCAGCGGACGCGAGGGCGTCGATCGAGGAGCCCCAGACATCGCGCCGGCCATCGCCGTCGGCGTCTACGGCCAGGGAGAGGAAGTTGGCCGGGATGAACTGGGTCTGCCCCATGGCGCCGGCCCAGGACCCCACCAGTCGCTCCCGCGGCCACTCCCCGGACGCGATGATGCGCAGGGCCGCGAGGAGCTGGTCCTCGGCAAAGCCCCGGCGGCGCCCGTCCGCTGCAAGGGTGGCCATGGAGCGGATGATGTCCTGGTCGCCGAGAAATGCGCCGTACCCGGACTCCATGCCCCAGATGGCGACCAGCATCTCCCGGGGGACGCCGGAGGCGGCCTCGACGCTGGCAAGCCCCGGGTCCAGCTCCGCCATGCGGCGACTGCCGATCGCCGCCCTGTCCTCGCCGGCGGCTCGCCTCACATAGTGACTGAACGGGCGGGAGAACTCAGGCTGGTTCCGGTCGGATCCCCGAACGCGGGGGTCGGGCCGCAGGTCTGCGAGCTCCCTTTCCAGGACCTCTGAGGGCAGGCCGGAGGCGAGGGCGGTGACCCTGAAGGCGGAGAGCCACTCCGCAAAGGCCGCTTCTTCGGCGGCCAGGGGATCGCCCCTGGGCCCGGCGCCCACCGCCGGTGTGGCGAGCGTGGCCGCGGCTGTGACCAGGAAGGTGCGACGCTTCATGCGCTCAGAGTTAGGGTGCGCCGGGGTCAGGGGCAATGTCGCAGGCCCGGGTTTGCGGTCAGGCTGATTGACTCGCCGCCGGGGGTTCCGTATACGCGCCGCTCACTCGGTCGCCCGGGCTCTTGTCCCGACCCCAGAGAAGACGAAGGTCATGAAGGTCAGAAGCTCGCTCAAGTCGCTCAAGACTCGCCACCGCGACTGCAAGCTGGTGCGCCGCAAGGGCGTGGTCTACGTCATCAACAAGACCGACCCCCGCTTCAAGGCCAAGCAGGGCTGAGACGGCTTGCGCCCGGTGCGTCCGGGCGGTTTTCCACAGATGATCCTGTATCTGGGCGCTTCGGCTCCCCTCGCGCGCGCGACATGACCTGCGGCCCTCGCTAGGGTCTGCGCCGCAACCCCGACACAATCCTGCAGGAGGCTGACCTCATGGCCAGCGACGACGCCCATTCCGATGTTCTGAACCAGGACGCCCAGGGGCGGCTGCGCACCATCGTGGAGCGGATAGAGCGCCTGGAGCAGGAAAAGGCGGAGGTCATGGAGCAGATCAAGGAGGTCTTCGCCGAGGCCAAGGGCGCTGGCTTCGATGTCAAGATCCTCCGCAAGGTGGTCCGGTTGCGAAAGCAGGACCGCGCCAAGCGGCAGGAGGAAGAGGCCATCCTCGACCTCTACCTTTCGGCGATCGGCGAGATTTGAAGCGCGGCCCCGCCGATCCCCGGGAGGCGGCGCGGAGGTCCGCCCTCAACGCCCTCCGGCGGACGCGCCGAAAGGCTGAAAGGGCGGGCATCGACCTGTCCGACTGGGAGGGCGAGTTCCTCGGCTCTGTCGAGACCCGGATCCAGACCTATGGCCGGGCGTTCGGCGATCCGGAGAAAGGTGCTCCCGGTCAGGCGCTGTCGGCCCTCCAGCATCGCAAGCTCAAGGAGATCGCCGCCAAGGCGTCGGGTGAAACGCCCGCGAGCGCCGGGCGAGGGGGGCGTCGGCGTCCCGGCAGAGGTGGAACGCCCCCGGACCGGGAGGCGGGAGACGATCCGGCCTGAGTCCGATGTCAGCCGCCGTCGAGGCCGGCCATGTCGCCAAGGCCGTTCTCTCGGACCTTCCGGTAGAGGGTGGAGCGACCAATGCCGAGGCGACGGGCGATCTCGCTCATGTGACCCTCGTAGCGCTCGATCGCCAGACGGATGAGGTCCCCTTCTATGGCGTCGAGGGCTCGGACATGCCCCTCTTCGTCAAGGATCCGGACCGGAGAGTCCGCTAAAGGAGGATGCGGGCCGCTTTCGGTCGGTTGCACATTAGCTTGGGGCGCCGCCGCCGCCGCCGGAGCTGACCCTGTCGGTGGCGACAGGCCGGAGATCGCCGGAAAATCGTAGGGCTGAAGCTGGGATCCATCCGAAAGCACGATGGCCCGGTAGACCGCATTCTCGAGCTGGCGAATGTTCCCTGGCCAGTCATACCGGGTCAACATGTCCATGGTTTCCCGCGTCGCTCCGGACACCGGGCGGCCTTCCTCGATGTTGAAGCGTTGGATGAAGGCCTCGGCAAGGGCCGGGATATCCTGCCGGCGATCCCGGAGGGGTGGGGCCTCAATGGGAAAGACATTGAGCCGATAGAACAGGTCCTCCCGGAAGGAGCCCTCGGAAACCGCCTGGGTCAGGTTCCGGTTCGTGGCCGAGATGATGCGCACATCGACCTTGACCGAGCGCCGCGCGCCCACCGGATCGACCTCGCCCTCCTGGAGCACCCGGAGCAGCTTCACCTGCATCTCCATGGGCAACTCGCCGATCTCGTCGAGCAGCAAGGTCCCGCCATTGGCCTCCTGGAACTTGCCCGCGTGACGCTCCGTGGCGCCCGTGAAGCTGCCCTTCTCGTGACCAAAGAGGATGGACTCCACCAGCGCCGCCGGGATGGCGCCGCAGTTGACCGCCACGAAGGGTCGTCCGGCGCGCTCGGAAGAGCCATGAACGGCGCGGGCGATCACCTCCTTGCCAACGCCGCTCTCCCCGGAAATCAGGACGGGGATCGAGGACCGGGCGGCGCGCTCTCCCATGCGCCGGACCAGCTGCATCGCAGGTGAGTCCCCGACAAGGTCGTCGAAGGTCGTACGACCCTCGACACGCTTGCGCAGTTGCGCGACTTCGGATCTCAGGGCGCCCATCGACAGGGCGTTGCTGATCGAGATGGCGATCCGCTCCGGCGAAGCCGGCTTGACGAAGAAGTCGCAGGCGCCCGCCTGCATGGCCGACACCACCGTGTCGATTCCGCCTGAGGCGGTCAGGACGATGACCGGGTGCTGGTGGCCACGGGCCCTGAGGTCGGCCAGGGTCTCGATGCCGGAACGCCCCGGCATGACCAGGTCAAGAAGGATCAGGTCGCAGGCGCCGCCTGTAGCCAGACGATCCAGAAGGGCGTCCCCGCTCGGGAGCAGCGCCGCCGCAAAGCCCTCCCGCTCAAGGATCGCCTTGATCAGGCGCCTCTGGGTCGGATCATCATCCACCACAAGGATGGTCTTGCTCATGGACCGGCTTCCCCCGGGTTTTCGACTGGCGTCCAGGCCCGCACCGCCCGAGAACGTCGCAGAGCCGGGTAAAGGCCAAGTTTCCGGTCCAAGAGCACGAGGCTGGCGTCCAAGGCAAGTGACGCAACGTCACGACTTGCCGTTCGGCTCCGGCTGGGCATACTCCCGCCATGCCCAAAGAGGGCGTCCGGGGGAGGAAACGATGACGCTTCAGCGCCTTGTGGGAGTATTCGCCGTGGCCGTCCTGCTGGCGGCCTGCAGCCAGGCCGGCGGCAAGGCGGGACGCGTGGATGGCGAGCGGCTATCCGCGGCCAGCGCCAACGGCGAATGGCTGGCGGTGGGCCGGACCTACGACGAGCAGCGCTACAGCCCCCTCGACAAGATCAACATCTCGAACGTGAAGGACCTTGGCCTGGCCTGGTACCACGAGTTCGACACGGACCGCGGCCAGGAGGCGACGCCGGTCATGGTCGACGGCGTCCTCTACACCACCACCGCCTGGTCCAAGGTCTACGCCTTCGATGCGCGCTCAGGCGCTTTGAAGTGGTCCTACGATCCCAAGGTCGAAGGCGCCAAGGCGATGGACGCCTGCTGTGACGTCGTGAACCGCGGCGTCGCCGTCTGGAAGGGCAAGGTCTACTTCGGCGCCCTCGACGGCAGGCTCATCGCCCTGGATGCGGAGACCGGCAAGCCCGTCTGGACTGTCCAGACCACAGACACCTCCCGCCCCTACACCATCACCGGCGCTCCACGCATCGTGAAGGATAAGGTGCTTATCGGGAATGGCGGGGCGGAGTACGGCGTTCGCGGCTATGTGTCGGCCTACGACACCGACACCGGCAAGTTGGTCTGGCGCTTCTTCACAGCCCCTAATCCAGAGGGTAAGCCCGATGGTGCGGCCTCCGACAAGATCATGGCGGAGAAGGCGGCGGGAAGCTGGTTCGGAGAGACCTGGAAGAAGACCGGCGGCGGCGCGACCATCTGGGACTCCATGGCCTATGATCCGGCCCTGGACATCGTCTACCTCGGCGTCGGCAACGGGACGCCCTGGAACCACCAGGAGCGTTCTGACGGCAAGGGCGACAACCTCTTTGTGTCATCCATCCTGGCCCTGAGGCCCGACACAGGCGAGTACGTCTGGCACTATCAGACCACTCCAGGCGAAAGCTGGGACTACACAGCGACCCAGCACATGATCCTTGCCGACCTCACTGTGGGTGGACAACCCCGCAAGGTCCTCATGCAGGCGCCGAAGAACGGCTTCTTCTATGTCATCGACCGCGCGACCGGTCAGTTGATCTCGGCCACGCCGTACGCCCCCGTCACCTGGGCCAAGGGGGTGGACCTGAAGACTGGACGGCCAATCGAGGTGGAGGGCGCACGGTACGAGAACGCACCCGCCATGGCGCTTCCTGGCCCGCTGGGCGCCCACAACTGGCATCCGATGGCGTTCAATCCGAAGGAAGGACTTGTCTATATTCCAGCCCACACGGCCCCCTTCGCTTATACCCGGGTGAAGGACTTCAAGTATCGCCCTGGCGCCTGGAACCTCGGCACCGACTTCCTCGCCAACGCCCTTCCTGATGACGCCGCGCAGCTGAAGGCGATCAAGGCCCTCTACAAGGGCCAGCTGATCGCTTGGGACCCCGTCGCCGGAAAGGCGCGCTGGACGATCGAACATCCGTTCTTCTGGAATGGCGGCATCCTGTCCACGGCCGGCGGTCTCGTCTTCCAGGGCGCGGGCGAAGGCGACTTCGTCGCCTACGAGGCGGCCACCGGCAAGAAGCTCTGGAGCCTGGACACGGGCAACGGCATCGTCGCGGCCCCGTCCACCTACGAGCTCGACGGCGAGCAGTACGTCGCCCTAATGGTAGGTTACGGCGGCGCCGCCGCGACCTCGGCCTCCATCATGCTGAAGGACCGCCCCCGCCTGCCCGGGCGACTCATGGTCTTCAAGCTGGGCGGGAAGGCGACGGCCAAGCCCTACGTCATCCCCGAGATTCCGGCGCTGGAACTGACCCAGGTCGTCGCGGGCAAGGGCGATGCAAAGAACGGCTTCGCCCTCTATCATGAGAACTGCCAGGTCTGTCATGGCCCCAGCGTTTCAGGGACCTACCTGCCCGACCTGAAGAAGTCGCAGATGCTGCTCACCGCTGACAGCTTCAAGTCCGTGATGCTCGACGGCGCCCTGGCCAGCCGCGGCATGGCGAGCTTCTCGCGCTTCCTGAACGAAAAGGAAGTTGAGGACCTCCGCGCCTACATCCTGACCGAGTCCAAGAAGTCGCAGACCCGGACGGCCACCAGCGCCAACCTGGCGCCGCGCGGCTGACCGGTCGCTGACGACCTGGAGCCCAGGGGCGGTCGCCGATCCGGCGGCCGCCCTTTTCCTTTCCAAGAGGCGGAATCCGACCTAGGGTCCGGAGGTCCTCGGGGAGCCGCGCTCAGGCGGCTGAGAGGCGGGCGAGCCCGCGACCCGCAGAACCTGATCCGGGTCATGCCGGCGAAGGGAAAGGCGCCTCGACAACGCTTGCCCGCGCCGTCGGCCCCCTGCACGCGGAGAGCGCCGATGAATGTCCAGAACCCCATCCGGTCCGAAGTCGCCACCGGCGCCATTCCTGGCTCGCGCAAGGTCCACCAGACAGGAACCCTCTGGCCCGACATCCGCGTGCCGTTCCGTGAGGTGGCGGTGCACCCCTCTGCTGGCGAGCCGCCCGTCACCCTCTACGACCCCTCCGGCCCCTACACCGACCCCTCGGTCACCATCGACATCAACCGGGGCCTGTCGCGCACCCGGGAGCCCTGGGTTGTCTCACGTGGGGATGTCGAGATTGTCTCCCAGCCCCGGGAGGTCCGCCCCGAGGACAATGGCGGGGCCTCCGGCGCCCACCTGGCCCCCGCCTTCGAGGCGCCCCGCCGGGTCTACCGCGCCCGCGCCGGCGCCGCCGTCACCCAGCTGGAGTACGCCCGCCAGGGGCTGATTACCCCTGAGATGGAATACGTCGCGATCCGCGAGAACCTGCGTCGCCAGGCCTCGGATCCGGCCTTTCGCGATGGCGAGGACTTCGGCGCCTCCATCCCCGACTTCGTGACGCCCGAGTTTGTCCGCGACGAGGTGGCCCGGGGCCGGGCCATCATCCCGGCCAACATCAACCACACCGAGCTGGAGCCGATGGCGATCGGCCGCAACTTCCTGGTCAAGGTGAACGCCAACATCGGCAACTCCGCCGTCCTTTCGACTGTCGCCGACGAGGTGGACAAGATGGTCTGGGCCATCCGCTGGGGCGCGGACACGGTCATGGACCTGTCCACCGGCCGGAACATCCACAACATCCGCGACTGGATTGTGCGCAACAGCCCGGTCCCGATAGGCACAGTGCCCATCTACCAGGCCCTGGAGAAGGTCGGCGGCGTCGCCGAGGATCTCAACTGGGAGGTCTTCCGGGACACCCTGATCGAGCAGGCCGAGCAGGGGGTGGACTACTTCACCATCCATGCCGGCGTGCGGCTGGCCTACATCCCCCTGACGGCCAAGCGGGTCACCGGCATCGTCTCTCGGGGCGGCTCCATCCTGGCCAAGTGGTGCCTGGCCCACCACCGCGAGAACTTCCTCTACGAGCACTTCGAGGACATCTGCGAGATCATGCGGGCCTATGACGTCTCGTTCAGCCTGGGCGACGGCCTGCGGCCGGGCTGCCTGGCCGACGCCAATGACGCGGCGCAGTTCGCCGAACTCGAGACCCTGGGCGAGCTGACCAAGGTGGCCTGGAAGCATGGTGTCCAGACCATGATCGAGGGCCCCGGCCATGTGCCGATGCACAAGATCAAGGCCAACATGGACAAGCAGCTGGCCGCCTGTGGCGAGGCGCCCTTCTACACCCTCGGCCCACTGACCACCGATGTCGCGCCGGGCTATGACCACATCACCTCGGCGATCGGTGCGGCCATGATCGGCTGGTTCGGCACCGCCATGCTCTGCTACGTCACGCCGAAGGAGCATCTCGGCCTGCCGGACCGCAAGGACGTCAAGGACGGGGTGATCGCCTACCGGATCGCCGCCCACGCCGCCGACCTGGCCAAGGGCCATCCCGCCGCCCGCGCTTGGGATGACGCCCTCTCCCGCGCCCGGTTCGAGTTCCGATGGGAGGACCAGTTCAACCTCGGCATGGATCCTGAGACCGCTCGCGCCTACCACGACGAGACCCTGCCCAAGGAGGCCTTCAAGACCGCGCACTTCTGTTCAATGTGTGGTCCGAAGTTCTGCTCGATGAAGATCAGCCAGGAAATCCGTGACGCCGCAGCGGCCCAGAACGACGTCGCCACCGGTATGGCCGACATGGCCCGCCGCTTCCGCGAGAGCGGGGGAGAAGTGTATATCGCAGAGGGGAAAGCGCCGAAGGCCTAGGGCGCACCCGGAGGAGGACGCCGATGTTCAACGCCACCCTGTCCTGGCTCGGATACTCCGTCGCCCTGATCCTGACGATGGAGGTCGGCTACAGGTCCTACCTGCGGTTCCGAAAGTGGCGTCGGCTGCCAGGCGGTGAAGGCTCCGACTTCGTCATGTCCACCGCCCTGACCCTCCTGGCCCTCCTGATCGCCTTCACCTTCAGCATCGCCCACTCGAACTTTGAGCTTCGCAGGGACCTCGTCACCGCCGAAGCGACCGCGATCTCCACGACCCACCTTCGCCATCAGCTGCTCGAGAACCCCCAGCGTGACCGGCTGAACGCCTTGATGCACGACTATGTCCGCGTCCGATTGGATTTCAGTACCGACCGGGCGGACCCGGCCGCCCTGGCGACGGTGCAACAGCAGACCGCCCAACTCCAGTCCGCGATCTGGGATGTCACCGACCAGGCCCTCGATACCCCGGCGGGCCAACGGATCTCCGTCTCGCTTCTCAATGCGACCAACGAGATGTTCGATGACGCCGAGCGCCGACTTGCGGCCTATGACGCCCGAATCCCCCAGCGCATCATGCGCAGCGTCCATGTCTTCGCCCTGGGATCCGCCCTCCTGGTGGGCCTGACCCTGGCGGCGATGGGGTCCCGACACTTCATCTCCACCAGCGGCATGTTTGTGCTTGTGGGCCTCGCACTCAGCCTGATCAGCGACATGGACAATGGCGCGACGGGCCTGATCACCACCTCCCAGGCGCCCATGGAGCGGGTTGCTCAGGTGATCGCCATGGAAAGATCGCCACCCTCCTGACCTGCGGCCGGCGGTTGGCGCACCGGACCTGGCGTGGCAAAGGTGCCCGAGACATCTGATCCGAGGTTCCGTCCATGCCCGCCAATCCTGTCGCCGGTCCCGAGGAATGCCGGGCGTTCATGACCGCCCATCCCGAGGTCCGGTTCGTCGAAGTCGTCTTCACGGGCCTGACCGGCGTGCCGCGCGGCAAACGCCTGAGGATCGATGAGCTCCCCGCAGTCTACGACTATGGGCGCTTCCTCCCGGGCTCCATCCTGGTTGTCGACACCCAGGGCGCCGACTGCGAGGACACTGGCCTGGTCTGGGAGGACGGAGATGCCGACCGTCGCGCCCGACCTGTGCCCGGGACCCTGACCCTGGCCCCCTGGCTGGGGCCAGACGTCGCCCAGGTCATGCTGTCCATGTACGAGCTGGACGGCGCTCCCAACGACCTCGACCCCCGGCATGTCCTGCGCCGGGTGCTGGACCGCTACGCCGCCGACGGCCTGACTCCCGTCGCCGCCTGCGAGCTGGAATTCTACCTGGTCGACATGGCCAGGGGCCCGAACGGCGAGGTCCTGCCGGCGCGCTCGGTCCGCACCGGGCGCCGGCCCGAGGGCATCCAGGTCTACGGCCTCCCGGAACTGGAGGACCATGCGCCCTTCCTGCGTGAGCTCTGGGACACGGCGGACGTCATGGGCCTGCCCCTCGAGGGAGCGATCTCCGAGTTCGCCCCGGCCCAGGTCGAGCTGACCCTGCATCACAAGCCGGACGCCATGGCCGCCGCCGATGACGCTGTCCGATACAAGCGGGCGGTGAAGGGCATCGCTCCGCGCCATGGCTGCGAAGCCACCTTCATGGCCAAGCCCTGGGCTGACCGGGCGGGCAGCGGCTTCCATGTTCATGTCAGCTTTGCCGACGCCTCGGGCGCCAACCTGTGCGCCGACGACCGGCCGGAGGGCTCGGACCTGCTCCGCTACGCCATCGGGGGCATGAAGGCCCTGATGGGCGATTGCATGGCGATCCTGGCGCCCAACGCCAACAGTTACAGGCGCTTCCGGGCCAATTCCTACGCTCCCGTAGCGCCGACCTGGGGGGTGAACAACCGCACGGTCTCCCTTCGCGTCCCGGCCGGGCCGCCCGTCACCCGGCATGTGGAACACCGCGTGGCCGGCGCCGACGCCCACCCCCACCTCGTCCTGGCCGCCCTGCTGGCGGCGGCTCACCACGGCATCGTGAACCGGCTGGACCCTGGGCCGGCGGTGGAGGGCGACGGCTACGCGGCTGCGGCCCGTGACGGGGTGCGCCTGCCGACCGACTGGGTGGGGGCCGTCGACCTGTTCGAGCGGTCCGAAGTGCTGCGGGACTATCTCGGTCCGCGCTTTGTCGACATGTTCACGTCGGTCAAGCGCACGGAGCAGGACCGCTTCGGCGCCGTCGTCACCGCCCTCGACTATGACTGGTATCTGGGCAACGCCTGAAACCGTACAGGCTCAGGCGCTTTCGGGATTGATCCCGACGCATTGGCGCCGTCATCCTCCCGGGAGAAACCAGCCCCTGGAGAGACTTTCCCGATGTCGATGCTTTCCGGACGCGGCGCGTCCCGCCGCAGCCTGCTCACCGCCTTTGGCGCCGCCGCCATCGGAGTCTCGTTCAGCGCCTGCTCCCAGCCCGGCGCCGCACCCGCCGGAGGCGGCGAGGAACCCAAGCTGAACTTCTACAACTGGGACACCTACATCGGCGAGACGACCCTGGCCGACTTCAAGGCCGCCAGCGGCGTTGACGTGAACATGAGCCTCTTCGCCACCAACGATGAGTTGTTCGCCAAGCTCAAGGCGGGCAACCCGGGCTTCGATGTCATCGTCCCCTCCAATGAGTTCGTCAGCCGCATGACCGAGGCCAAGCTGATCCAGCCCCTCGATCATTCGAAGATCCCGAACCTGAAGAACATCGACCCCACTTTCATGAACCCGGACTATGATCCCAGCCGGAAGATGTCGGCCCCCTACACCTGGCTGGTCCTCGGCATCGGGTACCGCAAGAGCAAGGTGAAGGGGGTTCCGGACAGCTGGAAGTGGCTGTTCGACTCCGACGCCTACAAGGGCAAGATCGCCCTCCTGTCGGAGTCCGCGGACCTGATCCGGCTGGCCGCCAAGTACAAGGGTCACTCGGTCAACAACATCCCGCCCGAGATGATCGCTGAGATCGAGAAGATGCTGATCCGCCAGAAGCCCTTCGTGAAGGCCTTCCATGAGGACAATGGCCAGGACATGCTCCTGTCCGGCGAGGTGGACCTGGTCCTGGAGTACAACGGCGACATCGCCCAGATCATGACCGAGGACCCGGATATCGGCTTCGTCGTGCCCAAGGAGGGCAGCCTCATCAACTCCGATAACCTCTGCATCCCGGTGGGGGCGCCGCGACCGAACAACGCCCATGCCTTCATCAACTACCTGCTCGACGCCGAGGCCGGGAAGAAGATCAGCGAGACCATCCTCTATCCGACGCCGAACGCGGCGGCGAAGGCCCTGATGCCGGAGAGCTACCGCAACAACCCCGCCATCTTCCCGCCCGCCGACGTCATGGCCAAGTGCGAGTACGGCGCCTTCGAAGGGGCGGAGAAGGCCAGCCTCTACGAGGAAGTCGTGACCCGGGTGCGCGCCGCCTGACCTGACGCCGGAGCCCCTGGATGGAACAGCACTGGAAATCGGCGAAGGGCCTGTTCAGCGCTGTCCTGGGCCCGCCGCTGTTCTGGCTGGTCCTCTTCTTCATGATCCCCATGGGGATCGTCTGGCTCTATTCCTTCGGCGAGAACCGGGGCCTGACCGAGATCGCCCTTACGGGAACCTTCTCGAACTATCTCAGGGCCTTCGACCCGCTCTATCTGAAGATCTTCGTCAAGTCGGTCGGCATCGCCGGGCTGACGACCCTGATCTGTCTGGTCATCGGCTTCCCGGTCGCTCTCGCCATCACCTTCGCCCCGGCCAAGGCCAAGACCTGGTTGCTCCTGGCCGTCATGTTGCCCTTTTGGACCAACCTCCTGATCCGGACCTACGCACTGATCGCCGTCCTCAGGACCGAGGGCTACGTGAACCAATCCCTGGAGTGGCTCTGGAACGGACTGGACGCGGTGGTGGGCGTACTTGGCGTGGGGGCTCTGGGGCCCTTCCAGCCCCTGGAGCTCCTGCACAACAATTTCGCCGTCGTGCTGGGGCTGGTCTACGTCCACCTGCCCTTCATGGTCCTGCCGCTCTACTCGGCCCTGGACCGGCTGGACACCTCTCTCCTCGAGGCCAGCCTTGACCTGGGCGCCGGGCACCTTCGCACCCTGCTGACCATTGTCGCGCCCCTGGCCTTGCCAGGAATCGCGTCCGGCGTGGTCATCACCTTCATTCCCGCCCTGGGCTCCTACCTGACGCCAGACCTCCTGGGCGGACCGGACAGCCAGATGATCGCCAACATCATCGAGCGCCAGTTCAAGCGGGCCAATGACTGGCCCTTTGGCGCCGCCTTGTCCTTCCTGCTCATGTACATGACCTTCATCGCCATCGCCCTGCAGGCGATGCTCTCGCGGCGTCGGCGGGAGCCGGCCTGATGGCGAAGCGTCCGGCCCCCGGTCCCCTAGAATACCTGCGTCGGTGGCCCCTGCAGCTTTGGCTGGCTGGCGTCGGCATCTTCCTCTACGCCCCGCTGGTCGCGCTGATGGTGTTCAGCTTCAACGACAGCCGGCGCAACATCGTCTGGCAGGGCTTCACTCTGAAGTACTACGAGAAGGCCCTGAACAACGCCTCGCTGATCGAGGCCTTCGTCAACAGCCTGACCATCGCCGCGGTCTCCACCTTCCTGAGCCTGATCCTCGGCGCCCTGGCCGCCCTGGCCCTCTGGCGGTTCCGCTTTCCGGGCAAGACCGGCTTCGACGGCGCCCTGGCCCTGCCCATTGTGGCGCCGGAGATCTGCCTGGGCGTGGCCATGCTGGTCTTCTTCGCCAAGGTCCTGCCCTGGCCTCAGGGCCTGCCCTGGCCGATGAACCTGGGCGCCATCATCATCGCCCACGTCTCCTTCTCCTTCCCCTTCGTGGCGGTGGTGGTCCGGGCGAGAATGGCCAGCTTCAACCGCGAGCTTGAAGAGGCCGCCCGGGACCTCGGCGCCAGCGAGTGGCGCACGCTGAAGGACGTCATCCTGCCGCACATGACGCCCTCCCTGGTCGCCGGCGGCTTCCTGGCCTTCACCCTCAGCCTGGACGATTTCGTCATCACCTTCTTCACGTCTGGCCCGGACACCGTGACCTTCCCGGTCAAGGTCTACTCCATGGTCCGCTTCTCGGTGACGCCGGAGGTCAACGCCGCCTCCACAATTCTGATCGTCCTGACCGTTGTCCTCACCGCCATCGCCCTGAAGGTCCAGGGCGATCCGGCCTCCACGGCAGGCGGCCACGCCGCCCTCGACCGCCCCAAAGACCGTCCCTGAGGCGCCATGAGCAAGCCCATCATCACCTTCGAGAACGTCACCAAGCGCTTCGGCCGGATGGTCGCTGTCGACAACGTCTCCCTGACCATCGACGAGGGTGAGTTCTTCTGCCTGCTAGGCCCCTCCGGCTGCGGCAAGACCACCCTCCTGCGTATGCTCGCCGGGTTCGAGACCCCCACCGAAGGCCGCATCCTGATCGATGGGCAGGACATCTCGAACGTGCCGCCCAACCGGCGGCCGGTGAACATGGTCTTCCAGTCCTATGCGGTCTTCCCGCACATGAGCGTGGCCGACAACGTGGCCTATGGATTGAAGATCGACCGCGTCCCGGGGGCGGAGCGCGACCGGCGGGTCGAGGAGGCCCTCGAGCTGGTGCAGCTGGGCGGCCTGGGCGGGCGCAAGCCGGACCAGCTGTCGGGCGGGCAACGCCAGCGCGTCGCCCTGGCCCGGGCCCTG